>JAABQW010000046.1 GCA_011391275.1 Betaproteobacteria bacterium
GAAGATGCGCCGTATGTTCTCCGTCGACACCGTCCACCCCCAGTGTTCCTCCGGCGCGGGATTGAGCCACGCGGCGCGCGGCCAGGTGCGCAGCAGCCGCTCCAGCCACACGCGTCCCGCCTCGTCGTTCCAGTGCTCCACGCTTCCGCCGGGCTGCTCGAGCTCGTAGGGGCTCATCGCCGCGTCCCCCACGAAGATCACCTTGTAGTCGTGGCCGAAGCGGCGCATCACGTCCACGGTGGAGATGCGCTCGCGGTTGCGTCTCTGGTTGTCCTTCCACACCGACTCGTAGACGCAGTTGTGGAAATAGAAGTGCTCGAGGTTCTTGAACTCGGTGCGCGCGGCGCTGAAGAGCTCCTCGACCACCCGGATGTGGTCGTCCATGGTGCCGCCCACGTCGAGGAAGAGGAGCACCTTCACCGCGTTGTGCAGCTCCGGGACGATCCTCAGGTCGAGGTAGCCGGCGTTCCTCGCCGTGGCGCGGATGGTGTCCGGCAGGTCGAGCACCTCGGGGGCACCCGTGCGCGCGAAGCGGCGCAGGCGGCGCAGCGCCAGCTTGATGTTGCGCACCCCCAGTTCGCGGTCGGCGTCGTAGTCGCGGAACTCGCGCTGGTCCCAGACCTTGACCGCCCGGCGGTTGCGCGAGCGGTCCTGCCCGATGCGGATGCCCTCGGGGTTGTACCCGAAGGCGCCGAAGGGCGAGGTGCCGGCCGTGCCGATCCACTTGTTGCCGCCCTGGTGGCGCCCCTTCTGCTCCTCGAGGCGCTCGCGCAGCGTCTCCATGAGCTTGTCCCAGCCGCCCAGCGACTCGACCAGGCGCTTCTCCTCCTCCGAGAGGTTGCGCTCGGCGAGCTTCCTCAGCCACTCGGCGGGGATGTCCTTCACCAGCTCGTCGGGGATCGCGCCCACGCCCTTGAAGTAGGCCGAGAACGCGAGGTCGAAGCGGTCGAAGAAGGCCTCGTCCTTCACCAGCGTCGCGCGCGACAGCACGTAGAAGTCGTCGACGCTGCCCGTGACGACGCCCTCCCGCAGCGCCTCCACCAGCGTGAGGAACTCCTTCACGCTCGCCGGGACGCCGGCCTTGCGCACGGTGAAGAAGAAGTCGACGAGCACGGCCGCTATGCCGCCTTCTCGAGCATCGACTTGAGGCGGTCGAGCGCGCCGGACCAGAAGGCCTTCTGCTCCGCGCGGACGTTCGCGTCGGCGAGCCTTCCGTGCTCGACCTGCACGCGGCTCTTTCCCCTGCCGGCCGCGGTGAAGTTCACGTCCACGCGCGAGCCGCCGGCCGTCCAGGTGATGCGCAACGACTTTCCGTCCGTGGCGCGCGTCACCGCAACGGGCGCGTTCCCGAGCCAGAGCGCGCGCAGCTTCGGGTCCGACCAGGCGCCGTACAGCCGGTCGAGGGATGCGGCGACCGTCCGCGAGGCGCCGGCCGAGTAACCGTCGACCTTCCGGTGCGCCTTGCGCAACCCGCGCGCCTGCTCGTAGCCCACCGCGACCATCTGGCTCCACCACGGCGGCACGCGGTACTTGCCGGCCAGCAGCGCCGCGATGGCCTTGTGCGGGAGCGCAGCGGCGCCCGCCTTGTCGAGGATCGCGAGCCACTGGTCCCAGGCCTTGCCCGTGGCCCGCGCGACCGCGTCGGTGCCGACGCCGGCCAGGCGCGCCACCTCGCCCGTGGCCTGGGCGAGCATGCCCCGCGCCGCGGCCTTCGGCGCCGCCGGCTTTCTCGCCGGCCTGGTCTTCGTCTTCGCCTTCGCCTTCGTCGACGCCTTCGCCCGCGCTTTCGCGGGGGCGGGCTTCCTCGTGGCCGGCCTTCCGGCCGCCTTGCGCGTCGTGGCCATGGGTCCTCCCGGGTCGCGCGGCGCTAGCGGCCGCGGCGTTGCAGGAACAGCAGCTGCTCGAAGAGGTGGACGTCCTGCTCGTTCTTGAGGAGCGCCCCGTAGAGCGGGGGGATCGCCTGCTGGTGGCCCTCGCTCCGCAGCGCCTCCGGCGGGATGTCCTCGGCGAGCAGCAGCTTCAGCCAGTCGAGAAGCTCGGAGGTCGAGGGCTTCTTCTTCAGGCCCGGCATCTCGCGGATGCCGAAGAAGCATTCGAGTGCCGCCTGCACGAGGTGCTTGCGGATGCCCGGGAAATGCACGTCGACGATGGCCTGCATCGTCTCCTTGTCCGGGAAGCGGATGTAGTGGAAGAAGCAGCGGCGCAGGAACGCGTCGGGCAGCTCCTTCTCGTTGTTGGAGGTGATGAGGATGACCGGGCGGTGGCGGGCCTTCACGGTCCGGCGCGTCTCGTAGACGTGGAACTCCATGCGGTCGAGCTCGCGCAGCAGGTCGTTGGGGAACTCGATGTCCGCCTTGTCGATCTCGTCGACGAGGACCACCGCCTGGCGCTCGCACTCGAAGGCTTCCCAGAGCACGCCCTTCACGATGTAGTTGGCGATGTCGCCCACCTTGTCGCCGCCGAGCTGCGAGTCGCGCAGCCGCGAGACGGCGTCGTACTCGTAGAGGCCCTGCTGCGCCTTGGTCGTGCTCTTGATGTGCCACTGGTAGAGCGGCATGTCCAGCGCGCGCGCCACCTCCTCCGCGAGCATGGTCTTGCCGGTGCCGGGCTCGCCCTTGATGAGGAGCGGGCGCTGCAGGGTGACGGCGGCGTTGACCGCGATCTTCAGGTCGTCGTCCGCGACGTAGGTGTCGGTGCCTTCGAATCTCATGGCGCAAAGTATAGCGGGGCGTCAACCCCTTTGCCGGCGCGGGCCGTTACACTCGGTACCGAACCCGATGGAGGAAACGCAAATGCCCCGGAACGCCCGCCCGCTCGTCATCGCCACGCTCGCCGCCCTCGCCCTGCCGGCCGGCGCCTCGACCGCGATCACCATCTACTCCAGCGCCCAGCCCGGGACGCTGTCTCCGCAGACCTTCCGCACCGGCGGCGAGGGCATGACGATCCCGGGCTACGCCCTGGTCCGGGAGGAGCGCCGGTTCGAACTCAAGGCCGGCCGCAACCTTCTTCGCGTGCCCGACGTCCCGGCGCTCATCGACCCGACCACCGTCTCCTTCGCGTCCCTCACGGACCCGAAAGGCACGCGCGTCATCGAGCAGAGCTTCGAGTTCGACCTCACCAGCACGCAGAAGCTGCTCTCCCGCTATCTCGAGCGCGAGATCACCGTCGAGCAGCCCCGCGGCCAGGGCGTGGGTTCCTTCACCGGGACCCTCGTCGGCACGCAGGGCGGCCTCACGCTGAAGGCGGCCGACGGCAGCGTTCGCGTGGTCAACGGCTACTCCGGCGTGACCCTCCCCAGCCTGCCCGGCGGACTCATCAGCCGGCCCACGCTCGTCTGGGACATCGAGAGCGGGCGCGCCGGCACCCACGACGCGCGCATCGCCTACCAGACGGGGGGCGTGACCTGGTGGACCGACTACAACGTCACCTACAAGGAGCCCGGGCCCGGCCAGTGCCGGCTCGACGTCGGCGCGTGGGTCACGATCGTCAACCAGTCGGGCGCGACCTTCGAGGACGCGAAGCTCAAGCTCGTCGCGGGGGACGTGCACCGCGCGCAGCCGCGCGCCTACCCCGCCGCCGCGCCGGCCTCGATGATGCGCGCGCAGGAGGCCAAGGCGCCGGGCTTCGAGGAGAAGGCCTTCTTCGAGTACCACCTCTACACGCTGGGGCGCCCGACGACGCTCGCGCAGAACTCCACCAAGCAGATCGAGCTCTTCCCCACCGCCACGGGCGTGGGCTGCGAGAAGACGCTCCTCTACTACGGGCAGGGCTCCGGTTTCGCCTCCTACGGCTCGCCCATGACCGACCGCAACTACGGCGTCCTCTCCAACCGCAAGGTGGACGTCTACCTGCGGATGAAGAACGCCGCGGCCAACGGGCTCGGCGTGCCGCTGCCGGCGGGGAAGCTGCGCGTGTCCAAGCGCGACGACGCGGACGGCAGCCTGGAATTCATCGGCGAGGACCTGATCGACCACACGGCGCGCGACGAGACCGTGCAGGTGAAGCTGGGCTCCGCCTTCGACGTCGTGGGCGAGAGGAAGCAGCTCGACTACCGCATCGACACGTCGGCGAAGTGGATCGAGGAGGAGATCGAGGTGCGCGTGCGCAACCAGAAGCCCGACGAGGAAGTGGCCGTCGTCGTGAAGGAGAACCTCTACCGGTGGACGAACTGGGCGATCACGCGCAAGACCCACGACTTCCGGAAGGAAGACGCGCGCACCGTCCACTTCCCCGTGCGCATCGCGGCCAAGGGCGAGGCGGTGGTCCGCTACACGGTTCGCTACACCTGGTGACCGGCCCGCGCGGGCCCGTTCCCCAGGCAAAAGAAAAGGGCGGCCGAAGCCGCCCTCATCCCTGAACGGTACCGGGTCAGGACTTCTTCGCCGGGGCCTTTTCCGCGGGCTTTGCCGGGGTGGCCGCCTTCGCCGGTGCCGCCGGGGCGGCCGCAGCGATCGGCGTGGGCTTCGGGACGGGCTTGCCGGCCTTCTTCATGTTGCCCTGGAAGTTCCTGACCGCCTGTTCCTGCGCGGCCGCCATGGCGGCCTTGCCCTTTTCCGCTGCCTCGGCGGCAGCCTTCTTCTTCGCCTCGACCGTGGCCGGGTCGGCGGGCGGCGCCGGCGGCAGCTTCGCCTGGACCGTGAACGCGATGCCGAGTCCGGCCGCGACGGCCAGCGCGATGAGTTTCGTCTTCATGATCAGTCCCCCGTAGCCGGTTGGGCGGTGCCGGAGACGACCTTCTCGGGTCGCTTGCCGGCCTTCACCTCGTCGTACCAGTGCTGGTGGTGCTCCTTGGCCCACGTCTCGTCGACGTAGCCGGTCTTCATGGCGTCGAGCGCGCCCTGCATGCCCACCGTGCCGAGGTAGATGTGGAACGTGGCCATGGCCATCGCGAGGATCGCCGCGCCGCCGTGGATGAGGTTGGCGAGCTGCATCGCCTCGCGGCCCTGGTTCCAGTTCGGGAAGTTGAGGATGAGGCCCGTGACGGCCAGCACCGAGCCCAGCCCCACGACCAGCACCCAGAAGAGGGCCTTCTCGCCGGCGTTGAACTTGCCCGACGGCACGTGCTCGCCGGAAAGGAGACCCCCGAACTTGCCGAACCACGCGCCGTCCCACGACTTGAAGAAGTTCTCGCGGATGTAGAGCGTGATGAAGATCACCATCGCGAAGATGAAGAGCGGCCCCACGAAGTTGTGGAGGTTCTTCGAGAGGGTGGTGAGCCCGGCGAAGGCCGCGTGCCCCACGATCGGCAGGATGATGTGCTTGCCGAAGAGGATCACGATGCCGGTGAGCGCCAGGACGACGAAGGCGATCCCCTGCGTCCAGTGCGCCACGCGCTCGACGCTCGTGAAGCGCTCGATGAGCCGCCCGGTGAGCGGGTCGTGCACCTTGATCGGGCCCTTGGCGAGGTAGAACAGGACGAGGATCGCGAGCGGGATGACGAGGATGATCCCGCCGTAGAACGTGATCGGGCCGTTGCGGAGCTTGCGCCACTCGTGGCCTGCGTCCTGGATGAGGATGTTGGTCTCGCGGCCGGGCACCGAGGCGTACCCCGGCTTCGCGCTCACGTCGTTCCACGCCGGCGGCTTGTTCCAGTCCGGCGCGGGCGCCGACTGCTGCGGCGCGGCCGCGGCGGGTTGTTGTGCGGGAGCGGCCGGCTGCTGCGCGCTGGCCGCGACGGGAAGCCATGCGGCGAGCGCCACGACGAGCGCGCCCAGGCCCCTGGCGATTCGGATAGTCATTGTCGTCTCTCCCTTATTTCTTCTCTGAAACGATGCGGGCATAGTCGTCCTGACCCTTGCTGCGCTGGGCGAGCGTTGCCTCCCACTTGCCCTTGTCGCCCTTGAACTCGTCGCCGGCGTACGGCTTCGAGTCCTCCTTGCCGGCGTAGGACTTGCCGGGCTCCTGGGCGATTTCCGTGCAGCCGGTGAACACCACGGCCGCCGCGAAGGCGGCCGCGAAGGCGGTCAGTTTTCTCATGCTTTTGCTCCCGGTTGGTCGGCGAGCATGCCGCTGCCGCCGTAGGCCATGGACCATCCCCAGATCTCCTCGCCCTTGCCGCGGGTGACGACGCGGGTCTTGTAGATCCTGGTGAGCACGTCCGCGTCGCCCGCGAGAAGCGCCTTGGTGGAGCACATTTCCGCGCACGCCGGGAGCTTGCCCTCGGCGAGGCGGTTGCGGCCGTACTTGCGGTACTCCTCGGCCGTGTTGTTCTCCTCGGGGCCGCCGGCGCAGAACGTGCACTTGTCCATCTTGCCGCGCAGGCCGAAGGCGCCGGCCTGCGGGAACTGCGGGGCGCCGAACGGGCAGGCGTAGAAGCAGTAGCCGCAGCCGATGCACAGGTCCTTGTCGTGCAGGACCACGCCCTCTTCCGTCTTGTAGAAGCAGTCCACGGGGCAGACCGCCATGCAGGGCGCGTCGGTGCAGTGCATGCACGCCACCGAGATGGAGCGCTCGCCCGGCAGGCCGTCGTTCACCGTCACCAGCCGGCGGCGGTTCACGCCCCACGGCACCTCGTGCTCGCTCTTGCACGCCGTCACGCAGCCGTTGCACTCGATGCAGCGCTCGGCGTCACAGATGAATTTCATTCTGGCCATTTGAATTTCTCCTAATATCCGTGGCGGTGCGCTAGGCGCGCTCGATCTGGCACAGGGTGGTCTTGGTCTCCTGCATCATCGTCACCGAGTCGTAGCCGTAGGTGGTGGCCGTGTTGACGGCCTCACCGCGCACGATCGGCGCCGCGCCCTCGGGGTACTTGTCCAGCAGGTCCTTGCCCTGCCACCAGCCCGCGAAGTGGAACGGGATCCAGGACACGCCCTGGCCGACCCGCTCCGTGATGAGCGCGCGGACCTTGATGCGAGCCCCCGTGGGGGTGCTCACCCAGACGTAGTCCCAGTACTTGATGCCGCGGGAATCGGCGTCCTTCGGGTTGATCTCCACGAAGTTCTCCTGCTGCAGCTCGGCGAGCCACGGGTTGGAGCGGGTCTCCTCGCCGCCGCCCTCGTACTCGACCAGGCGCCCCGACGTGAGCACGACCGGGTACTTCTCGTGCACCTTGTCGTTGAGCGCCTTCTGCTGGACCGTCTTGTAGAGCGTCGGCAGCCTCCAGAACGCCTTCTTGTCATCGTGCGTCGGGTACTTGGCGACGAGGTCCGGCCGGTTGGAGTAGATCGGCTCGCGGTGCTTCGGGATCGCGTCCGGGAAGTTCCAGACGACCGCGCGCGCCTTGGCGTTGCCGAAGGGATGGCAGCCGTGGTTCTTGAGGACGACGCGCTGGATGCCGCCGGAAAGGTCGTTCTTCCAGTTCTTGCCCTCGGCC
>JAABQW010000047.1 GCA_011391275.1 Betaproteobacteria bacterium
CCAACCGCGCGGCGGCGCGGTGCGGGCCCGGCTTCCTCGACGAGGATCGTCACGGAGCGCGCGGCGAGGCGCTCGGCGGGGGCAGGCGGGACAGTCGCGCCCGCGGGCAGCGACGTGTCGAAGGCCGTGCGCCAGCGCTGGCCGTCGCGCGCGTCGGGCCAGCGTACCGCGAGATCCTCGCTCCCGGCGTTGAAGGCGACCGCGACGCGGTCGGCCGGCTCGCCGGCCGTCGCACCCGCGAAGAACACGGCCATGAGCGCGCGGCCGCGCGGATGCTCCCAGTCCCCGCGCGA
>JAABQW010000048.1 GCA_011391275.1 Betaproteobacteria bacterium
CGCGACATGGCGCGCCCGTCGGGATGGCGCCACTCGACGTCGGGAATGCCGGTCGGGTCGACGGGCTCGCCCAGGAGCCAGCGGTCGGCCCGCAGGGCGCGGTGGCGCCGGCGCAAGTCCGCCAGCCGCGCGACGAAGCCGGCGAGGTCCGCGTCGGACCGGACCCAGTCGACCCACGAGGCGGCGTTGTCCTGGGCGTAGGCGTTGTTGTTGCCGAGCTGCGTGCGGCCCAGCTCGTCGCCCATCGAGAGCATCGGCGTGCCGCGCGAGACGAAGAGCGTGGCGAGGAGGCTGCGCGCGTCGCGTGCCCGCGCATCGCTCACCATCGCGTCGCGGGTCGCGCCCTCGGTGCCGTGGTTCCAGGAGTGGTTGGCGTCGGTGCCGTCGCGGTTGCCCTCGCCGTTGGCCTCGTTGTGCTTGCGCTCGTGGGCGACCAGGTCGGCAAGCGTGAACCCGTCGTGCGCGCAGACGAAGTTCACCGAGCGCGACGGCGGGCGGGCGCGCCCGGCGAACGCGTCGGCGGAGCCCGCGAGCCGCGTGGCGAGCTCGCCGGCCATCGCGTCGTCGCCGCGCCAGAACCGGCGCACGGCGTCGCGGTAGCGGTCGTTCCATTCGCCCCAGCCGGCGGGGAAGGCGCCGAGGCGATGCCCGCCGGGGCCGATGTCCCAGGGCTCCGCGACGAGCTTGAGGTCGCGCAGGACCGGGTCCTGCCCGATGGCCTGCAGGAAGGGCGCGGCCGGGTCGAAGCCGTCGTCGCGGCGCGCGAGGGTGGTGGCGAGATCGAAGCGGAACCCGTCGACGCCGGCGTGGATCGCGAAATGGCGCAGCGCGTCGAGGGCGAGGCGCAGCACCGGCGCGCGGTCGAGTGCCAGCGTGTTGCCGCAGCCGGCGTCGTTGGCGTAGCGCGCGCCGTCGCCGGGCAGGGTGCGGTAGTAGGTCGCGTTGTCCAGCCCGCGCAGCGACAGCGTGGGCCCGTGCTCGTCGCCCTCGCCGGTGTGGTTGAGCACGACGTCGAGGAGGACCTCGATGCCCGCTTCGTGCAGCGCCGCGACGCAGGCGGCCAGCTCGGCCAGCCCGCCGGGTGCCAGGCCGGGGTCGGGCGCCATCAGTGCCACCGGGTTGTAGCCCCAGTAGTTGGCGAGCCCCAGCGGCGGCAGGTGGCGTTCGTCCACCCAGGCGGCGAGCGGCATCAGCTCGACGGTGGTGATGCCCAGCTTCGCGAGGTGCCCCACGGCGTCCGGGTGGGCGAGGCCCGCGCAGGTGCCGCGGATCGGCGCCGGGATGCCGGGGTGGGCCGACGTGTAGCCGCGCACGTGCAGCTCGTAGATCGTCGTGTCCGGCCACGGCACGCGCGCGCCGCGCCCCGCCGCGGCCGGCATCGGGCCCGCCACGATCGCCTTCGGCACGAAGGGCGCGCTGTCGGCGTCGTTTCGCGTCGACCCGCCGGGCATCGCGCCGGACTGGGCCGCGTGCAGCGCGAAGCGCCGGTCGATCGCCGTGGCGTAGGGGTCGACGAGGAGCTTGGCGGGATTGAACAGGTGGCCGTGGCGCGGGTCCCAGGGACCGTGGGCGCGCAGTCCGTAGCGCGTGCCCGGCCCGATGCCGGCCACGAAGCCGTGGAAGACGTCGCCCGTGCGCTCGGGCAGCGCGATGCGCGCGGTCTCGGTGTCGCCCGAGGCATCGAAGAGGCACAGCTCGATGGCGGTCGCGTTGGCCGAGAACACGGCGACGTTGGCGCCCCCCTCTTGCGGGGTGACGCCGAGCGGCTCGGGGCTGCCGGGGCCGATGGCGGGCATGGCGGGAGCGGGCGGCGCGTCAGGCCGTCGCGAGGCTGCGGTATAGCGCCGCGTACTGCCGCGCCGGGCGTTGCCAGCCCACCTCGGCCGACATCGCGTGCTGCTGCAGGCGGCGCCACGTCGGGCGGTCGTGCCACAGCGTGACGGCGCGTTCCAGCGTGAGGGCCAGCGCCTCGGGCGTCACCGGCGCGAACTGCAGCCCGTTGCCGGCGCTCGCGACGAGCGCCATCTCGTTCGCGTCGATCACCGTGTCGGCGAGCCCGCCCACGCGGGCCACCACCGGGACCGCGCCGTAGCGCAGCGCGCAGAGCTGCGTGAGCCCGCAGGGCTCGAAGCGCGACGGCACGAGGAGCGCGTCGGAGCCGCCCTGCACGAGGTGGGCGGCGGCCTCGTCGAAGCCGATGAGGACGCCGATGCGCCCCGGGTTCGCCGCGGCCGCCGCGCGCATCCCGGCCTCGAGTTCGGCCTCGCCGGAGCCCACGAGGGCGAGTTGCGCGCCCTGCGCGAGAAGATCCGGGATCGCCGCGAGGAGCACGTCCATGCCCTTCTGCCAGGTCAGCCGGCTCACGACACCGAATAGGGGCGCCTTGTCGCCGGCGTCCAGCCCCAGCCGCTTCTGCAGCGCCAGCTTGTTCGCGGCGCGCTCGACGATCGAGCTCGCGTCGAAGCGCGCGGCGAGGTACGGGTCCGTGGCCGGGTTCCAGTAGTCGGTATCGATGCCGTTGAGTATCCCGAGGAGGGAGCCGGCGCGGCTGCGCAGCAGCCCGTCGAGGCCCATGCCGAATTCCGGCGTGCGGATCTCCATGGCGTAGCGCGGCGAGACCGTGGTGATGCGGTCGGCGAGCGCGATCCCCGCCTTCAGGAAGCCGATGGTGCCGTAGTACTCCACGCCGTCCACGGCGAAGGCGTGCGGCGGCAGGCCCAGGGGGGCGAGGAGCTCCGCCGGGAACTGCCCCTGGAAGGCGAGGTTGTGCACCGTCATCACCGTGCGCGGGCGCGGCCCCTCGGCGTAGTGCAGGTAGGCGGGCGCGAGCGCCGCCTGCCAGTCGTGCGCGTGGACGATGGCGGGCGCGAACGCGGGCAGGAGTCCCCGCCCCAGCTCGGCGGCCACGGCCCCGAGCGCGCCGAAGCGAAGGGCGTTGTCGGGCCAGTCCTTGCCGTCGGCGCCGACGTAGGGGTTGCCGGGGCGGTCGTACAGGTGCGGCGCGTCGAGCACGAAGAGGTCCAGCCCCGCGGCGCGGGCGGCGAGCAGGCGCGCCGGCCCGCCGTTGAGCAGAGGCCAGCGGTGCACGGTCTCGGCGGCGGGAAGCGCGGCGAGCACGGCGGGGTAGCCGGGCAGGAGTGTGCGCACCGCCACGCCTTCGGCCGCGAGCGCCGGCGGGAGCGCCCCCGCGACGTCGGCGAGCCCGCCCGTCTTCACGAGCGGGAAGACCTCGGAGGCGACCGACAGGACCGCGGGTCCGCTCATGCCGCGAGCCGGTCGATCATCGGCTGGGTGACGAGGCAGATGCCGCGCTCGGTGCGGCGGAAGCGGCGCGCGTCGAGTTCCGGGTCCTCGCCCACGACGAGCCCCGGCGGGATGCGCACTTCCGCGTCCACGATGGCGTTGCTCAGCCGGGCGCCGCGCGCGATGTCCACGTACGGCAGGACGACGGTGTTGGTCACGGACGCGTAGGAGTGCACGTGCACGCCGGTGAAGAGGAGCGAGCGGCGCACGGCCGCGCCGGAGACGATGCAGCCGCCGGAAACGAGGGAGGCCACGCCCGAGCCGCGGCGCCCGTCGACGTCGTGCACGAACTTCGCCGGCGGCGTGATCTCGGCGTAGGTCCAGATCGGCCAGTTGCGGTCGAAGAGGTCGAGGTCCGGCACGACGTCGGTCAGGTCGACGTTGGCCTCCCAGTAGGCGTCGAGCGTCCCGACGTCGCGCCAGTAGACCTCCGACTCGGCGCGCGAGCGCACGCACGAGGAGGTGAAGCGGTGGGCGATCGCCTTGCCGTTGGCGACCAGCCACGGGATCACGTCCTTGCCGAAGTCGCGGCTGGAGCCGGGGTCGGCGGCGTCGCGGCGCAGCTGGTCGTTCAGGAGGTCGCGCTTGAACACGTAGATGCCCATGCTCGCGAGCGCCCAGCCGGGGCGGTCCGGCATCTCGGGCGGGATGGCGGGCTTCTCGACGAAGGAGACGATGCGGTCCTCGGTGTCGACGTGCATCACGCCGAAGGCGCTCGCCTCGGCCGCCGGGACCTCGAGGCAGGCCACCGTCACGTCGGCGCCGGAGTTCACGTGCTGCACGAGCATGCGCTCGTAGTCCATCTTGTAGATGTGGTCGCCGGCGAGGATGACGAGGTACTCGGGCGCGTAGCCGTCGACTATGTCGATGTTCTGGTAGACGGCGTCGGCGGTCCCGGCATACCACTCGTTGCCGCCGAGGCGCTGGCTGGCCGGCAGGATGTCGAAGGACTCGTTGCGCACCGGCTGCAGGAAGTTCCAGCCGCGCTGCAGGTGGCGGATGAGGCTGTGCGCCTTGTACTGGGTGGCCACGGCGATGCGGCGGATGCCCGAGTTGAGCGCGTTGGAGAGCGCGAAGTCGACGATGCGCGACTTGCCGCCGAAGTACACGGCGGGCTTCGCCCGCCGGTCGGTGAGCTCCATGAGCCGCGTGCCGCGGCCGCCGGCCAGCACGTAGGCCATCGCCGAACGGGCGAGCGGGGTGGAGTAGGTGACCTTCCGGCGCTCGCCGTAGTCCGTGTCGTTGCCGTGCGCGGTCGTTTCCATGGTTTCTCCTCGGTTCCCTTTTCCGTCGCTCAGGCGGCCTCGTGGACGAGCCAGACCGTCGCGAGCGGCGGCAGGTTGATCGATGCGGAGCAGGGCAGGCCGTGGCTGGGCGGGCCGTCGGCGGACACGCCGCCGGCATTGCCCGCGTTGGAGCCGCCGTAGGCCGCCGCATCGGTGTTCAGGAGCTCGCGCCAGCGCCCGGGCAGCGGAAGGCCGACCCGGTAGCCTTCGCGCGGCACCGGCGTGAAGTTGCTCAGCACCACGACGGGAGAGGCACCCTCGCCGCCGGTGCGCAGCCACGCGAACACGGAGTTCTGGCGGTCCGAGACCTCGATCCAGCGGAAGCCCCCGGCCTCGCAGTCGCGCTCGTGCAGCGCGCGCTCGGCGCGGTAGGTGCGGTTCAGGTCGCGCACCAGGTCGCGCACGCCGCGGTGCCAGTCCACGCCGGCCTGGCCCCAGTCGAGCTCGCCGTCGTGCTGCCACTCGCGGCCCTGGGCGAACTCCTGGCCCATGAAGAGGAGCTTCTTGCCGGGGTGGGCCCACATGAACGCGTAGTAGGCGCGCAGCCCCGCGAACTTCTGCCAGGCGTCGCCGGGCATGCGCGCGAGGAGCGAGCCCTTGCCGTGCACCACCTCGTCGTGGGAGATCGGCAGGATGAAGTTCTCGGTGAAGGCGTACACGAGCCCGAAGGTCATTCGGTCGTGGTGCCAGCGGCGGTGCACGGGGTCCTCGCGCATGTACGCGAGCGTGTCGTTCATCCAGCCCATGTTCCACTTGAACCCGAAGCCAAGGCCGCCCGAGGACGTCGGCTGCGAGACCGCGGGCCACGCCGTGGATTCCTCGGCGATCATCATGATGCCGGGGTGCAGGGCGTAGACGGTCTCGTTCAGGCGCCTGATGAACGCGATCGCCTCGAGGTTCTCGTTGCCGCCCTGGCGGTTGGGCTCCCACTCGCCGGCCTTGCGCGAGTAGTCGAGGTAGAGCATGGAGGCCACCGCGTCCACGCGCAGCCCGTCGACGTGATAGCGCTCCAGCCAGAAGAGGGCGCTCGCGACCAGGTAGTTGGAAACCTCGCGGCGGCCGAAGTTGAAGATGGCCGTGTTCCAGTCGGGGTGGAAGCCCTTGCGCGGGTCGAGGTGCTCGTAGAGGGCCGTGCCGTCGAAGCGGGCCAGCCCGTGCGGGTCAGTGGGGAAATGCGCCGGCACCCAGTCGACGATCACGCCGATGCCCTGCGCGTGGCAGCGGTCGACGAATCGCGCGAAGCCCGCGGGCGTCCCGAACCGCGCGGTCGGCGCGAACATCCCCACCGGCTGGTAGCCCCACGACGCGTCGAGGGGGTGCTCGTTGACCGGCATGAGCTCCAGGTGCGTGAAGCCCAGGTCCGCGAGGTAGGGCAGGAGCGCGTCGGCGAGCTCGTCCCAGCCGAGGAAGCGCCCGCCCTCGCCGCGGCGCCACGAGCCGGCATGCAGCTCGTAGGTCGCCATCGGCGCGCGTCGCGGGTCGCGCTGCGCGCGCTCCGCCATCCATTGCGCGTCGGTCCAGGCGAAGGACGAGGTGTCGCGCACGACCGAGGCCGTCGAGGGGCGCAGCTCCGCGCCGAAGCCCACGGGGTCGGCCTTGAGCGGCAGGAGCTCGCCGCCGGCGCCGATGACCTCGTACTTGTACAGCGTGCCCTCGCCGAGGCCGGGCACGAAGATCTCCCAGACGCCGTTGTCGAAGCGGCGGCGCATCGTGTGCCGGCGGCCGTCCCAGGCGTTGAAGTCGCCCACCACGGAGACGCGCCGCGCGTTCGGCGCCCAGACCGCGAAGTGCACGCCGCGCGCGCCCTCGTGCCCGAGGACGTGCGCGCCGAGGCGGTCGAAGAGCCGCTCGTGCGTGCCCTCGACGAGCAGCCAGTCGTCCATGGGACCGAGGACCGGGCCGTAGGCGTAGGGGTCGTCCACCACCCACTCGTCGGCGCCGCGCCGCGCGCGCAGGCGGTAGGGACCCCGCGCGGGCAGGCTCCCCTCGAAGAAGCCGTCGGGGTGCGCGCACGCGAGCGGCGCGAGCACCGCCCCGTCGCGCGCGATCGCCTCGAGGGACTGCGCGCCGGGGACGAAGGCGCGCACCACCAGGCGGCCGCCGGCCTCGTGGGGGCCCAGCACGGAGAACGGATCGTCGTGGCGGCCCGCGACGACCGCCTCGACGACGCCCGCGGGAAGGGTCGGTTTCACGGCGCCGGCCTCTAGCCCTTCGCGGCCGTGCCCAGGGGCTCGGCCTCCCAGATCTCGCGCGCGTACTCGCCGATGGTGCGGTCCGACGAGAACCAGCCCATGCCCGCGGTGTTGAGGACGGCGCGGTGCCACCAGGCGTCGCGGTCCCGCCAGAGGTCGTCCACCGCGCGCTGCGCGCCGCGGTAGGCCTCGAAATCGGCGC
>JAABQW010000049.1 GCA_011391275.1 Betaproteobacteria bacterium
GATCGGCGTGCGCCAGGGCGGGCTCGACGCGCCGCTCCAGGAGGGCGCCCGCAACCTCTCCGGCGGGCAGCGCCAGCGCATCGAGATCGCCAGGGCCCTGGCCCGCGGGCCCTCCATCCTGATCCTCGACGAGGCGACGAGCGCCCTGGACCCGGCCACCGAATCGGTCGTCGAGAACAACCTGCGCCGCCGCGGGACCACGTGCCTGGTGATCGCGCACCGCCTCTCGACGGTGCGCGACGCCGACGAGATCCTGGTGCTGGAGAACGGCCGCGTCGTCGAGCGCGGCCGGCACGACGAACTGGTGACGATCGCGGGCGGGCGCTACGCCGCGCTGGTCGCCGGCGAGACCCGCGCGGGAGTGGACGGCTGATGGCCGATCCCGGCGTCGCCTTCCGCTCCACCACGCTTGCCGGCGCGCTCTCGCTGCTGGCGAAGCCGCTCGGGGTGGGCGGCCAGCCGCCGCCGCCCGAGAGCGCGGACGAGTCGCTGGCCGTCGAGGAATCGGCCACCGCCATCGGCCTGCGCTCGCGGCGCGTGCTGCTCGACGGGCGCTGGTGGCTCGAAGGGGGCACGCCGATGCTCGCGCGGCTGGCCGAGCGCCGGCAGACGCCGCGCGCCGACGACGCTGCGCAGGCCGGTACCACGGGCTGGGTCGCCCTCGCCCCGAAGACGCTCACCGGCTACCGCATGCTCGCGATCGACCCCGCCGGCGAAGGGACCGTCGAGTGGCCGGTCAACGAGGAGACGGCGCGGCGGCTCGCGCCCTTCGCGTTCGCCTTCCACCGCACCTTCGAGCCGCGCCCGCTCGGCACCCTCGACGTGCTGCGCTTCGCCTTTTCCCACGCGCGCGCCGACGTGGGCGTGCTGTTGGCCACGGGGCTCCTCGCCGCGCTCGCGGGGCTGCTCACGCCCGTGGCCACGGGCCGCCTCATCGATCGCGCGATCCCCGCGGGCTCGGCGTCGGTGATCCTCGCGATCATCGCCGGGCTGGCCGCGGCGGGGCTCGCCGCCATCGCGCTGGACGTGCTGCGCACGCTCGCCGTGCTGCG
Organism: Betaproteobacteria bacterium; assembly: GCA_011391275.1. Classification (GTDB taxonomy): domain Bacteria; phylum Pseudomonadota; class Gammaproteobacteria; order Burkholderiales; family Usitatibacteraceae; genus FEB-7. Next base: position 1,053 of record JAABQW010000049.1, read on the forward strand.
CTTCGAGGCGCGCACCTCGGTGGCGATCCAGGCCGCGGTGCTCGACCGCGTGATCGGCGCGCCGGCGCGCTTCTTCCGCGCCTTCTCGAGCGGCGACCTCGCCCTGCGGCTGGGGGCGGTGAACACCGTCCAGCGCACCGTGACGGGTGCCTCCATCGGCGCCTTCATTGTCGGGATATTCCTCACCGCCAACGTGGCGCTCATGATCACCTACAGCCCCCGGCTCACCGTGGCCGCTCTCGGCGTGGTCGCGGTGACGGCGATCCTCTCGGCCGCCATCGGCATCGCGCGGCTCTCGATCGGGCGGCGCATCGAGGCCGCCGACGGCAAGCTCTCGGCGATGTCCTACGAGTACTTCGCGGGCATTGCGAAGCTGCGCGCCGCCGCCGCCGAGTCGCGCGCCTTCACCAACTGGCTGACGCGCTACCGCGAGTTCCGCGGCCTCAACCTCCGCAGCGCCACGCTCTCCAACCTGGAGTCGGTGCTGCTCTCGATCCTGCAGCCGGCGGCGGCGACTCTCATTCTCTACCTTGCGTGGAGGCTGGCGGAGACGCCCTCGGCGCGCGCGCTCTCGGTGGGCGAGTTCGTCGCCTTCCAGGCCGCGATGTTCGGCCTCCTCGCGGGCGTGCACGGCATCGTGGCCACCGCCCTGGACCTCGCGGCACTCGCCCCCGTCTGGGAGCGCGCGCGGCCGATCCTCGCCACGCCGCCCGAGGACAGCGTGCGCGGCAAGATCCGCCACGACCCGCTCGGCGCCATCGACTTCGCGGGCGTGTCGTTCGCGTACCCGGGCGGCCCCGAGGTTCTCTCCGACATCGATCTCGCCATCCGCCCCGGGGAGTTCGTGGCGATCGTGGGGGCGAGCGGGTCGGGGAAGTCGACGCTGCTGCGCCTGCTGCTGGGATTCGAGTTCCCGGGGCACGGCACGGTCCGCTTCGACGGCCGAGTGCTGCAGGCGCTGGACCTGAGGAGCCTGCGCTCGCGCATCGGCACCGTGCTGCAGGGCGGGCGGCTGTGGGCTGGCGACATCCTCACCAACATCGTGGGCGCCTCCAGCCTCGGCGTGGACGACGCGTGGGGCGCGGCGCGCGCCGCGGGCCTCGCGGCCGACATCGAGGCGATGCCCATGGGGATGTACACCCTCGTGGGCGAGGGCGTTAGCACGCTCTCGGGCGGGCAGCGCCAGCGCGTGCTCATCGCGCGCGCCCTGGTGGGGCGGCCGCGGATCCTGCTGTTGGACGAGGCCACGAGCGCGCTGGACAACCTGTCGCAAGCGGCGGTGCTGGAGACCCTCGAATCGCTCGAAGCGACAAGGGTCGTCATCGCGCACCGCCTGGCGACGGTGCGCAATGCCGACCGGATCGTGGTCCTGGACAAGGGCCGGATCGTCCAGCAAGGGACGTTCCGGGAACTGGCCGCCGTGCCGGGGCCGTTTGCCGCGATGCTCGCGCGGCAGGTGGCCTGACCGGCGCCCGGTTGGGGCGCTGCTAGTTCTTCTTCGTCACGCCGTCGGCGGACGCGATCTGCGTGCCGGCGAGCGGCGGTTCGCGCTTGGCGGTCACCGTCACCTTGTCGAGCTTGACCACCTGCTGCGGCTGCTCGCGCTTGGCCGTCACGGTGATCTTCTCGAGCTTCACGATCTGCTGGCCTCCGGACACGTCGTCGAGCTGCTGGTCCGAAAGTTCGCCTTCGGGCTGGCCGATCTGGTTCTGGTCCTTGTTCGACATGGTCACTCCTCGACTGGGTCCGTTACGGGCCGGGCCTGGGCCCGGGGCGAAAGCAAGATATCACGCTTTCGACGGAAGTCATCCTATAGGCGGGGGGTATGCGGTGCGCCGCCCCATTCGGCAACCCATGTGCCGAATATTCCACAAAAGGGGTCGGATCCCTTTATTGGGACGGCTCTATAGGAGCTATTGGGACGGTTCTACAGAACCGGTCTATTCCGTGATCGGAGAGGTCCGTGCACGAGATCTTGAATAGACCGGTTCTGTAGAACCGTCCCAATAGCTCCTATAGAGCCGTCCCAATAAAGGGATCCAGGGCGAGGACGGCGACCGCCAGGGCGTTGGCCGCCACCACGGCCCAGCCTACCTGCTTGAGCTTGCGGGGGGAGAGCGCCAGCCGGTTCACGACGACCACCCCTGCAAGCGGCAGGCAGGCGGCGAGCGCGACCGTGCGCCAGCCCGGAACCCAGACCCAGGCCGCCAGGGCGGCGACGAACGCGAAGCGGCCCGTCCAGGTGGCGGCCCGCACCACCCAGGGAGTCGCGCCGGTCACCCGGGACTTGATGGCGTGAACCGCCAGGGTGGCGCTCACCGTGACCGCGAACCAGAGCAAGGGCGGGCCGAAAAGCGCCGTGCCCGCCGCCCCGCCGGCCGCGGCCACGGGCAGGTGCATGGCGGAGAAAGCGGCGCCGGCGACCACCTCGCCGCGAAGCGTCTTGAGGTTCTTCGAGAGCACGACAGGGACGAGCCCCGCCGCGAACACCGCCGGCACCAGCGCCAGCCAGAGCGCCCGGGGAGGCGCGAGCCACAGCGCCGCCAGTCCCGCCACGATGCCGGCCCCGCCCAGGAGTACGAGCAGGCGCCGTGCGGTGCCCGCGTTTTCCTGCCGTGCTCGATTGCCCCGCACGCCCAGCAGGACCACCAGCGGCTCGTTGGCGAGGAAGAGCAGGATTGCCGCCGCGACGAAAAGCCACGCGGCCGCCCCGGGCGAGCCCAGGACGAGTCCCGACAGGAGGGGAAAGCCGAGCTCGGCGTAGGCGCCGTGCTCGCGGGGCAGGAGGTGCTTGCTCATCGCACCCCGGAAGATACCCGCCCCGGGCAGGCGCGCAACCGGTTCGGTCAACCCCGCCGGGAAGCCGGCGGGGCGTGGCCGCTCAGCCCTGGCGGTGCTTCATCGGCATCGGGCGGGGTTGGGCGCGAAGCTTCTCGCGCTGCTCCTTCGTGAGGACCGCCTCGGCCTTGGCGCGCGCTTCCAGCCGCGCCTCGAACATCTGCTTGCGCACGGCCGCGGCCTCGTCGTAGCGCTTGCGGGCGGCCGCGGTGTCCAGCTCGGCGGACTTGGCCGCGTCCTGCGACTGCCAGCGGATCTCGCGCAGCGAGCCCATCAGCGCGTGGTTCTTGCGCTGGGCGTCGCGGCGGATCTCCGTGATCTTCGTGCGCTGCTCGGCGGTGAGGTCGAGTGCTTCGAGAGCCGCGAGGCCGGGGCCTCCCATGCCACCCTGCCCCATGCCGTGGCCGCCCTTCATGCCCTGCCCCATGCCCTGGCCGTGCCCCATGCCCCGCCCTTGCATGCCCTGCCCCATCATCGGGCAATCGGCCTGGCCGGCCATCCCGGCGCCCTTGCCGGGGCCGCCCATCATGCCCTGGCCCATGCCGGGCCCCATCTGCGCGGCGGCAATCGTGGAAAGGGTTGCCGCGGCGAGGGCGGCGAGTGCGAATCGGGTTCTCATGTCCTGCTCCTTGAAGTGACGAGTGACGATGCGGAAAGCATAGGCCTGCCGCCGCGAATTCCGAAGCACGCATTGGCAACAATTTGTGTCCGGCCCGGCCCGCGGTGCGCAGGGTCCCGCAGGCGGGCGCATCCCCGGGGATAATGGCGGGCAACGTGACCGATTTCCGCGACCAACACATCAAGAGGGCCCTCGACGAAGTCGTGAGCCCATACCGCCCGGAGGCGACCCCGCGCGCGCGCTTGCGCCGCGTCGCCGCCATCGCGGCGATTGCGTTGCTGGTGTTCGCCGGGTTCTGGGCCGCACTCTACTTCTCGTCGCCGAAGCACGCGGCCAGGCCCGCCACCGGCAAGTCGATCCCGATCCAGCTCCTGCCCCCGCCGGCGAAGCCCTGAACGCGCCGGCGTGGCCGCCGGGACTCGTCCCCGCGCCCTTCACACCGACGCCGAGTACCTCCTGAAGAACTCCCCCAGCGCGGCCGCGGCGAGTCCCGCGTCCGCGTCCGTCACCGTCTCCGCCGGGTTGTGGCTCACGCCGCCGGCACCGCAACGGATGAAGAGCATGCCGACCTCCGTGGCCTCGGCCATCACCATGGCGTCGTGGCCGGCACCGCTCGGCAGCCGCCGCACCGGCGCGCCCACCGCGGCAACGCCATCGGCCAGCAGGTCCTGCAGGCGCGGCGAGCAGGGCGTGGCCCGCACCGCGTGGTTGCGCCGGGCCGAGACGGCCACTCCGCGCCGGGCCGCGATCGCATCGAAGGCCGCGAACACGTCGCGCTCCGCGGCCTCGCGCAGCGCGTCCTCGCCCGAGCGGATGTCCACGGTGAACGTGACTTCGCCGGGGATGACGTTCCCGGTGCCATCCTTCACTTCGAGGAGGCCCACCGTGCCCACGAGCCCCGCCTGGGCCTTCGCGCGCGACTCCACCGCGCCCACCATCTCCGCGGCGGCGGCGAGCGCGTCGCGGCGCATGGACATCGGCACCGTGCCCGCGTGGCCCGCCGCACCCGTCACCGTCACGAGGTGGCGCGTGCCGCCGGCGATCGCGGTGACGACGCCGAGCGGCAGGCCCTCCCCGAGGAGCACCGGGCCCTGCTCGATGTGCACCTCGACGTAGGCGGCCAGGCGCGCGGGATCCGCCGGGTTCGCGGCGATGGCCGCGGGGTCGAGGCCGGCCTCGCGCATCGCCTCGTCGAAGCGCACGCCGGCCGCGTCGCGGCGCCCGAGGAGCGCGGTATCGAACCGCCCCAGGAAGGCGCGGCTGGCGAGGAAGCTCGTCTGGAAGCGCGCGCCTTCCTCGTCCGCGAAGGCGACGACCTCGATGGCGTGCGGCAGGCGCTCGCCGCGGCGATGCAGTTGCGCCACGCAGGCGATGGGCACCAGGATGCCGAGGACGCCGTCGTACTTCCCGCCGTTGCGCACCGAGTCGTAGTGCGAGCCGGTGACCAGGGCCTTCGCGCCGGGGGATGCGCCCTCGTAGCGCCCGATCAGGCTGCCCGCGCCGTCGCTCCGCACATCCATCCCCGCCTCGCGCATCCAGGCGGCGAGTTGCGCGGACGCGGCCCGGTGGGCAGGGGTGAGCCAGGTACGCGTGTAGTGGTCGGGAGAATCGCTGTGGCGGGCGAGAGCATGCGCGCGGGCGAGAATGTCTCGACCGGCGGTGTCGATGTCGTGCGGGATCATGGATAGAATTCTCGCACGCATGAACTCTTCCGGCCCCCTGCTGCTGTCCGCCGCCGCGCTCACCCCCGCCTGGGTGGAGCGCGAGTACAACAACCGCGCACTCGTCCCGGACCACCCCGCCTACTTCACGCGCTGGGAACAGGACTCGGAGTTCGTGCGCCGGACGCTGCCCGGCCGGCTCGACCTGCCCTACGGCCCCGACCCCCGCCACCGCATCGACTTCTTCCCCGCCCGTGGAAGCGACAGGCTGCTGGTGTTCTTCCATGGCGGGTACTGGCGCGGCCTCGACAAGCGCATGTTCGCGTGGCTGGCCCCCCCGTGGGTGGCCGAGGGCGTGAGCGTCGCGCTGGTGAACTACCGGCTGTGCCCGGCGGTGCGCATCGCCGACATCGTGGACGACGCGATCGCCGCTCTCAACTGGATCGCCATCCACGCGCCGGTCCACGGCGCGGGCGCGGCGCGCATCGTGGCCTCGGGCCATTCGGCGGGCGGGCACCTGGTGGGCGCGATCTTCGCGGCCTCGCGCGAGTGTTTCGCCTTCGACCCGGCGCGCCTGGCCGGAGGCGTAGCCATCAGCGGCATTTTCGACTTCTCGCCCATGCCGCTTTTCTCCGGCAACGCCGACTTCCGGCTGGACTCCGCCTCGGCCCGCGGCCTGGACGTGCATGACAGGCAGCCCACGAATCCCGCCCCGCTCGTCCTGGCGGTGGGGGGCGCCGAGAGCGGCGAGTTCATCCGCCAGTCGCGCCTCCTCGCGGACCGCTGGGCTCCCCAGGTGCGGTCGCTGTGCATCCTGCCGGGCCTGCATCACTTCAGCGTCCTCGAGGCACTGGCCGAGCGCGGCCAGCCCCTGCACGCCGACACCCTCTCCCTCTTCTGAAAAAGGGGTCAGATCCCTTTATTGGAACGGTTCTATGGAGCTATTGGGACGGTTCTACAGAACCGGTCTATTCCGTGATTAAAGAGGTCCGTCCACCAGCTCTTGAATAGACCGGTTCTGTAGAACCGTCCCAATAGCTC
>JAABQW010000050.1 GCA_011391275.1 Betaproteobacteria bacterium
GTGGTCGCGCTGGTTCACCTCCCAGCCCTTCTTCGCCGTCAGGGGGTTGATGGGATTGAATTCCAGCACCTTCACGCCGCCGTCGGTGAGCCGCTTGAAGAACGCCTTCGGCGTGTTCATCGATCCGACGCTGTCGTAGAGAAGGCTCACCGGCACGCCCCGGGCCTGCTTGTCGATGAGGGCATCGGCGAACTTCCGGCCGACCTCGTCGTCCTCGATGATGTAGGTCTCGAGGTTGATGTGGTCCCGGGCGCCGCCGATGGCGTCGAACATGGCCTGGAACGTGGCCGGGCCATCCTGCAGGAGGGTGACCTTGTTGCCGGTCACCAACGGGCTGCCGGCGATGGCCTCCTCGAGCGCCAGGTGGCGGTCGAAGATGCTGGTCTCCTCCCCGCGGGCGGCCAGCTTCGCCAGGACCGCCCTGCTTTGCTGCGGGGTCAACGGGCCGCGGGCCCCTTCGAGCTGGACCGGCCGGGAGGGCTGCAGGGCCATGTCCGGGACGATGACCGGCAGCGCGGTACAGCCCACGACCGCGGCGAGCGCGAATGCGGCGAGCGCCCCCCCCGATCGCATGAACCGGGCCCCGGGCAGGTCGCGCTTCGGCAGCGGGAACATGTCGCCTACCCCACTCCGTCGATCATCCTGCGGAGCAGGAGCTCCACGGCAACGCGCTTGTCCTCGGGCTCGCCCGCCAGGTCGCCAACGCGCTCATCGAGAGCGTCCGCGCTTTGGTCGAGACGCGCGGCGAACTCGACGTCACCCCAGGCTATCGGCTGCCTGCGTGCACGCAAAGTGGCTCGTCTCATGTTCGTATCCTCGTGTATGCGTGCCGGACCCGGCACTACACGATCAGTCTGCGCCGGCGGAGCCACCCGATATGTACGGTAGACAGCATAAGACCGCGAATTCCTGCGCGGGCGCCACCTGCGCACATCACGGCCGCAAGCGCCACGAGGAACGTCGCTCCGCACCGCTTGCGCTCGGACACGCTCAGCGCCAGCTCATTCGTGTCGGCCGACCCGACCTTACCGGCCTGCCGGACGCAACGCCAGCACATGCAACGCGCGGTAGCGGACACGCATCGCGCGCCTCACGACGTTCCGCCGGAGCGGACGGAATCGGGCTCGGGCTGCACGAACGGGGCCCGCCAGCCCCACGGCCAGGACGATCATGGCGAGCGCTGCGCCGAGGCCGGCGATGATGTACATCACGGGCTCATGCCCCCGCTCCGCTCTCAGCGGCGCGGGCCGAGGCCACCGCCTCCTCCCACGCGGCATGCGGCGACGCCCCCGAGGCGAACGCGTCCATCAAGGTGATCACCATGGCAAAGGTCTCCGCGTCGAGCGCGCCGATCTCCGCGCGGCGAAAGGCGCCCTCCTGGTAGGTGAGCGCGACGAGGATGCGGGTGAGCAGGCGTGACTGCGCGAAGGCCGGGTTCTTCTCGATCCGCTCGAGGGCGGACGCGAGCGGATCGGCGATCGCCGGATGCTCGCGAAAGCGCAGGACGTGGCGCAGTTCCTCCTGGAACTGCGCCGGGCTGAGCAACTCCGTGGCGGCGATCATGGCCGCGCGACCGGCGAAACGCGCACCCTACTTCTTGGCGTCTTTTGCCGCATCCTGGATCTTCTCACCCGCCTCCTCGATCTTCTTGCCGGTGTCCACCACTGCCTTGTCGACGGCCTTTCCGGCGCGCTCGCCAGGGCCTTCCTTCTTCTCGCACGCGGCCAGCCCGCCAACCAGGATGCTTGCGGCCAGGACTGCGCCGATGATGCTGCCGATCTTCGTCATGACATTCCCCTTCGATTCGGTGCAGGCTCGCCGGGCTGCGACCGGCCCCTCGATGCCACGCATCGGGCGCGCCGCAACCTCCCTCGCCTGCAGTCCCAAGCTACGCCACCGGCGCCACCGACTCTGTACGCTGGCGCACGGAAGGCCCCTCGCAAAAGAGGGACTATCTCATTGGGTCCGGTCACGAGCCTGGGAGTTTCAGGCACGCGTGACGTGGGTCCAGAGGGGCAGGCCCAGCGACAGGCATCCTGTTGCGACCTGGCCTACTGCCAAGGAGATAGCCATGTTGTACACCATCGCCGTCGTACTGCTCATCCTGTGGGCGCTCGGGCTTGTCACCTCCACCACCATGGGCGGGTTCATTCACGTCCTGCTGGTCATCGCGATCGTGGTCGTGCTCCTCCGGGTGATCAGCGGGCGCAAGCCTCTTTGATGTTCCTCCGGGGCGGGCTGGAACGCCGCCCCGGGTGAAAGCCTCGATTGACCACTCTCAGGGATGCGGGCCAGCCCTTCGCGGGGAACGGGAACACGGGCGCCGCCGGGGCGCGGGTGGGCGACAGCACAGGGGAGTTCCGGCGCCAGGAATCGCTGCTCAAGGCAGGCGCCCTGCAGAGCGCGATCTTCAACAGCGCCTACTTCTCCAGCATCGCCACCGATGACAAGGGCGTCATCCAGATCTTCAACGTGGGCGCCGAGCGCATGCTCGGCTACACCGCCGCCGAGGTGGTGAACCGGATCACGCCGGCCGACATTTCCGACCCGCAGGAAGTGATCGCGCGCGCCAAGGCCCTGAGCCTCGAGCTCGCCACTCCCATCACGCCCGGCTTCGACGCCCTGGTCTTCAAGGCCACGCGCGGCATCGAGGACATCTACGAGCTGACCTACATCCGCAAGGATGGAAGCCGCTTTCCCGCCGTCGTGTCGGTGACCGCCCTTCGCGACGCGGCAAGCCGGATCATCGGCTACCTCCTGATCGGCACCGACAATACCGCCCGCAAGCAGGTCGAGGAGCAGCTGCGGTGGACCGAGGAGAGCTTCCGGCTGATGGTGGAGAGCGTGACCGACTGCGCCATCGTCATGCTGGACCCGGAGGGCCGCGTGGCGAGCTGGAACAGCGGCGCGCAGCGGATCAAGGGCTACAAGGCCGAGGAAATCATCGGCTGGCACTTCTCGTGCTTCTACCCCCGGGATGACATCGAGTCCGGGAAGCCGCAGGGGGACCTGGCGATCGTGTCCGCCAAAGGCCGGCTCGAGGACGAAGGCTGGCGCGTGAGGAAGGACGGTTCGACCTTCTGGGCCAACGTGGTGTTCTCGGCGATACGGGACCCGGCGGGCAACCTGCGCGGCTTTGCGAAGCTGACCCGGGACCTGACCGAGCGCCGGATGGTGGAGGCGGAACTCATCAACGCCACGTCGGTGGCGGAAAAGGCCAACCGCGCCAAGTCGGAGTTCCTCTCGAGCATGAGCCACGAGCTGCGCTCGCCGCTCAACGCGATCCTCGGCTTCGCCCAGCTGATGGAATCCGACTCGCCGCCGCCGACGCCCGCCCAGAAGGCGAGCATCGAGCAGATCCTGCACGCCGGATGGTACCTGCTGCAGCTCATCAACGAGATCCTCGATCTCGCGGTGATCGAATCCGGGAAGCTGTCGCTCTCCGACGAGCCCGTCTCGCTCGCCGAAGTCATGTCCGAGTGCCGGGCCATGATGGAGCCGATGGCGGAAAAGCGCGCCATCGCGCTCACCTTCCCCTCGTTCGACACCCCTTCCTTCGTGCGCGCCGACCGGACCCGGCTGAAGCAGGTCCTCGTCAACCTCCTGTCCAACGCGATCAAGTACAACCTGCAGGGCGGGGCGGTCGTCGTCGACTGCACGACGAGTCGAGGCAGACGCACCCGCATCAGCGTCAGCGACACCGGCGCGGGATTGCCGCCCGGGAAGCTCGCGCTGCTCTTCGAGCCCTTCAACCGCCTCGGGCAGGAAAGCACGGCCGAGGAAGGCACGGGCATCGGCCTCGTCATGGCCAAGCGCCTGGTCGAGCTGATGGGCGGAACGATCGGCGTGGAGAGCACCGTGGGCTCGGGCAGCGTGTTCTGGTTCGAGCTGAAGTCGGCCGCCGCGCCGGAGCTCCCTGTCGACGACGCCCCACCCGCGCCGTTCGCTCCGCCAAGCGCCTTGCACCCGGCCCCGCTGTGCACACTTCTCTATGTCGAGGACAACCCGGCCAACCTTCAACTGGTCGAGAAGCTCATCGCGCGCCGGCCCGACATCCACCTGCTCACCGCGGTGGACGCGACGCTCGGCATCGCGCTCGCGCGCGAAAGGCGGCCGGACGTCATCCTGATGGACATCAACCTGCCCGGCATCAGCGGCACCGAGGCCCTGAAGATGCTCCGCGAGGATCCGCTGACCGCGCACATCCCGGTGCTCGCCATCAGCGCCAATGCCATGCCGCGCGACATCAGGAACGGGCTGGAAGCGGGGTTTTTCCGCTATCTCACCAAGCCGATCAAGGTCACCGAGTTCATGGATGCACTGGACGTCGTGCTGTCCTTGTCGGCAAAGGATTCCAACAACGGCAATTGAGGCATCGCGACAGTCATGACGCGCGCATCCGACGTACTCCACGGCAACATACTGATCGTCGACGACCAGGAAGCCAACGTCGTCCTGCTCGAGCGAATGCTGCGAGGCGCGGGCTACGACTGCATCTCGTCGACCCGGGATCCGACGAAGGTCTGCGACCTCTATTTCGAGCACCGGTACGACCTGATCCTGCTCGACCTCAAGATGCCCGTCATGGATGGCTTCGAGGTGATGGAGGGCCTGAAGGACATCGAAACGGACGGCTATCTCCCCATCCTGGTCATCACCGCCCAGCCCGACCACAAGCTGCGCGCGCTGAAGGCCGGCGCGAAGGACTTCATCGCCAAGCCGCTCGATGTCGCGGAAGTGCTGCTGCGGGTCTACAACCTGCTCGAGGTCCGCCTGCTGCACCTCGAGATGAAGCGCCTGTACAACCGGGTCCTGGCGGAGCAGAAGGTGTCGGAGCGGCTGCTGCTCAACGTGCTGCCCGCCTCCATCGCCGAGCGACTCAACGGGCGCCCGGAGGTCATCGCCGACAGCTTCGCGGCCGTCATCGCCGACAGCTTCGCGGACGTGACGGTGCTGTTCGCCGACATCGTGGAGTTCACCAAATTCTCCCAGGGCGTGAGCGTCAAGGTCCTTGTGGACGTGCTGAACGACATCTTCTCCCGCTTCGACAACATCGCCGACGCGCGCGGCCTGGAGAAGATCAAGACGATCGGCGATTGCTACATGGTGGCGGCGGGCCTGCCGGTTCCCGTAGCGGACCACACGACGCGCGCGGCGAACATGGCGCTCGACATGATCGAGGCCATGAACCGGTTCAACGAGGAGAGCCCCTACGATCTGAACGTGCGCATCGGCATCGACACCGGCGCGGCGATGGCCGGGGTCATCGGCAAGCGCAAGTTCCTCTACGACCTGTGGGGTGATGTCGTGAACACCGCGAGCCGGATGGAGTCCCACGGCGTGGCGGGGCGGATCCAGGTGACCGACGCCACCCGGCGGAGGCTGGACGACGCGTTCCTCGTCGAAAGCCGCGGCATCATCACGGTCAAGGGCAAGGGCCCGATGAACACCTGGTTCCTGAACGGCAGGAACGGCTTGCCCGTCGAGATGCTTCATTCCCCACGGTGACGGGCGCGGCGGCGGCGACCCGGGCGGGCGCCGCCTGCCGGAAGGCGCGAGCGGCTAGCCTTTCCTGCCCCCGAACAGCAGGAGCGCACCGCCCGCCACGATCGCCCCGATGCTCAGCCAGACCGGGACGTTGACCGTCTCCTTGTCCTTGACCGACAGCTCGATCGGCCCGATCTTGGCCTGGTGCGTTTCCTTGGTGAAGCTGAAGCTGCCGTATGCCAGCCCGAGGGCGCCAGCGACGATCAGCGCGATGGCCGCGATCTTCAATCCGTTCATTCGTATTCTCCTTTGAAAATCCTGCTGCGTCCGGCTCCGGCGAGCCGCGCCCTGCCGGTGCCCGCCACGAGACGGAAAGATAACGGCGGGCACAGGCAATGATCATGCCTCGCCGGGCTCTTCCGCTCCGTACGCTGGCGCACGGAACTCGCGGCGAACGTGCGGCGGGGCCGAGGATCATTCGGACCTCCTGTGGCACGGCCTTCAACGACGCGAATCGACGCGGCGCAGCAGGTCCATGATTGACTGCAGCGAGTATCCCCGTCCCTGAAGGAAGCGCACCTGGCGCGCCTTTTCCGCGGCATCGGCGGGAATGCGGCCGAACCGCGACCGCCAGGTCGATTCGAGCGACTCGGACTCCCCTCCCCGCGCCAGCGCCACCGCCTGGGCGATTTCCGCCTCGCCGATGCCTTTCTCGCGCAGGTGGTGGGCGATCTTCAGCGGACCGAACCGGCGCGACTTGGCGCGCACCGTCTGCTCGACGAAGCGCTCTTCCGAAAGCCATCCGCGCTTCGTGAAGTCGTCGAGAAGGGCATCGAGGTCGATGCCCTCCTCCACGTGCGGTGCCAGCTTGCGGCGCAGTTCGGCGCGCGAGTGCTCCCGGCGCGCGAGAAGCCTCAGCGCGCGGGCGCGCAGCGCCGCTTCCGGCGAAGGCTCGGTGAAACCGGGGGACATGCCCTGGCCGGGGCGGCGCGCGGAAGCCGCGGTCAATCCGCCTCGGCCGCGTCGGGCTCTTCCTTGGCGACGGGCATGCCGCCGGCGATGCCGACCGCCTCGCGGATCCTCTGCTCGATCTCGTCGGACAGCGCCGGGTTCTCCCTGAGGAACTCGCGCGTATTGTCCTTGCCCTGGCCGATCTTCTCGCCCTTGTAGGCGTACCAGGCGCCGCTCTTGTCGATGATGCGGTGCTGCACGCCCAGCTCGATGATCTCGCCGTGGCGCGAGATGCCCTCGTTGTAGAGGATGTCGAAGTCGGCGACCTTGAAGGGGGGCGCCACCTTGTTCTTCACCACCTTCACGCGCGTCTCGTTGCCGATGACCTCCTCGCCGCGCTTGATGGAGCCGATGCGGCGGATGTCCAGGCGCACGGACGCGTAGAACTTGAGCGCGTTGCCGCCCGTCGTGGTCTCGGGGTTGCCGAACATGACGCCGATCTTCATGCGGCTCTGGTTGATGAAGATGACCAGCGTGTTGGAGCGCTTGATGTTGGCGGTGAGCTTGCGCAGCGCCTGCGACATGAGGCGCGCCTGCAGGCCCATCTGCGGCTCGCCCATCTCGCCCTCGATCTCGGCCTTGGGCGTGAGCGCGGCCACCGAGTCGACGACGACGCAGTCCACGGAAGCCGAGCGCACCAGCATGTCGGCGATCTCCAGCGCCTGCTCGCCGTTGTCGGG
>JAABQW010000051.1 GCA_011391275.1 Betaproteobacteria bacterium
TCACCGTCTCGCGGATGCCGCAGCGGCGGAAGGCCTCGTTGATCAGCTTCGAGATCTCCTTCTTCTTGAGCGCCTTGTTGATCACAGTGAACGGCAGGCCGTGCGGCAGGATCTCGGACAGGAGCGCCCGGCCGACGGTCGTCTCGTGGCGCAGCGTGACCTCGGTGAACTCGCCCGACTCCTCGCGGCGGAACTCCTTGATGCGCACCGTGATCTTGGCGTGCAGCTCGACGCCGCCGGACTCGTAGGCGCGGCTGACTTCGGCCACGTTGGTGAAGAGCGAGCCCTCGCCGCGCGCGTTCACGCGCTCGCGGGTGGCGTAGTAGAGCCCCAGCACGATGTCCTGCGACGGCACGATGACCGGTTCGCCGTGCGCGGTGTGCAGCACGTTGTTGGACGAGAGCATGAGGGTGCGGGCCTCCATCTGCGCCTCGAGCGAGATGGGCACGTGCACGGCCATCTGGTCGCCGTCGAAGTCGGCGTTGAACGCCGCGCAGACCAGCGGGTGCAGCTGGATCGCCTTGCCCTCGATGAGGACGGGCTCGAAGGCCTGGATGCCGAGGCGGTGCAGCGTGGGCGCGCGGTTGAGGAGCACCGGGTGCTCGCGGATCACGTCCTCGAGGATGTCCCAAACCACGGGCTCCTGGGCCTCGACCATGCGCTTGGCGGCCTTGATGGTCGTGGCGAGCCCCATCACCTCCAGCTTGTGGAAGATGAAGGGCTTGAAGAGCTCGAGCGCCATGAGCTTCGGCAGGCCGCACTGGTGCAGCTTGAGCGTGGGGCCCACGACGATCACGGAGCGGCCCGAGTAGTCGACGCGCTTGCCCAGCAGGTTCTGCCGGAAGCGGCCGCTCTTGCCCTTGATCATGTCGGCGAGCGACTTGAGCGCGCGCTTGTTGGCGCCGGTCATCGCCTTGCCGCGGCGGCCGTTGTCCAGCAGCGAGTCCACGGCCTCCTGGAGCATGCGCTTTTCGTTGCGCACGATGATCTCGGGAGCCTTGAGCTCGAGCAGGCGCTTGAGGCGGTTGTTGCGGTTGATCACGCGCCGGTAGAGGTCGTTCAGGTCCGAGGTCGCGAAGCGGCCGCCGTCCAGGGGGACGAGGGGGCGCAGGTCCGGCGGCAGCACCGGCAGGACCTCCATCACCATCCAGTCGGGCTTGATGCCGGACTTGCTGAAGGCCTCCAGCACCTTCAGGCGCTTGGCGATCTTCTTGATCTTGGTTTCCGAGCCGGTGGCGGCGAGATCCGTCCTCAGCGTCTCGATCTCGTGGCCGACGTCGAGCGCCCGGAGGAGCGCGCGGATGCCCTCGGCGCCCATGGAGGCGTGGAAGTCGTCGCCGTACTCCTCGACCTTCGCGAGGAAGTCGTCCTCGGAGAGGAGCTGGCAGCGGTTGAGCGGCGTCATGCCCGGGTCGGTCACCACGTAGGCCTCGAAGTAGAGGACCCGCTCGATGTCGCGCAGGGTCATGTCGAGCACCATCCCGAGGCGGGAGGGCAGGCTCTTCAGGAACCAGATGTGCGCGACGGGGCTGGCGAGCTCGATGTGGCCCATGCGCTCGCGGCGCACCTTGGTGAGGGTGACCTCGACGCCGCACTTCTCGCAGATGACGCCGCGGTGCTTGAGGCGCTTGTACTTGCCGCAGAGGCACTCGTAGTCCTTCGTCGGCCCGAAGATCTTGGCGCAGAAAAGGCCGTCGCGCTCCGGCTTGAAGGTGCGGTAGTTGATGGTCTCGGGCTTCTTCACCTCGCCGTAGGACCACGAGCGGATCTTCTCGGGCGACGCGAGACCGATGCGGATCGCGTCGAATTCCTCTTCCTGGGTGACCTGCTTGAACAGATCGAGCAGTGCTTTCATGCGTATTCTCCTGGGGCGTTCGCCAGCGTTTGCATTAGGGGGGGCCGGTTCATGTTCGAGGGCCTGCGGCCCGGTGGAACCTGTCCTCCTAGTACCGTTCGAGATCGATGTCGATCGCGAGCGAACGGATTTCCTTCACCAGCACGTTGAACGACTCGGGCATGCCCGCCTCGATCTTGTGCTCGCCCTTCACGATGCTTTCGTAGACCTTGGTGCGGCCCTGCGTGTCGTCGGACTTGACGGTGAGCATCTCCTGCAGGGTGTAGGCCGCCCCGTAGGCTTCCAGGGCCCAGACTTCCATCTCACCGAAGCGCTGGCCGCCGAACTGCGCCTTGCCGCCGAGCGGCTGCTGCGTCACCAGCGAGTACGGGCCGGTGGAGCGCGCGTGCATCTTGTCGTCGACGAGGTGGTGCAGCTTCAGGATGTGCATGTAGCCGACGGTCACGGAGCGGTCGAACGCATCTCCCGTGCGGCCGTCGTAGAGCGTGATCTGGCCGCTGCGCGGCAGCCCCGCCAGCTCGAGCATGTCCTTGATCTCCGCCTCGGTGGCGCCGTCGAAGACGGGGGTCGCGAACGGCACGCCCTTGGTGAGGTTCTGGGCGAGCTCGAGGATCTCCTCGTCCGTGAAGGAGGCGATGTCCTCCTTCTTGCCGGCGCCGTTGTAGATCTTGTCGAGGTACTTGCGCAGCTTCGAGACGCTCTCGTGGCCGCGAAGCATCTCGCCGATCTTCAGCCCCAGGCCCTTCGAGGCCCAGCCGAGGTGGGTCTCCAGGATCTGGCCCACGTTCATCCGCGAGGGCACGCCCAGGGGGTTCAGCACGATGTCGACGGAGGTGCCGTCGGCCATGAAGGGCATGTCCTCGACCGGGACGATCTTGGAGATGACGCCCTTGTTGCCGTGGCGGCCGGCCATCTTGTCGCCGGGCTGCAGCCGGCGCTTCACCGCGACGTAGACCTTCACCATCTTCTGGACGCCCGGGGGCAGCTCGTCGCCCTGCGTGAGCTTCTTCTTCTTCTCCTCGAAGGCGCGGTCGAACTCCTTGCGCGTGAGGTCGAGCGACTCGCGCAGCTGCTCGAGCTGGGTGGCCGAGTCGTCGTCGGCAAGGCGGATGTCGAACCACTCGTGGCGCTCGAGGTCGGCGAGGTAGGCCTTGGTGAGCTTCGCGCCCTTCGCCAGCTTCTTCGGGCCACCCTTCGCGCCCTTGCCGATGAGCATGCGCTCGAGGCGGGAGAAGAGGTCGTCCTCGACGATGCGCAGCTGGTCGTTCAGGTCCTTGCGGTAGTCCTTGAGCTGGTCGTCGATGATCTGCGAGGCGCGCTTGTCGCGTTGGATGCCCTCGCGCGTGAAGACCTGGACGTCGATGACGCAGCCGGAGATCCCGGAGGGGACCCTGAGGCTCGTGTCCTTCACGTCGGAGGCCTTCTCGCCGAAGATCGCGCGCAGCAGCTTCTCCTCGGGGGTCAGCTGGGTCTCGCCCTTCGGCGTCACCTTGCCTACGAGCACGTCGCCCGCCTCGACCTCGGCGCCGATGTACACGATGCCCGACTCGTCGAGCCTGGCGAGCATGCGCTCGGAGAGGTTCGAGATGTCGCGGGTGATCTCCTCGGGCCCGAGCTTGGTGTCGCGGGCGACGACCACGAGCTCCTCGATGTGGATCGAGGTGTAGCGGTCGTCGGCGACGACGCGCTCGGAGATGAGGATGGAGTCCTCGAAGTTGTAGCCGTTCCACGGCATGAACGCGACCAGGAGGTTCTGTCCGAGGGCGAGCTCGCCCATGTCGGTCGAGGCGCCGTCGGCGATCACGTCGCCGGCGGCGATCTGGTCGCCCACCTTGACCAGCGGGCGCTGGTTGATGTTGGTGTTCTGGTTGGAGCGCGTGTACTTCGTGAGGTTGTAGATGTCGACGCCCGCCTTGCCGGCGCTGGTCTCGATGTCGTTCACGCGAACCACGATGCGGCCGGCGTCGACGTAGTCGATGCGCCCGCCCCGGCGCGCCTGCACGGCGGTGCCGGAGTCGATCGCGACCGTGCGCTCGATGCCCGTGCCCACGAAGGGCTTCTCGGCGCGCAGGCAGGGGACCGCCTGGCGCTGCATGTTCGAGCCCATGAGGGCGCGGTTGGCGTCGTCGTGCTCCAGGAACGGGATGAGGGAGGCTGCGACCGACACGATCTGCGACGGCGCCACGTCGATGTACTCGATCTTGTCGGGCGCGGACAGCGTGAACTCGTTGCGGTGGCGGCAGGACACCAGCTCGTCGACGAAGTGGCCGCCCTTGTCGAGATCGGCGTTCGCCTGGGCGATGACGTACTTGCCCTCCTCGATCGCCGAGAGGAACTCGATGTCCTTGGTGACCTTGTTGTCCTTCACGCGGCGGTACGGCGTCTCGATGAAGCCGTACTCGTTGGTGCGCGCGTAGAGGGCGAGCGAGTTGATGAGGCCGATGTTCGGGCCTTCCGGCGTCTCGATCGGGCAGACCCGGCCGTAGTGGGTCGGGTGCACGTCGCGGACCTCGAAGCCGGCGCGCTCCCGCGTGAGGCCCCCGGGCCCCAGCGCCGAGATGCGGCGCTTGTGCGTGATCTCGGACAGGGGGTTCGTCTGGTCCATGAACTGCGAGAGCTGGCTGGAGCCGAAGAACTCCTTGATCGCCGCGGAGACGGGCTTCGCGTTGATCAGGTCGTGCGGCATCAGGTTCTCGCTCTCGGCCTGCGACAGGCGCTCGCGCACGGCGCGCTCGACGCGCACGAGGCCCGAGCGGAACTGGTTCTCCGCCAGCTCGCCCACGGAACGCACGCGGCGGTTGCCGAGGTGGTCGATGTCGTCGATCTCGCCGCGGCCGTTGCGCAGTTCCACGAGGATGCGGATGACCGCCACGATATCGTCGGTGGAGAGGGTCATCGTCCCGGTGAGCTCGTCGCGGCCCACGCGGCGGTTGAACTTCATCCGGCCGACGTCGGACAGGTCGTAGCGCTCCTCGCTGAAGAAGAGCCCGTTGAAGAGCGTCTTCACGGCCTCCTCGGTCGGCGGCTCGCCGGGGCGCATCATGCGGTAGATGGCGACCTGCGCGTTCAGCTGGTCGACGGTCTCGTCGATGCGCAGGGTCTGCGAGATGTACGGCCCCTGGTCGAGGTCGTTCACGTAGATGGTCTGGATCTCCTCCACGCCGGCGTCCGCCATCTTCTTGAGGAGGGTCTCGGTGATCTCCTCGTTCGCGGTGGCGACGATCTCGCCGGTCTCCTTGTTGACCAGGCCGCGCGCGAGCGTGCGGCCGAGCAGGAAGTCGGGCTCCACGGCGAGCTTCTTCATGCCCGCCGCCTCCATCTCGCGGATGTGCTTGACGGTGATGCGCTTGTCCTTCTGGACGATCGCCTTGCCCGTCTTGGTGACGATGTCGAAGCGCGCGATCTCGCCCTTCAGGCGCTCCGGCACGACCTCGAACTCGATGCCCTTCTTGCCGAAGTGGAAGTTGTCGAAGACGAAGAACTCGGAGAGGATGCGCTCGGGGTTGTAGCCCAGCGCCTTCAGCAGGATCGTCACCGGCATCTTGCGGCGGCGGTCGACGCGGAAGTAGAGGTAGTCCTTGGGGTCGAACTCGAAGTCCAGCCACGAGCCGCGGTAGGGGATCACGCGCGCGGAGAACAGGAGCTTGCCGGAGGAGTGGGTCTTGCCGCGGTCATGCTCGAAGAAGACGCCGGGCGAGCGGTGCAGCTGGCTCACGATCACGCGCTCGGTGCCGTTCACCACGAAGGAGCCGTTGCGGGTCATGAGCGGGATCTCGCCCATGTAGACCTCCTGCTCCTTCATCTCCTTGATGGTGGGCTTGGTCGCCTCGCGGTCCATGATGATGAGGCGCACCTTTGCGCGCAGCGGGCTCGCGAAGGTGAGGCCGCGCTGCTGGCACTCCACCACGTCGAAGGGGGGCTCGCCGAGCGCGTAGCTCACGAATTCGAGCTTGGCGTTGCCGGAGTGGCTCGAGATCGGGAAGACGGACGTGAAGGCCGACTGCAGGCCCTGGTTGTTGCGTTCGCCGGGCGGCACTTCGGCCTGCAGGAACTCCGTGTAGGAGTCGAGCTGCGTGGCGAGCAGGAACGGCACGTCGAGGACGGCCGCCCGCTTGGCGAAGCTCTTGCGGATGCGTTTCTTCTCGGTGAACGAGTAGGTCGTTGTGGTCATGATGGCTCCGTGAATCCCGCGGACGCGAGCGCGCCCGTGCACCCGACTGGTGCTCATGGCCTGGTGGCTGGCCTCTACCAGCCGCTGGCGGACGGCCGCTCGGGATCCCCGTACCCGCTGGGGTGGTGCATCCCGGTCGCGGCCCGACCAAACCTCGCCTCCTGCAGTCGCTTCAGAAGGCAAATCAAAGCCCGTCAGGGCTTTGATTTGGCTTCGAAAACGGCGTTGGAGCGGACACCGGCAAGCCGGTGCCGCCCAACGCCATCAAGCACTTGGTGCAGCGGTACTACTTGACCTCTACCTTGGCGCC
This sequence comes from Betaproteobacteria bacterium, assembly GCA_011391275.1. GTDB lineage: Bacteria > Pseudomonadota > Gammaproteobacteria > Burkholderiales > Usitatibacteraceae > FEB-7. The sequence goes on from JAABQW010000051.1 coordinate 6,337, forward strand.
GGCTTCTTCCAGCTTCTTCTTGAGCGCCTCGGCGTCGGCCTTGTTCACGCCTTCCTTGACGGGCTTCGGCGCGCCGTCGACGAGGTCCTTGGCTTCCTTCAGGCCCAGGCCCGTCACTTCGCGCACGGCCTTGATGGTGTTCACCTTGTTCTCGCCGGCGGCGACGAGCATGACGGTGAATTCGGTCTGCTCCTCCGCGGCGGCGGCGGCGGCGCCACCGGCGGCCGGCGCGGCAACGGCCACGGCCGCTGCGGCGGACACGCCGAACTTCTCTTCCATGTCCTTGATGAGCTGCGAGAGCTCGAGCACGGTCATGCTGGAGATTGCTTCGAGGATTTCCTGCTTGGCGATAGCCATGTGACGTTCTCCTGTAATCGATTCAGTGGTCGTACGATGGGTTCGAGGCGGTCAGGCTGCCTGCTTCTCTTTCTGGTCGCGAACTGCGGCGAGGGTACGGACGAACCTGCCCGGCACCTCGTTCAGCGTCTGGACGAACTTGGTGACCGGCGCCTGCATCGTCCCCATGAGCCTGGCGAGAAGTTCCTCGCGGCCCGGGAGCGAAGCGAGGGCTCCGACCTCCTTGGCGCTCATCACCTGGCCGGGCATCGCCCCGCCCTTGATGACGAGCTTGTCGTTCTCCTTCGCGTAGGCGTGGAGCACCTTTGCCGCGGCCACGGGGTCGACGGAAAGGCCGTACGCGAGCGGGCCGACCATCTGGTCGGCGAGCTTCTCGAACGGCGTTCCCTGGACCGCGCGGCGCGCGAGGGTGTTCTTCAGCACGCGAAGGTAGACGCCGGAAGCGCGCGCCCTGGCACGAAGCTGGGTGATCTTC
>JAABQW010000052.1 GCA_011391275.1 Betaproteobacteria bacterium
CTCGTCACGGTGACCTTCCAACCGGTGGCCGCCGGCCCGCGCAACGGCACGCTCATGGTCGACACCTCGGCGGGCACGATCACGATCAGCCTTGTCGGGATTGGCGTGGACACGCTGCCGCCCGACGCGGCCATGCTTTTCACGCCGCCGTCGGTGGCGGTCGGCGCGCCCTCGACCCTCACGGTCTCGCTGTCGAACATGAACGACTTCCCTCTCACCGGGGTCGGATTCCTCGACGTCTTCCCGCCCGGTATGCAGGTCGCCGCCACACCTGCCTTGACGAACTCCTGCGGCGGAACGGCGACCGCGGTGGCGGGCGGTTCCAGCCTCGTGCTCACCGGCGCCACGATCCCGGCCGGGTTGCAGGTCGTCACTTCGGCCACCAGCGCGAAGGCGGCGGCGCCGTCGGTGTGCTCGGTCTCGGTATCGGTGATCGGCACGCAGGCCGGGCCCCTGGTGAACACGATTCCGGACGGGGGAGTGACTTCCATCGAGACCAGCCTCGCGGGCGTGTCCAGCCTCGCGGCGAGTGCCACGCTCACGGTCGGCGGCCCGACGCCCCTGCCCACGGCGCTCTCCTTCACGCCGGGCACCGTCGCCCCGATGGCTCCCTCGACGTTCGACCTGAACATTGCCAACCCGAACCTGGGCCCCTTCTCGGGAGCGACCTTCACCTACAACCTGCCTGCCGGGCTGGTCCTCAACAATCCGGCCAACGCCGCGATCGTCGGCGCCTCGTGCGCGGGCACCCCGGCGGCGACGCCGGGTTCCGCCCTGTTCACCGTCACCGGGCTCGTGGTGCCCACGGGCGGCGCGTGCGACATCCAGGTCGACGTGGTCGGCCCGGCGCCGGGTTCCTTCCCCGCAACGCTGGCGACCGGCGCCATCTCGGGCTCCGTCTTCTCCTCCCCCGTGGTCAATGCGGCTCCGGTCATCTCGCCGGTCACGCTCACGATCAGCTCGGTGCCGGCGGGGATCCTTTCCCTGGTCCCGACGCCGCCGGGCCCGCTCGACTTCGGGTCCGCCACGGTCGGCACGCCCTCCGCGCCGCAGCAGGTCACGATCGCCAACACGGGCAATGCGCCGCTCGCGTTCTCGGGACCGTTCGCCCTCACCGGCGACTACTCGCAATCGGCCACGACCTGCGCCACGACGCTGCCGGCGCCGCCCGACCCGCAGAGCGCCTGCACGGCGACGCTCGTCTTCACGCCGAGCGCCACCGGCACGCGCACGGGGTCGTTCTCGGTCGCGAGCAACGCGGGCAATGCGGTGCTCAACCTCACGGGCCAGGGCACGGCCGCGTTGGTGCCGGCCATCTCGCTCTCGACTACCGGGCTCTTCTTCCCGGCGCGCACGGTGGGCACGACCTCGCCGCCGCAGCCCGTGACGGTCTCGAACGCCGGCAACGCGCCCCTCGCGATCTCCGGCGTGTCCGCCGGCGGCGACTTCGCGGCGGCCTCGAACTGCACGTCGCTCTCGCCCCTCGCGCCGCTCGCCACCTGCGGCATCGACGTCACCTTCACGCCGATCCTGCCCGGGATGCGCACGGGCAGCCTCGCCATCGCGTCGAACGACCCGAACTCGCCCTCGACCGTCGTCACCCTCGACGGCGACGGCGTGGCCGGCCCGTCCCCGAACGCGACGCTCTCGCCCCCGACGCTTGCGTTCCCGTCGACGGCCTCGGGCCAGGTGAGCGCGCCCCTCACGGCCACGCTCTCCAACAGCGGCGGCGCGCCGCTCGCCATCCTGGCGATCGAACTCGTGGGCACGGGCTTCACCGTGACCAGCAACTGCGGCGCGTCGCTGGCCGTGGGCGCGACCTGCGCGATCACCTCGGTCTTCGCCCCGCCCACGGCCGGGAGCTACCTGGCCGACGTGCGCGTCGTGACGAACTCGCCGGCGGGCGCCGCGTTCCTGCGCCTCACGGGCACGGCCACCGCCGCGCCCGTGGGCCGGCTCGCCGCGAGCCCGTCGACGCTGTCATTCGGCGACCAGATCGTGGGCACGACGAGCGCGGCCAGGCCGTTCGCCGTCACCAACGTGGGCTCGGCCGTGGCCTCCGTATCGCGCATCGCGGTGACGGGCGACTACGAGGTGGCGGGCGCGTGCGCCGACGTCCGCCCCGGGGAATCGTGCGCCTTCCTCGCGACCTTCGCGCCGACGGCCCTGGGCACCCGCACGGGCCAGGTGGTGTTCACGCTGGATGGCGCGGCCGCGCCCTTCGCCGTGGGCCTGTCCGGAAACGGCGTGCCGCTGCCCGCCCCGCGCGTGCAGCTCTCGGCATCGTCCCTCGGGTTCGGCAACGGGCTGGTGGGCATGGGCGCGACGCTCTCGGTGACCGTCACGAACGTCGGTTCCGCCGACCTCGTGTTCGGGCCGCTCCCGGAAGCCACGGGGGACTTCCGCGTGACGTCGAGCACCTGCGCCGGTACGCTGGCGCCGTCGCAGTCGTGCCGCATCGACGTGGGCTTCCTGCCCAGCATCCCCGGGGCGAGGTCCGGCGAGCTGCGCTTCTCGACCAATGCCGAAGGCAGCCCGCACCGCGTGAGCCTGGACGGGAACGGGTGCAGGTACGAGACGACGGGGCGCAGCGCGACGCTCGTTTGCGGGCGTTGAGGGGCGCCGCGAGGGGCCGGCGGCCCGGGGTCCGCGCCCGGGCTGTCCGGCCTGCCTGACAGAAGGCCCGCGCGCCCCGCATCCTTCCTTGCGAGCGGCACGAGGCGTGGGGTAGCATCCGCCAACACCCGCCGACCCGCGTCCGGATTCCCGGAATGAGGCGCAGCGCGGCAGATCCCCGAACCGGAAACGATGGCCGACGACATCATCCTCGAAACCCGAGGGCTCACGAAGGAGTTCAAGGGCTTCGTCGCGGTCGATCGCGTGGACCTGAAGGTGAGGCGCGGCACGATCCACGCGCTCATCGGCCCCAACGGCGCCGGCAAGACCACCACCTTCAACCTGCTCACGAAGTTCCTCCCGCCCACCTCCGGCGAGATCCTCTTCAACGGGCAGGACATCACGCACGACAAGCCCGCCGACGTGGCGCGCCGGGGCATCATCCGATCGTTCCAGATTTCCGCCGTCTTCCCGAACCTCACGGTGCTCGAGAACGTGCGCATCGCGCTGCAGCGCAACCTCGGGACGAGCTTCCACTTCTGGAAGTCCGAATCCTCGCTCGACGCCCTGAACGACCGGGCGCTCGCGATCCTGGACCAGGTGGACCTTCGCCATTTCGCCCGGACGAATGCCGTCGAGCTGGCCTACGGGCGCAAGCGCACGCTCGAGATCGCCACCACGCTCGCGATGGAGCCGGAACTGATGCTCCTGGACGAGCCGACTTCCGGCATGGGGCACGAGGACGTGGACCTGGTGAAGAACCTCATCAAGGAGGTGGCGAAGGGCCGCACCGTGCTCATGGTCGAGCACAACATGGGAGTGGTCTCCGGCATCTGCGACACGATCACCGTGCTGCAACGCGGGGCCGTCCTCACCGAGGGGCCCTACGCGGAGGTTTCCGCGAACCCGCAGGTGATCGAGGCCTACATGGGCTCGACGGAGGCCGCCCATGGCTGAGGTCCTGCGCATCGAGCACCTGAACGCCTGGTACGGCGAGTCGCACATCCTGCACGGCGTGGACCTCACCGTGAACCAGGGAGAGGTGGTGACTCTCCTGGGGCGCAACGGCTCGGGGCGCACGACGACGCTCAAGTCGATAATGGGGCTGGTGGGCCGCCGCGCCGGCTCGATCCGGGTGAACGGCCAGGAGACGATCTCATGGCCGACCCACAAGGTCGCCCACCTCGGCATCGGCTACTGCCCCGAGGAGCGGGCGATCTTCTCCAGCCTGTCCGTGGAGGAGAACCTCATGCTTCCGCCGCAGATAGGCGAGGGCGGCATGAGCGTGGACGAGATCTACGACATGTTCCCGAACCTGCGCGAGCGACGCAAGACCGCGCAGGGCACCAAGCTCTCGGGCGGCGAGCAGCAGATGCTCGCCATGGCCCGGATCCTGCGCACCGGTGCGCACCTGCTACTCCTGGACGAGATCACCGAGGGCCTTGCCCCGGTGATCGTGCAGGCGCTGGGGCGCATCATCGTGAAACTCAAGGAACGCGGCTTCACCATCGTGCTGGTCGAGCAGAACTTCCGCTTCGCGGCCCCGCTCGCCGACCGGTTCTACGTGATGGAGCACGGGAAGATCGCGGAGACCTTCTCCGCGCCGGAACTCGAATCGAAGACGCAGTTGCTTCACGAGTATCTGGGTGTGTAGTGAAACGAAACCAAGAGGAGACATCAACCATGAACTTCAAGCGCAAGGTGCTATCCGCCGCCGCGATGCTGGCCCTCACTGCCGGCGCCGCCCAGGCCCAGATCTCGGGCAACGTCGTGAAGATCGGCGTCCTGAACGACCAGTCGAGCCTCTATGCCGACCTCTCGGGCCAGGGCTCCGTCCTCGCCGCGAAGATGGCCATCGAGGACTTCGGCGCGGCGAAGAAGGGCATCAAGACGGAAGTGATCTTCGCCGACCACCAGAACAAGGCCGACGTGGGTTCGCAGATCGCGAACAAGTGGTACGACGCCGAGGGCGTGGACGTGATCGTCGACACCCCGAACTCCGGCGTGGCGCTCGCGGTCAACCAGATCACCAAGGACAAGAAGAAGGCCTTCCTCGTCTCCGGCGCCGCCACGGCGGACCTGAGCGGCAAGGCCTGCTCGCCCAACACCCTCCACTGGACCTACGACACGTGGATGCTGGCCAACGGCACGGGCAACGCGATCGTGAAGACGGGCGGCGACTCCTGGTTCTTCCTCACTGCCGACTACGCCTTCGGCCATGCGCTCGAGCGCGACACCGAGGCGGTGGTGCTGAAGACCGGCGGCAAGGTGCTCGGCAAGGTGCGCCACCCGCTCAACACGCAGGACTTCTCCTCGTTCCTGCTGCAGGCGCAGGCCTCGAAGGCGAAGATCGTGGGCCTGGCCAACGCCGGCGGCGACACGACCAACGCCATCAAGCAGGCCTCCGAGTTCGGCATCGTGAAGGGCGGCCAGAACCTCGCGGGCCTGCTGGTGTTCCTCACCGACGTGCACGCGCTGGGCCTGGAGAAGGCGCAGGGCCTCATCTTCACGGAGAGCTGGTACTGGGACCTGAACGACGCCTCGCGCGCGTGGACAAAGCGCTTCGCGGCGGCCAACGGCGGCAAGTACCCGACGATGGTGCACGCGGGCGTGTACTCCGCGGTGCTGCACTACCTGAAGGCGGTCGCGGCGACCAAGACCGATGACGGCACCAAGGTCATCGCGGAAATGAAGAAGCTGCCCACCGACGACCCGCTCTTCGGCAAGGGGACGGTGCGCGCCGACGGACGCAAGGTGCACCCGGCCTACCTCGTGGAAGTGAAGAAGCCGTCGGAGTCCAAGGGTCCGTACGACTATTACAAGGTCAGAGCCACCATTCCGGCAGACCAGGCCTTCCGCCCGATGGCGGAAGGGGGCTGCCCTCTGGTGGCTGCAAAGTAGCGATCTTCGGGAACCGTGATCGAGCGGACGCCCTTCGGGGCGCCGCTCATCACGACCAGGCAGCCACTCCTCGAGCATGACTGAGATATTCGGCGTTCCGACACAAGCGTTGTTCGGGCAGCTCCTGATCGGCCTGATCAACGGGTCCTTCTATGCCTTGTTGTCGCTGGGGCTCGCGGTCATCTTCGGGCTGCTCAACATCATCAACTTCACCCACGGCGCGCAGTACATGATGGGCGCGTTCGCGGCTTACTTCCTGCTGAACAAGCTGGGCCTCAATTACTGGTGGGCGCTCGTCCTCGCCCCCCTCGCCGTGGGTGCGACCGGCGTGATCGTCGAGCGGCTCATGCTCTCCAGGCTCTACAAGCTGGACCATCTCTACGGGCTGCTCCTCACCTTCGGCCTCGCGCTCATCATCCAGGGCGCCTTCCGGCACGAATACGGGTCGGCCGGCCTGCCGTACTCGATTCCCGAGATCCTCTCGGGCGGAACCAACCTCGGGTTCATGTTCCTGCCCAAGTACCGCGCCTGGGTGATCGTGGCCTCGCTCGCCGTCTGCGTCGGCACGTGGTTCGTCATCGAGCGCACCAAGCTCGGCGCCTACCTGCGCGCCGCCACCGAGAACCCTGCCATGGTGCAGGCCTTCGGCGTCAATGTGCCGCGCATGATCACGCTCACCTACGGCTTCGGCGTGGCGCTCGCGGGCCTCGCGGGCGTGATGGCCGCGCCCATCTACCAGGTAAACCCGCTCATGGGCGCCGACACGATCATCGTGGTGTTCGCGGTCGTCGTGATCGGGGGCATGGGCTCCATCATGGGCGCCGTGATCACGGGATTCGGGCTCGGCGTCATCGAAGGCCTCACCAAGGTCTTCTACCCGGAAGCCTCCAACACCGTGATCTTCGTGATCATGGCCATCGTCCTCATGATCCGGCCGCAGGGCCTCTTCGGGAGCCGCTAGCCCCATGGCCGAAGACCAGTACAAGCCGCACGCCTCCCGGGACGACGCCGCGGAGGCGCGCTACGACCGCAAGGCGTTCATCGTGATGATGGCGCTCTTCCTCGTGGCGCCCGCGGTCGTCTATCCCGTCTTCGTGATGAAGGCGCTGTGCTTCGCGCTCTTCGCCTGCGCCTTCAACCTCCTGCTGGGCTTCGGCGGGCTGCTCTCCTTCGGGCATGCCATGTTCCTGGGGATGGCGGGCTACGTCGCCGCGCATGCGGCGAAGGTCTGGGGCCTGCCGCCGGAATTCGCCATCCTGGCCGGGACGGCCGCGTCGACCGTGCTGGGGGTGTTCGCGGGGATGCTCGCCATCCGCCGGCAGGGCATCTACTTCGCCATGGTCACGCTGGCGCTGGCGCAGATGGTCTACTTCTTCTGCCTGCAGGCCCCGTTCACCCATGGCGAGGACGGCATCCAGGCGGTGCCGCGCGGGATGTTCCTCGGGCTCCTCGACCTCTCGAACACGACGGTCCTGTACTACGTGGTGCTCGCGATCTTCACGGCCGGGTTCCTGCTGATCTATCGCGTCATCCACTCGCCCTTCGGGCAGGTGCTCAAGGCGATCCGCGAGAACGAGCCGCGCGCGATCTCGCTGGGCTACC
>JAABQW010000053.1 GCA_011391275.1 Betaproteobacteria bacterium
AATCCCCGTCGTGCCGCCAGGAGGCCTCGGCAGCACGCCAATCCGTCCGAACTTTCGGCAGGGTCCCGTGGCTCGAATCGCCGTGTTCAACCAGAAGGGCGGCGTCGGCAAGACGACGACGACTCTCAACCTTGCCGCCGCCATCGCCGCGCGGGGCGGGCTGCCGCTCGCGATCGACCTCGACCCGCAGGCGCACCTGTCCGCCGTCACTAGGTCCATGCCGCCGGCAGCCGAGGCCAGCATCTACGGCTTCTATCGCGATTCGCGCCCGCTGTCGGGCCTGATCGTCGACTCCCCGCTGGGTTGGCCGGTCATTCCCGCCCACCTCGAGCTCGCCAAGGTCGACACGCAGTTCGGCAAGGGGCCCAATGTCCTGAACCGCCTGCGCCTGGGGCTGGCCCGGGATGGCCTGGGCGAGGCCGGCTGCGTGCTCATCGATTGCTGCCCGATGCTGGGCGTGCTGTCGCTATCGGCCATCTTCGCCGCCGAACGCGTGCTGGTACCCGTCTCGGCCGACTACCTCGCGGTCAAGGGCGCCCTGCAGGTGGAGCGCACGCTCAATGCGCTGTCGCGCGTGGTGGGCAGGCGCATCGACCGGCGCTACGTCATCACCCGCTTCGACGGCCGGCGCAAGATGTCCTGGGACATCCTCGCGACCTTCAAGGCCCGCTTCGGCGAGGAACTCGCCGAGAGCCGGATCTCCGAGAACGTGAGCATCGCGGAGAGCCCGTTCAGCGAGTGCGACGTGTTCGCGCACGCGCCGGCCAGCCGCGGAGCGGCCGACTACGCCGCACTTTTCGAGGAACTGGATGCGACCGGGTTCCTGGGAGGTGCGCCCGACTTGCGGGAACCGCGCGAGGCGCTCGCGGCCGTCGCCTAGCCGCCGCAGTCAGCCTTCGCCGCGCCGGCCCTCGTCGGCGATCAGGGTGATGACCCCCTCGAAGTCCGAGGCGTCGGCCGCCCCGGATTCATGGATTTCCCGCGCCTCCAGCACCACGCAGTGGTGGTAGACCTGGCGCAGCTTCCGCTCTGCCTCGTCGCGGTCGCGACCCTGGATGGTGAGGTTGTCGACCACGGAGCCTCCGCGCGTTCGGATGCGGAAGCCGTACTTCTTCATTTCCAGCGACATGACGGCGCCTCCGGGGGCTGGCCCGGGACGCCGTCTACGCGGCGATGGCCCGGGGTGAGCGGAGCTTCGCGTCGAGGTCCCGGAGCGCCGTCCGGAGCCCTTCCTCTACAACGGGGTGGTAGAAGGGCATCTCGAGCATCGATGCGACGGTCATTCTGTTCGCTGCGGCCCAGGCGAGCAAGTGCCCGATGTGTTCCGCGGCCGGCCCCGCCATCTCGGCGCCCAGGAAAAGGCCGGTAAGGCGATCGGCGTAGACGCGCAGGTGACCGCGGTTCTTGCGAATGACGCGGGAGCGCCCCTGGTCCTTGAAGGAGACTTCGCCGGTCTCGAAGGTGCCGGGCACGAGCTTCTCGTAGCCGCCGCCCACGATCGCGATCTGCGGGTCGGTGAAGACCACGGCGAGCGGCATGCGGCGGGCGCCGGCCTCCACCGCCGGAAAGCGCGCGGCGTTGTCTCCGGCGATGCGCCCCTCGTCGGCGGCCTCGTGCAGCAGCGGGATGAAGTTGGAGGCGTCGCCCGCGATGAAGAGGTTCGTCGTGCCCACGCGCAGCGTGCCCGGGTCGAAGCGCGGCACGCCGGCCGCGTCGAGTTCGAGCCCGAGGGATTCGAGGCCCAGGCCGTCCACGTTCGGGCGCCGGCCGGTGGCTGCGAGCACGTAGTCGAAGGACTCGACGCGGACCGTGCCGTCGAGGCGTGTGTACTCGACCTCCACGCCTTCGGTGATGCGGGTGACCCGCTTCACCCGGGCGTCGGGGTCCACGTAGAGCTCCGCGGAGATCGCCTCGAGCGCCGCATCGCGAACGACGGGGTCGCCCAGGGGCCCCACGCGCCCGCCGCGACCGAGCACGACCACGCGCACGCCCAGGCGCGCCAGGGCCTGGCCGATCTCCAGGCCGATGACGCCGGGACCGAAGACCGCAACGGAGCGGGGCAGGGTGTCCCACGAGAACACGTCGTCGTTCACGACGAGGCGGTCGCCGGCGCCGGCGAGCATGGCCGGCACGGCGGGCCGGGAGCCGGTCGCGATCACGACGGACCGGGCGTTGATGCGCGTGTGGCCGTCGACATCGATCGTGTTGCGGTCCACGAAGCGGGCCTTGCCCGCGACGCGATCGGCGGCCGGTATCTTCTCGACGCCCTCGACCACGAAGCCCACGAAGCGGTCGCGCTCGCGCTTCACGCGGCCCATTACCTCGCGGCCATCGACGCGCTTCTTCCCGTCCACGTGCACGCCGAACCCCGGCGCCTCGTCGATGGCGTGGGCGGCCTCGGCGGCGGCGATGAGGAGCTTGGACGGCATGCAGCCCACGCGGGCGCAGGTCGTGCCGTGGGGGCCCGCCTCGATGATCACGGCGCGGGCGCCGCGGGCACGGGCGGCGCGGTAGGCGGCAAGGCCGGCGGTGCCGGCGCCGATGACGGCGACGTCGACGGTGAGCGAATTCATGGTTTTCTCCCTGGAAATGCCGCGGGCCGGCCGGATGGCCGGCCCGCGAAGGCCGCGGAACTAGGCGGCCAGCTTCTGCCCGGCCGCGAAGTAGGCGGCCAGCTCGTCGGCGCCCCCGATGTGGCGGCCCCCGACGAAGACCTGCGGGGCGGTGCCGCGGCCGGACACGGCGCGGATGGTCGAGAAGGTCACGCTCTTGCCGAGCGTCACTTCCTCGTAGGCCACGCCGTTGGCGTCGAGCAGCGCCTTGGCGCGGGCGCAATGCGGGCAGCCGGGCTTCGTGAAGATCACGGCGGGCTCCGGCGCCTTGGCGGCGGGCGCGAGGTACTTCAGCATCGTGTCGGCGTCCGACACCTCGAACGGGTCGCCTTCCTTTTCGGGCTCGATGAACTGCTTCACGACGACGCCGTCCTTCACGAGCATCGAGTAGCGCCACGAGCGCTTGCCGAAGCCGAGGTTGGCCTTGTCGACGAGCATGCCCATCTTCTCCGTGAACTCGCCGTTGCCGTCCGGGATGAAAGTGACGTTCGGTGCGTCCTGGTCCTTCTGCCACTCGGACATGACAAAGCCGTCGTTCACGGACAGGCAGACGATCTCGTCGACGCCCAGCTTCGAGAACGTGGGGGCGAGCTCGTTGTAGCGCGGCAGGTGCGTCGTGGAGCAGGTGGGGGTATAGGCGCCGGGCAGGGCGAAGACGATGACCGTCTTGCCGGCGAAGATCTGGTCGGTGGTGACGTCCTTCCACTGGTTGTCCTGGCGGGTGCGGAAAGTGACGCTGGGGATGCGCTGGCCTTCGTTGCTCTTGAGCATGGGGTTTCTCCGGGTTGGTTTATAAGCAAGTCCATGCACTTTACGGTTGGGTGATTGATTCGTCCAATTTATTGTAGTTATAATCTTCATAGCCAACCCCTATCGAGCAGGCCATGACACTCACCGAACTCCGCTACGTGGTCGCCCTCGCCCAGGAGCGTCACTTCGGGCGCGCCGCGCAGAAGTGCTTCGTCACCCAGCCCACGCTGTCCCTGGCACTCGCCAAGCTCGAGGACGAGCTGGGCGTGCGCCTTTTCGAGCGCAACAAGAACGAGGTGCTGGTAACGCCGATGGGCGCCGAGATCGTGGAACAGGCCCGGCGGGTGCTCGACGAGGTCGGCAAGATCCCCTTGCTCGCCAAGGGCAGCCAGGACCAGCTCTCCGGCGCGTTGCGGCTGGGCGTGATCCCGACCATCGGGCCGTACCTGCTGCCGGAACTCGTGCCGATCCTGCGCAAGAGCGCGCCGAACATGCCGCTCATGATCGAGGAGAACTTCACCGCCAGCCTCGTGCCGATGCTGCGCGACGGGGACATCGACGCCGCCATCATCGCGCTGCCGTTCTCCGTGACGGGCGTGAAGACGCGGACCCTCTACGAGGAGCCGTTCAGCGTCGTGGTCCCCGAGGGGCACCAGTGGGCGAAGAAGAAGCACGTGCGCCCGGACGAGCTTTCCGGCGAGAACCTCCTGGTCCTCAACGCCGGGCACTGCTTCCGCGCGCAGGTGCTGGAGGCCTGCCCCGGGCAGTCCAACACCGCCAACCCCGAGGGGCTCTCGGGCAGCTCGCTCGAGACGATCCGCAACATGGTGGCCTCGGGTCTCGGGGTCAGCGTGCTCCCGGCCACGGCGCTGCAGCCGCGTTACGGCAACAAGCTGGTGAAGGAGATCCCGTTCACCGAACCGGTCCCGTCGCGAAAGGTGGCCATCGCGTGGCGAGCGAGTTTCTCCCGGCTCAGGGCGGTCGACGCGGTGGCCGACGCGATCCTGGCGGTGAAGCTTCCCTGCCTCAGGATGGCGGCGGCGTAGGCCCGCCGCTAGGCGAGGTCCTTCACCAGCGCTGCGCGCGTCTCCTGCGAGACGGGGGCGCAGGCGGCCGTGTAGTTCGGGTGGTCCACGCCGATGGACAGGGCCACGCCGTACTTGAGGGCCTCGGCCATCTCCTTCGTGAGCTCGAAGCGAAGGAAGTGCACGGCGGAGGTCTTCTGCTCGTTCTCGCGCTCGAGGTCCTCGTCTGCGATGGCGTAGACCCTGGCCGAGCCCTCGACCTGCACCCACGCCTTGTCCTCGATGCCCTTGAGCTTCGTCAGGGCCACGCGGCGCTCCTCGACGTCCTCGTACTCGATGAGCATCGTCGCCTTGAAGTTGCGCCCGTCCGGCACGAGAGGGTTGTAGGCGTCGATCTCGTCCTGGATGCCGGCCTCCTCGAAGGTCTTCTCGATGCGCAGCATTTCCTGGATCTGGTAGCGGATCGTGAGCTCGTCCTCGAAGAGGAGCGTCACGTGGTCGCCGATGTGCACGGCGCGCGGCTTCTTGTGCTCGAGCACCCTGGCGCGGAAGTCCTTGCGGGACTTCGCGTAAGTCTCGAGGGTCATGAGGGAGTCGCGGGTGATCTTGGGCATGGTCGTCGTCGGCATGGGATCTAGAAGTCTCGGAACACGGATGAACAAGGATGAAGGCGGATGAACACGGACGTTTCCTGTCGCTGGGTGGACCGTGTCAATCGGGAAGGCCGTAAGCAATGCGCAGCAGGGTGATGGGGTGCTTGAGCTGCGCCTTGCCCAGCGAGTCGCCCATCCCCTGCTCGATGTGGCGGCCGCCGAGCTGGCAATCGGAGCTGATGTAGTCGGGCTGCGGCTCCGCCATCTGGCGGAAGACGGGCTTGCCGATCTTCATCGCCATCTGGTGGAACTCCTTCTTGCAGCCCCAGGTGCCGGAGTGCCCCGAACAGCGCTCCACGGTATTGACCGTGGTGTCCGGCACGAGTTCGAGCGCCTCGCGCGTCTTCTGGCCGACGTTCTGCACGCGCGAATGGCAGGGGATGTGGTACGAGACCTTGCCCAGCGGCTTCCTGAAGTCCGTCTTGAGGAGCCCGTCCTTCTGGCGCGCGACCAGGTACTCGAACGGGTCGAACATCGCCGCCTTGACCGCCTGCACGTCCGCGTCGTCCGGGAACATGAGCGGAAGCTCCTGCTTGAACATGAGCGTGCAGGAGGGAATGGGCGTCACGATCGCGTAGCCCTCGCGGGCCAGCTTCGCCAGCACCGGGATGTTCTTGTCCTTGTTGGCGGCGACGGCCTGCAGGTCGCCCAGCTCGAGCTTGGGCATGCCGCAGCACGCCTCCTTCTCGGCGATCAAATAGGGAATCTCGTTGTGGGCCAGGATCTTCGTGAGGTCGTGGCCGATGCCGGGCTCGTTGTAGTTGATGTAGCAGGTAGAGAAGATGGCCACCTTGCCGGGAGTGCGGGCCCCGTCCTTCACCGGGAAGGCGGTGCTCCTGGCCACGCTCGAGCGGAACTTCGTGCCGGCGTATTCGGGCACCCAGGCGTTCCTGTCGACGCCCAGCGTGCTCTCCATCACGGAGCGGGCGGCCGCCGACCTGTTGAGGGCGTTGGTCACCTGCGTGACGATGGGGATCGAGGCGAGCGTGCCCAGCCCGTCCGTCGAGGCGAGCAGCTTGTCCTTGAAGGGCACCTCGCCGCTGGCGAACTTCACCGCCTTCGCGCGCAGCATCAGGTGCGGGAAGTCGAGGTTCCATGGGTGCGGCGGCACGTACGGGCACTTCGTCATGTAGCAGACGTCGCAGAGGTAGCACTGGTCGACGACCTTCCAGTACGCCTCCTTCGGCACGCCGTCCACCTCCATCGTCGGGCTCTCGTCGACGAGGTCGAAGAGCGTCGGGAAGGATCCGCAGAGGCTGACGCAGCGCCGGCATCCGTGGCAGATGTCGAAGACGCGCTCCATCTCCGCGAAGAGCTTCTCCGAGTCGTAGAACTCGGGGTTCTTCCAGTCGAGGGGATGACGGGTGGGGGCTTCGAGGCTGCCTTCTCTCACGCTCATGACACGGCCTTCCTTGCAGGGTTTGCAGCTAAAAGGGGGCGGTTGCCCGCCCCCTTGGTCGCATTCGGCGCGAAGTCGCTCCGGGTTCAGTCGGCCAGCGCGTCCAGGGCCTTCTGGAAGCGGTTGGCGTGCGAACGCTCGGCCTTGGCCAGCGTCTCGAACCAGTCGCCGATCTCGTCGAAGCCTTCGTCGCGGGCGCTCTTGGCCATGCCCGGGTACATGTCGGTGTACTCGTGCGTTTCGCCGGCGACGGCGGACTTCAGGTTGTTGCGCGAGGAGCCGATCGGCAGGTCGGTCGCCGGGTCGCCCACCTGCGCCAGGTAGTCGAGGTGGCCGTGCGCGTGGCCGGTCTCACCTTCCGCGGTGGAGCGGAACAGGGAAGCGACGTCCTGGTTGCCTTCCACGTCGGCCTTGTTTGCGAAGTACAGGTAGCGGCGGTTGGCCTGGGATTCGCCGGCGAAGGCGTCCTTGAGGTTCTGGTGGGTCTTCGTGCCTTTGAGGGGTTTCATCGGGGCCTCCTGGTTGTGGGACGACGCCCGGTGGGCATCGATCGGGTGATCAATTTGTACGCCGGGGATGCTAGGCGCGCCATCCTCCCGGAGTCCAATTGATTGTTCCGATGCGGACGATTGGCCCTGCCAATTCAC
>JAABQW010000054.1 GCA_011391275.1 Betaproteobacteria bacterium
CGCTCGGCGCCGACCGCGTCAAGCAGATCGTCGAGAAGGACTTCAAGGGCAAGGTCGATTTCGTGGCGCAAAACGTGGTCACCGCTGACTTCGGCGACCAGGTCTTCGCCCCATACGTCATCCGGCAGATCAACGGGGTGCCGGTGGCCATCGTCGGGCAGGCCTTTCCCTACACGCCGATCGCCAACCCGCGGTACATGGTGCCCGACTGGACCTTCGGCATCCGCGAGCCGGAATTGCAGAAGGCCGTCGACGAGGCAAGGGGCAAGGGCGCGCAGGTGGTGATACTGCTGTCGCACAACGGCATGGATGTCGACCTGAAGCTCGCCAGCCGCGTCACCGGCATCGACGCGATCCTGGGCGGGCACACCCACGACGGCGTTCCCCAGCCGACGGAAGTGAAGAACGCCAAGGGGACGACGCTGGTGACCAACGCGGGGAGCAACGGCAAGTTCCTCGGCGTGCTCGACTTCGACGTGAAGGGGGGCAAGGTCTCGGGATGGAAGTATCGCCTGCTGCCGGTGTTCGCCAACCTGCTGGCGCCGGACCCGGCCATGGCGGCCATCCTCGCGAAGATCCGCGGCCCGCACGAGGCGAAGCTCACGCAGGCGCTGGCCGTCACCGAGGGGCTGCTCTATCGCCGCGGCAACTTCAACGGCACCGTCGACCAGGTGATCCTCGACGCGCTCATGAAGGTGAAGGGCGCCGAGATCGCCTTCTCCCCCGGCTTCCGCTGGGGCACGACGCTGTTGCCGGGGCAGGCGATCACCCTCGAGCACGTGATGGACTGGACCGCGATCTCCTACCCGCAGACCACCCTGAACGAGGTCACGGGCGAGTCGATCAAGACGATCCTCGAGGACGTCTGCGACAACCTCTTCAATCCCGACCCGTACTACCAGCAGGGTGGCGACATGGTCCGCGTGGGCGGCCTCACCTACACCTGCACGCCGGGCGCGTCGATGGGCAAGCGCATATCGGACATGCGCCTGGGCGGCAAGCCGATCGTCGCCGACCGCAAATACAAGGTGGCAGGCTGGGCCCCGGTCCACGAGGGAGCCAAGGGCGAGCCGATCTGGGAGGTCATCACCCAGTACCTCACCGACCGCAAGACCATCGCCCCGGTCAAGCTGAACCTGCCCAAGCTGGTGGGGGTGGAAGGCAATCCCGGCATCGCCTGATGGGCTGGCGCGGGCTCGGCGCCGCGACGGCGCTCCTGCTGGCCGCAGCGGCGGGCGCCGCGCAGGATTACCCGCCGGTAAAGGCACGCATCGAGCCGGTCAAGGTCACGGCGCGCGCCTGGTACGTGCAGGGGCAGCCGGGGATGGCCAACGCGGCCAACGAGGCCTACAACTCGAACGCAGGCTTCGTGGTCACCGACGACGGCGTCGTGGTGATCGACGCGCTGGGCTCGCCGGCGCTGGGCAACGAACTCCTGAAGGCGATTCGCCGCATCACGCCCCAGCCGGTGCGCCGCGTCATCGTCACCCACTACCACGCGGACCACTTCTACGGGCTCGGGCCCTTCAGGAACGCCGGCGCCGAGATCTGGGCGCACCGGGGGGCGCTCGACTACCTGACCGGCGGCGAGGCGCAGCGACGCCGGGCGCAGCGCGCCGTCGACCTCTACCCGTGGGTGGACGCGGACACGCCGCTCGTCCATGCCGATCGCTGGCTCGACGGCGACGCATCGTTCACCCTGGGCGGCGTGCGCTTCGACATCCACCACTTCGGGCCCGCCCACTCGCCGGAAGACCTGGTGGTCGTGCTGCCGCAGGAGGGCGTGCTGTTCTCGGGCGACATGCTGTTCACGGGCCGCATCCCTTTCGTGGGAGAGGCCGACAGCAAGGCGTGGCTCGCGCGCATCGGACGTCTCATCGAGCTCAAGCCCCGCCTCATGGTGACCGGCCACGGGGCCGTCTCGAGCGCCCCGGGCAGGGACCTCGCGCTCACGCGCGACTACCTCGCCTTCCTGCGCGTCGAGATGGGCAGGGCCGTCGCGGACTTCGTGCCTTTCGAGGAGGCCTACCGGCGCACGGACTGGAGCCGCTACGCCGGCCTGCCGGCCTTCGAGGCCGCCAACCGCGTGAACGCCTACGGCACCTACCTCCTCATGGAACGCGAGTTGCTGGGCAAATGATGGATGCTCGCGCGCGCCGCCGCTTTCTCCTGGCCTGCGCCTCGGCGTTCGCCGGCGCCGCCTTCCCCGCGCCGCACGCCGCCATTCCCCTGGCGACGGACCTGCAGGCCGATGGAAGGCTTTCGCGCGCGCGCCGGGAGCCCATCGTCATCCTGTTCAGCCTGCCGGGCTGCCCGTACTGCGAGATCGTGCGCCGCTCGCACCTCAACCCCATGCTGCGCGACCCGGCACAGGCCGGGCGGGCGATCATCCGCCAGATCGACGTGGGAGCCGACCTGCGGATCACCGGCTTCAAGGGAGAGCGCACCACCCACGAGGCCATCGCGCGGGCGCACGAGGTCCGCTCGGCCCCCGTGGTGGCGTTCTGGGACGGCGCCGGCCTGCCGGTGGCCGACCCACTGATGGGGATGCTGCTTGCCGATTTCTACGCCGCCTACCTCGACGCCGCGCTGGAAACCGCGCGCTCGCGCCTCGCCACCCGCGGCTGAGGCGGTACTCCCGGCGGTAAACACCTGCCCGACTTGCGGCAGATCAACCCGGGTCCATCCAAAGACCCTTAGTGTCACCAAAGTCCTACAGGATCCGCCCGCCAAGGGGCCTGTAGCCCCCCCGGCGGGCGTGATGCGAGGCCATCGCAAGCCCAGGAGGGGTTCACACATGCAGCCTGCCAATTCGTCCTTCGAGATCGTCGCCCGGGAGGACTTTTCCGACGTCACCTTCCTGCTCGAGGTGAAGCATCCCATGCTCGCCAAGGCGGCCAGGGCGGGGCAGTTCGTGATCGTCATGGAGCGCGAGGAGGGCGAGCGCATCCCCCTCACGATCGCCGACTTCGACCGCGACGCCGGGACGATCACCCTGGTCATCCAGGCCGTGGGCAAGACCACCCGCGAGATGCAGCAGAACTGCCGGGTCGGCACGACGCTCTTCGCGGTGGTGGGGCCGATGGGCATCCCCAGCCACATCGGCGGCAAGAAAAAGGTGGTCTGCGTGGGCGGCGGGCTGGGCGTCGCACCCATCTTCCCGCAGGCGCGGGCCTGGAAGGAGAGCGGCGCCTACGTGATCGGCATCCTGGGCTTCCGCAACCGCGGGCTGGTCTTCTGGGAAGACAAGTTCCGCGCGGTCTGCGACGAGCTGATCCTGTGCACCGACGACGGCTCGGCCGGCATCAAGGGGCTGGTCACCGAGGGCATCAAGCAGGCGGTCGCGAAGCATTCCGACATCGAGGAGCTCGTGGCCATCGGCCCGCCGGTGATGATGAAGGGCTGCGCCGAGGCCACGCGCCCGCACAAGATCCGCACGATGGTGAGCCTGAACCCGGTCATGGTCGACGGCACCGGGATGTGCGGCGGCTGCCGCGTGAAGATCGGCGACATCGTGAAGTTCGCCTGCGTCGACGGCCCGGACTTCGACGGCCACCTGGTCGATTTCGACGACCTCATGTCGCGGCTGGGCCGCTACAAGGTCGCGGAAAAGGAGGCGCTGGAGCGCTTCCAGGAAAGCTGCCGGATCCGCGGGGACGGTGCGCCGGAACCCGCGGCGGCCCTCGACCGCCCGTCCACGGACGGTTGATACAAGGAAACCGAAGCCATGGCAAAGAAAAAGACTATCCGGACCATCCCGCAGGAACGCACGCCCGTCCAGGAGCAGGATCCGAAGGAGCGGGCGCGCAACTTCGAGGAGGTCTCGCTGGGCTACCGGCTCGAGGAGGCCCTGGTGGAGGCCGAGCGCTGCCTGATGTGCGCCGACGAGCCCTGCGTGCGCGGCTGCCCGGTGAGCATCGACATCCCGGGATTCATCCGGAAGCTCACGGAGAAGCACTACCACGGCGCCTACGACATCATCACCGACACGAACCTGCTGCCCTCGATCTGCGGCCGCGTCTGCCCGCAGGAGAGCCAGTGCGAGGGCGTGTGCACGGTGGGCGAGACGCTGGAGCCGGTCGCGATCGGGCGGCTGGAGCGCTTCGTGGGCGACATGGCCATCAAGGAAGGCTGGGCCAACATCCCCTACATCGAGCCCAACGGCTACCGCGTGGGCATCGTGGGCGCGGGGCCGGCGGGCATGGCGTGCGCCGCGGACATGGCCAAGGCCGGCTGCGAGGTCGTGGTCTACGAGGCATTCCACCAGCCCGGCGGCGTTCTCAAGTACGGCATCCCCGACTTCCGCCTGCCCAACGACGTGATCGACGCGGAGATCGAGAAGCTGAGGAAACTCGGCATCCGCTTCGAGTGCAACACCCTGGTCGGCCGCCTCTTCACCATCGAGCAGATGGTCACCGAGATGGGCTACCACGCCGTCTTCATCGGGACGGGAGCCGGATACCCCAGCTTCATGGGCATCCCGGGCGAGAGCCTGAACGGGGTGCTCTCGGCCAACGAGCTCCTCACGCGCGCCAACCTCATGCGCGCGCGCGACTTCCCGAAGTACGACACGCCGCTGCAGCCGGGCAAGCGCGTCACCGTGATCGGTGCGGGCAACACCGCCATGGACGCGATGCGCGTTTCCATGCGCCTGGGGGCGGAGAAGGTCATGTGCGTGTACCGGCGCTCCAAGACGGAGGCGCCGGCGCGCGTGGAGGAAGTGCACCACGCGGAGGAGGAGGGCATCGAGTTCAACTGGCTCACCAGCCCCATCGAGCTGCTGGGCGACGCGAAGAACAACGTGCGGGCGATGCGCTGCATCCGCATGGAGCTGGGCGAGCCCGACAGCTCCGGGCGGCGCAAGCCCGTGCCGGTGCCGGGCAGCGAGTTCGAGATCGAGACCGACATGGTGGTGTTCGCGATCGGCACCAACGCGAACCCGATCCTCGGCCAGACCTCGAAGCTCAAGCTCAACAAGTGGGGCTACATCGAGACCGACGACTCGCTCGCGACCTCGATCGCCGGCGTCTACGCCGGCGGCGACATCGTCACGGGCGCGGCCACGGTGATCCAGGCCATGGGCGCCGGGCGCAAGGCCGCGCGCGGGATGAAGGCCTACCTGGGCCTTCGCGACAGCGACTGCGTCTACGCCACCGACACCGACGACCCGGCCGGCCGGCGCTTCGGCATCCTGGCCGACGAGCACAACTTCGCGCGCGTAAGGCTCCTATGAAAAGGGGTCAGGTCCCTTTTCCGATTCTCCCTGTCCCATTCCCCGAAAAGGGATCTGACCCCTTTTCGCGCATCCGTTGCGAGCACTCCGAGGCGAACCCATGAGCGATACGGCCCAGCTGGACCGAAAGACACAGGCCAAGGCAGGCGCGGCGACGCACGCGAAGCCCGCGGTCAACCTGCCCGAGCACATCGTGGAGGTGATCAGCGACTCCGGCGAGGGCGCGCAGCGCTGCGGCCAGTCGCTGGCGTCCATCGCCGCGCGAAGCGGCAACGGCATCTGGACGGTGGAGATCATCCCCGCCGAGATCCAGCCGCCGGCGAGGAGCGTGGCCGGCGCGAGCGGCATCCGCATCCGCATCGGCTCGAAGGAAGTGACCAACGGCGGCGACGAGACCGACCTCGCCGTGGCCTTCAACGAGCAGGTGCTCCTCGGCCGCGTGCGCGCCGGCGAGCTCAAGCCGGGAGCGACGATCCTGCTGGAGAGCATCTGGCGCGAGCACCGCGACCCCTCGATCGTGAAGTCCTACAACGACACGCTGGCAGCGCTCGAGAAGAGCGGCTTCCGGGTGATCGAGATGCCCCTCGAGAAGGAGTGCCGGGCGCTGATGACCGACGCGCGGCGCGGCAAGAACATGTTCGTGCTGGGGATGCTCTGCAGCATCTACAGCTTCGACCTGCAGCTCGCGCGCGACCAGGTGGCCCTCACCTTCGGCAAGAAGGACCGCTCGGTCATCGAGACCAACGTGAAGCTGCTGGAAGCCGGCTTCGCCTGGGGCGAGGCCAACCTCGACTTCAAGTACGCGATTCCGGCGACCAAGAGCGACGTCGCGCAGGTCGTCACCAACGGCAACACCGCCATCGCGCTGGGCGTGCTCGCCTCCGGCATGGACATCTGCGCGATGTACCCGATCACGCCGGCGACTTCCGCCTCGCACTACCTCTCGGAGTGCTTCGAGAAGGTGGGCGGGATGGTCCACCAGGCCGAGGACGAGATCGCGGCGTGCGCGTTCGCGATCGGCGCCTCCTACGCCGGCCGCTGCGCGGTGACGATCACCTCCGGCCCCGGCTACGCCCTCAAGCAGGAAGGCATCGGCCTCGCGGTCATGGCCGAGATCCCGCTGGTGGTGGTGAACGTGCAGCGCGGCGGGCCCAGCACGGGCCAGCCGACCAAGGTGGAGCAGGGCGACCTCCTCACCGCGGTGTACGGCAGCCACGGCGACGCGCCCAAGGTGGTGATGGCCGTGAGCGGCATCGAGGACTGCTTCTACTCGATGATCACGGCGAGGAAGATCGCCGAGACATTCAACATGGTGGTCGTGGTCCTCTCGGACGCGAGCCTCGCCACGGCCCAGGCGCCGTTCCCGCGGCCGACGTTCAGCGAGGATTGGCTCGCGCCTCCCGTCGACCAGTCGCCGATTCCCGAGGGCGCCAAGCCCTACGACTGGGACGCGGTGACCGGCATCGCGCGGCGCTTCTCGCCGGGCCAACCCGGCGGCATGCACACCGTCACGGGGCTCGCCCACGACCGGATGAGCAAGGTGGCCTACGACCCGCAGACGAACGAGGAGGGGCTGCGCGCGCGCAGCCTCAAGCTCGCCGCGCTGCAGAAGACGCTCAGGACGCCGCCCGTC
>JAABQW010000055.1 GCA_011391275.1 Betaproteobacteria bacterium
GGGTTGGGTGGTCGCGTTTTGGGTTTTGGGCCGAGTCAAATTGCCGCCAGCATCGTTGTCCGGGCCTATGTCGACATAGGTTGGTGCATCGACTCCGATAGCACTCTCATTCGGCCCAAAACCCAAAACGCGACCACCCAACCCGGACCCGCACTGTCCATACTTTCGACGCCGTGCCCACGGAGTACCGCGACGTCCTAGCTCGCGGCATGCCCTCCAGATGACACCACGGTGCGCCAGTGCGGGCAGCATCCTGCTACTGCTGCGGCGTCACGAACTCCCGGAGATCCCTGGCCAGGCGCTCTAGCGAGGGCTTGTGCACGTACATCATGTGCCCGGCCTCGTAGTAGCCGACGGTGAAGTTGCCGCGCAGGCTCTCGTCCACGCCCAGGTGGTCGAAGGTGTAGTCGCTCGCGAAGTGCGGCGTGGCGAAGTCGTAGTAGCCGTTGGCCACGAGCACGCGCATGTGCGGGTTCATCGCCAGGGCCTTGCGCAGCGGCTCGCCCGCGAAGGCGTAGCGGTTGGCGAAGTCCTTCCAGCCCCAGTTGAGGTAGAGGCCCCTCAGGACCTCGTAGGGCGCGTCGGCCTCGAACCCGAGCGAGCGGCGCACGTAGTCGTTCATCGCCGCGGCGTAGGCGCCGTAGATCTCCGAGAACCCCGGGTCGAACTCGAAGTGCTCGCCCGCGGAGTCGCGGTCGACGCCGGTGAAGCGGCTGTCGAGGCGGCCCACGGTGCGGCCCTCGGCGCGCAGCAGCTCCTTGCAGAAGCGGTGGATCTGCACGCGCAGGTTGGTGCGCGCCACGTACTCCACCGACAGGCCCGTGTAGCGCGCCACCTTCGCCGCGATCGCCGTGCGCTCCGCGGCACCCAGCTTCGCGCCCTTGAACAGTGCGGCCGCGTACTCGCCGCCCGCGAAGGCCTCGACCTCGTCCAGCAGCGCGCGCAGGGGCATCGCCTGCAGCTCCGCGGCGAGCTTGCGGTGGTGCCGGGCGGTGGCCGCGTAGGTCGGCAGGAAGAGCACGGGCGGCAGGTCGTTGTTGGCCTCGAAGCGCAGCACCGCGAAGTCGAGCGCGCAGGACACGAGCATGATGCCGTTCAGGTACATGCCGTGGCGCTCGAGCAGGTGGCCGGAGAGCCCGGCCGCGCGCGTCGTGCCGTAGGACTCGCCGATGAGGTACTTGGGGCTCGCCCAGCGCCCGTAGCGCGAGCAGTAGAGGCGGATGAACTCGCCCACGCTCTCCAGGTCGCGCTTGTAGTCGTGGAACTCGGCGACCTTCTCGCCGGCGACCATGCGGCTGTAGCCGGTGCCCACCGGGTCGATGAACACGAGGTCGGAGCGGTCCAGGAGCGAGAACTCGTTGTCGACGAGACGCCCCGGCGGCGGCGGCGCGCGTCCCTCGTCGTCCAGCTCCACGCGCTTCGGGCCCAGCAGGCCCAGGTGCAGCCACACGGAACTCGAGCCGGGGCCGCCGTTGAAGGAGAAGGTCACCGGCCGCGACTCGGGCGCTGCGCCGTCGAGCGTGTAGGCCACGAAGAAGACGCTGGCCCGCGGCTTGTCGGCCTCGGCCTTGCCCTCCTTCTCGGACTCCTCGCGCAGGACGATGGTGCCGCAGGTGACGGTGTAGTCGAGGTCGCGGCCCGCGAGACGTGCGCGGTGGCGGGTGACGACGATCCTGTCGGCGGGCGGCGGCTCCTGCGCCGCGTCCTTCTTCTTCTCCGGCTCGCCGGTGTCGGATTCCTGCATCGATGCGCTCCTCGGGCTGAAAGTGACGGCCATCCTAACCGAATCGGCGGCGCGGCCGGGGCGGCCGCCGCCATCGCCGTCACGCGCTCTTCGGCAAGATGACGGTCGGCGCACCCGGCACGTCGCGGTGGTCCGCGAGCCAGGCCGCCGCCTGCCCCGCGTCGAGCGGCGGGCTGGCGAGGAAGCCCTGCATCTCGTCGCAGCCGCGGCCGCGCAGGAACTCGAGCTGCGCCTCGCTCTCCACGCCCTCCGCGATGGAGGTGATGGCCATGGCGCGGGCGAGCTCCACGATGGCTGCCGTGATGGCGCGGTCGTCCGGGTCCGAGGCGATGTCGCGCACGAACGTCCGGTCGATCTTGAGCTTGTCGATGGGGAAGCGCTTCAGGTTCGACAGCGACGAGTGCCCCGTGCCGAAGTCGTCGATGGCGAGCTTCACGCCGAGGATGCGCAGGCCGTCGAGCGTGCGCATGAGCTCCTGAGTGTGCTCCATCAGCATGCTCTCGGTCAGCTCGAACTCCAGGCAGGTCGGATCGAGCCCGGTGTCGGCGAGCACGCGCTCGACCTGCTCGACCAGGTTCTTCTGCTTGAACTGGATGCCCGACAGGTTCACCGCCACCGGGATGTGCGGCAGCCCCGCGAGCTGCCAGGCGCGGTTCTGGCGGCAGGCCTCCCGCAGGACCCACGCCCCGATCGGCATGATGAGGCCGCGCTGCTCGGCAACGGGGATGAAGTCGTTGGGCATCACCGGCGGACCGCCCTTCTGCGGCCAGCGGATGAGCGCCTCGACGCCCACGAGCCGCCCCGTGTCCATGCGCACCTGCGGCTGGTAGTGGAGCTCGAAGGCCTCCTCGCGGATGGCCTCGCGCAGGCGCGTCTCGAGGGAGAGGGTCTTGAAGGCCGTCTGCGACAGGCGCTCGCTGAAGAACTGGAAGTTGCTGCGCCCGCGGTCCTTGGCGAGGTACATCGCCGAGTCGGCGTTGCGGATGAGCGTGTCGGCGCTGGCCCCGTCGCGCGGGAAGACCGCGATGCCGATCGACGGGCTCACCGAGACGTCCTGCCCCTCGAGGACGACGGGCTCGCTCACCACCGCGAGGAGCTTCTCGGCCACCGCCACCGGGGACTGCTCGTCCTCGAGGTCCGGCAGCACGACGAGGAACTCGTCGCCGCCCAGGCGCGAGACGACGTCCACCGAGCGCAGCGCCCCCTCGATGCGCACGGCCACCTGGCGCAGCAGCGCGTCGCCCGCGGCGTGGCCCAGCGAGTCGTTCACCGTCTTGAAGTTGTCGAGGTCGATGAAGAGCACGCCCACGCCCGCCTCGCGCCGCCGGGCGGAGGCGAGGATGAACTCCAGCCGGTCCATGAGGAGCACGCGGTTGGGCAGTCCCGTGAGCGTGTCGTGGTGGGCGAGGAACTGGATGCGCGCCTCGGCCTCCTTGCGGTCGCGGATGTCGCGCACCACCGTCATGCGGTAGTGCTTGCCCTTGAAGGGCATCGACTTGCCCGTGAGCTCCACGGCGATGCGGGTGCCGTCCTTGTGCAGGATCGCGGCCTCGTAGGCGCGCTCGGTCCCGGTGCGAATGCTGTTGAAGACGGTGTCGCGATTTTCCGGCGGCACGAAGTCGAGCACGGGCCGGCCGACCATCTCCTCGTGGCGGTAGCCGATGAGGCGAAGCCCCGCGTCGTTGCAGTCGGTGATGATGCCGTTCTCGTGGAAGACGATGCCCTCGTGAGTGGCTTCGGCGAACTTGCTCAGCCGCTCCTCGCTCTCGCGCACCGCCTGTTCCGAGAGCCGGTGGCGCGTGATGTCGGTGATGAGCACGAAGGCCGCCGCCACCGAGCCGTCGTCGGCGCGCTGCGGAAGCAGGTTCACCTCGATCACGCGCGCGCCGCCTTCCGCCGTGCGCAGCGACCGCTCGTAGGTGACGGTGTCCCCCTCGAGCACGCGGCGGATGTGCGGCTCGATCTCGCGGAAGCCCTCGGCGCCGATGATCTCCCCGACCGTGCGGCCGATGACCGCCTCGACGCTCCAGCCCCAGAAGCCGGCGTAGGCCCGGTTCGCGAAGAGGCAGCGCAGGTCGGGGGAGAAGTGCGCGATGAGCACCGGCACGTTGTCGGCCAGCAGCCGGATCTCCTGCGCCCTCGCCCGCGCCGCGAGCTCGGCATTGCGGCGCTCGCTGATGTCGTGGCAGGTGCCGAGGTAGCCGGCGAGCCTTCCCGCCTCGTCCGTGACGGGCTCCGCCGAATGGTGCACCCAGCCGTAGTCGCCCGACGCGCGGCGCAGGCGGTACTCGGTGTCGAGGCGCCGGCGCAGGCCGAGGGCCTCGGTCCATTGCCGGCCCAGCGGCCCGCGGTCCTCGGGGTGCACCGAGAGGAGCCAGCCGACCCCGCGCTCCTGCGCGAGGCTGCGTCCCGTGTAGTCCATCCACGCCTGGTTCACGAAGCTGCACCCGCCGTCGCCGTCGGCGCACCAGACGAGGCTGGGGAAGGCGTCGAAGAGCGGGCCGTGCGCGACGGGATCGTCGAGAACGTCGGCGGTGCGGCGCTCCGGCGGGTCGCGGGGGGTGATCGCCATGGCGGCAGGTTCGCGGCGCGGCGCGCCTCAGGCGAAGCCGAGGATCACGCGGCGGTTGCGGGCGCCCTCGCTGCGGATCTTCACCACCGCGAGCCGGCCCACCTCGCCCGTGCCGGCCACGTGGGTGCCTCCGCAGGGCTGCAGGTCCACCCCCTCGATCTCCAGGACGCGCACGCCGCCCTGCCCGCGCGGCGGCTGCACCGACATCGTGCGCACCAGCTCCGGGCGGGCGTCGAGCTCGGCGTCGGTGATCCAGCGCGGGCGCACCGGGTGCGCCTCGGCCACGAGGCGGTTCAGTTCCGCCTCGATCGTCTCCTTCACCAGCCGGTCCATCTCGATGTCGAAGTCGAGCCGGGCCTTGTCGTGGGCCACCTGGCCGCCCGTGACGGGGGCGGGGACGACAGCGCAGAGCAGGTGCAGCGCCGTGTGGAAACGCATGTGGCGGTAGCGCCGGTCCCAGTCGAGGATGGCTTCCACCTCCTCGCCGGGCGCCGGAGCGGGCTCGCCGGGCGCGGGGAGGTGCAGCACCGTGTCGGCACCCTCGCCCTTCACGGCGTTCGCGATCCGCACGACGGTGCCGTCGGCGCGGGCGAGCGTGCCCGAGTCGCCGGGCTGGCCGCCGCCGTTGGGATAGAAGACGGTGCGGTCCAGCTCGATGCCTGCGGGGGTGACGGCCACGACGCGGGCCCGGCAGGCCCGGGCGTAGGCGTCTTCGCGAAAAACCAGTTCGGTCATTGCACTTTCCGATTGGGGCGGCACGCACTCAGGGGCGCCGCGAACGACTGCTAGAATCAGGCCAAACGCCGCACAAGTCCACCCTCGAAAGTCTCCCCTGAGGAGCCCCCCCATGCGTTTCCGCGCGGCCATCCGTTTCGCGCTGTGCATTTCCCTTGCCGCCTCCACGGCGGCTGTGACCCCGGCTGTCGCCGCGCCGCCCATCGAGCGCGTGAAGTTGCCGCCGGGCTTCGAGGTCACCGTCTTCGCCGAGGGCGTGAAGAACGCGCGCTCCATGGCGCTGGGCGAGAAGGGATGGCTCTTCGTCTCCACGCGCTCCGCCGGCAACGTCTACGCGATCCGCCACGACGGCAAGAAGGCGCTCGAGACCGTGACGATCGCCACCGGCCTCAACATGCCCAACGGCGTGGCGCTCAGGGACGGCGCGCTCTTCGTGGCCGAGGTGAACCGCGTGTGGCGCTACGACGCCATCGAGGCCAGCCTGCCGAAGGCGCCCAGGCCCGTGCTGGTCTACGACAAGTACCCCACCGACCGCCACCACGGCTGGAAATTCATCCGCTTCGGCCCGGACGGCTGGCTCTACGTGCCGGTGGGCGCGCCCTGCAACGTCTGCGACCGCGAGGACCCCTACGCCAGCATCACGCGGCTCAAGCCCGACGGGTCGGCGATGGAGGTCGTGGCCCGCGGCGTGAGGAACACCGTGGGCTTCGACTGGCACCCGGTCACGAAGGAGCTCTGGTTCACGGACAACGGCCGCGACATGATGGGCGACGACGTGCCGCCCGACGAGCTGAACCATGCCCCCCGCGCCGGGATGCACTTCGGCTTCCCCCACTGCCACGGGGGCGACATTGCCGACCCGGACTTCGGCAAGGGCCGCAAATGCGCCGAGTTCGCGCCGCCCGCGCAGAAGTTCGGCGCCCACGTGGCTTCCCTCGGCATGCGCTTCTACACCGGCGCCATGTTCCCGGCGGAATACCGGAACCAGGTCTTCATCGCCGAGCACGGCTCCTGGAACCGCTCGAAGAAGAGCGGCTACCGCGTCATGCGGGCGAAGGTCGAGGGCGGCAAGGTCGTCGATTACGGCGTATTCGCCGAGGGCTTCCTCGACGGCGCCACCGACCGGGCCTGGGGCCGCCCGGTGGATGTCCAGGTGATGCCCGACGGGGCGCTTCTCGTCTCGGACGACCACGCCGACGCCATTTACCGCATCGCCTGGCGCGGAAACCCCGGGAGTTGATCCTCGTCAAGCCGGGACGCAACCCGGCCCTCTAGCCTCGTTCGGACACGGCTGGAGGAGGATTCCATGTACAGCATGCGGGTAAAGAGCGTGATGGAGCGCAAGAAGCTCCTGGTCGCGCCGCCCGGCACGACCGTCGCCAAGGCCGCCAGGCTGATGGCGAAGAAGAACGTCGGCGCCGTCATGGTGGTCGAGGGCAGGCTCCTCGTCGGCATCTTCACCGAGCGCGACGCCGTCTTCCGCGTGGTCGCCGAGGGCCGCGACGTGGCCACCACCACGATCGGCGAGGTGATGACGGCGGACCCGATCTGCGTGCCTCCCGAGGAGATCTTCGGGCGCGCGCTGCTGCTCATGCACGACAACGGCTTCAGGCACGTGCCCGTGGTCGAGAACGGCGAGCCCATCGGCATCGTCTCGTCGAGGAGCGCGCTGGACCCCGAAATGGAGGAGTTCACCGCCGAGACGCAGCGCCGGCTGAGCCTTCGTTAGGGTATCCTCGCGTCCGGAAACAGGAAGGCGGAAAAGGGGTCAGATCCCTTTATTTGACCGGGTCTACTGACCCGGTCTATT
>JAABQW010000067.1 GCA_011391275.1 Betaproteobacteria bacterium
CCCGACGAGGGACGGAAGGGCGAAGTTCGTGCACGCGGACCTCATCCCGGCCAACGAGCGGCCCGACGCCGGCTACCCCTTCGTCCTCATCACCGGCCGGCAGCTCGAGCACTGGCATACGGGCTCCATGACGCGCCGCGCCTCCGTGCTCGACGCCCTCGAGCCGCGCGCCGTCGTCTCCATGCACCCGCTGGACCTCGATGCGCTGGGGGCGCTTCCCGGGGACGTGATCACCGTGGCCTCGCGCCGCGGCGCGATCTCGCTCGCCGCGCGCGCCGACGACGGCACGCCGCGCGGGTCGGTCTTCATCCCCTTCGCCTTCTACGAGGCGGCGGCCAACCTCCTCACCAACCCGGCGCTGGATCCGTTCGGCAAGATCGCGGAGCTCAAGTACTGCGCGGTCGCGGTGCGCAAGGGCGGCAAGCTCGCCGAGCTGGCGAGCTATGGCGGCGGGCAGTCCTTCCCGGACCCGGCTCCAGAACCGGGTTCCTGAGCCGGGTTCCTGCAAGTGGCCGCGATCGATCCGGGCCGCTCCTCGCGTGTCGCGCTGGTCGAGATCACGAAGGACAGCCTGCGCGACTACCTGCGGCTGAAGGTCGCGCCGTCGCAGGAGGGTTTCGTCGCGTCCAACGCGGTGTCGATCGCGCAGGCGCACTTCCACCCGGAAGCGTGGTTCCGCGGCATCGCCGCCGGCGCAACGCCCGTGGGGTTCGCGATGCTCGAGGACTGGCGCCAGTGCCCGGAATCGGCGCCCGAGGATTGGCGGCGCGAGCCCTACGTGGGCCTCTGGCGGTTCATGATCGACCAGCGCCGGCAGCAGATGGGCTTCGGCGCGCAGGCGCTGCGCCTGCTCATCGACCACGCGCGCGCCGTGCCGGGAACGCGGGCGATGTTCCTCAGCTTCGTCGAGGGAGAGGGCAGCCCCGAGGCCTTCTACCGCAAGCTCGGGTTCGAGCGCACGGGCGAGATGGACGAGGACGAGCACGTCATGAAGCTCGCGTTCTGATAGTGTTTCAGGTCCCCGAATCCTGCCGTTCCCGTTCATCCCGAGAGGTCACCATGCGCACGTCCCGAACTCTGCCCGCGCTCGCCGCGGCGCTCCTCCTCGCCGTTGCGGCCCCTTTCGCCCAGGCCCAGGCCTGGCCCTCGAAGACCGTGAAGTTCATCGTCGGCTTCCCGCCCGGAGGCTCCACGGACCAGGTGGCCCGCATCCTCGCGGCGCAGCTCACGACGGCGCTCGGCCAGCAATTCGTCGTCGAAAACCGCACCGGCGCATCGGGCTCGATCGGCGCGGCCGCCGTCGCCCAGGCGGCGCCTGACGGCACCACGTTCGGGGTCGTGTTCGACACGCACGGCGTCAATCCCTCGGTGATCCCGAACCTGTCCTTCAGCACGACGAAGGACCTGGCCAACGTGATGCTCATCGGCACCTCGCCGATGGCGATCGTCACGCACCCGGGCCAGCCCTACAAGGACTTCAAGGACGCGCTCGCTGCGGCGAAGGCGAAGCCGGGGTCGGTCGCCATCGGCTCGATCGGCACCGGCAGCCTCGGGCACCTCGCCGTCGCGCAGATCGGCAACCTGCAGGGCGTCGAACTCACGCACGTGCCTTACAAGGGCGGCGGGCCGCTCATGATCGACGCCATCGGCGGGCAGGTGCCGCTGGCGATCGGCACGGTGTTCCTCGCCAACCCGCACGTGAAGGCCGGCAAGGTGCGCGCGCTGGCCGTCACTTCCGCGAAGCCCTCGGCCACCATGCCGGGCGTGGGCACCGTGGCCGACCAGGGCGTGCCCGGGTTCGCCGCACTCGCCTGGTGGGGCGTCATCGCGCCTGCCGGCACCCCGGCACCCATCGTGAAGAAGTTGAACGAGGAAATCGCCAGGGCGCTCAAGCTTCCGGCCGTCGCGGAGAAGCTTTCCGCGCAGGGCATGGATATCGTCGGCAGCAGCCCGGAGGACGCGGACCGCTTCGTGAAGGGCGAGATCGAGCGCTGGGCCAGGGTCGTGAAGGACAACAGGATCAAGGCGGGCGACTGATGCGGCTGCACAGGATCGCCGTGATGCCGGGCGACGGCATCGGCAAGGAAGTGGTTCCCGAGGGGCTGCGGCTCCTCGCGGCGGTGGAGAAGAAAGTGGGCGGCTTCCATTGCGAGCCGACCCACTTCCCGTGGGGCTCGGACTATTACCGCGAGCACGGGGTGATGATGCCGGAGGATGGCAACGACGCGCTCAAGCCGTTCGCCGCGATCCTCTTCGGCGCCGTCGGCGACCCTGAGCTCCCGGATCACCTCACGCTCTGGGGGCTGCGGCTCAAGATCTGCCAGGGCTTCGACCAGTACGCCAACGTCCGCCCCACGCGCATCTTCCCGGGCGTGCCCAGCCCGCTGGCCAATCGCGGCCCCGGCGACATCGACTGGGTGATCGTGCGGGAAAACACCGAGGGCGAGTACTCGGGCGCCGGCGGGCGCGTGCACACGGGCCTGCCTATCGAAGTCGCGATGGAGACCTCCGTCTTCACCCGCGTGGGCGTGGAGCGCGTGATGCGGTTCGCCTTCCGCCTGGCGCAGTCGCGCCCGCGCAAGCACCTCACGGTGATCACCAAGAGCAATGCCCAGCGCCACGGCATGGTGATGTGGGACGAGATCGCGCGCGAGGTGGCCGCGGAGTTCCCCGACGTGGCGGTGCGAAAGCTCCTCGTCGACGCCGCCACCACCGTGATGGTGCAGGACCCGCGCTCGCTCGACACGATCGTCGCGACCAACCTGCACGCCGACGTCCTCTCGGACCTTGCGGGCGCGCTCGCCGGGAGCCTCGGCATCGCGCCCACGGCGAACCTCAACCCCGAGCGCCTGTTCCCCTCGATGTTCGAACCGATCCACGGCTCGGCCTTCGACATCATGGGCAAGGGCGTGGCCAACCCCATCGCCACCTTCTGGACGGTGGCCATGATGCTCGAGCACCTGGGCGAGAAGCCGGCAGCCGACGCCATCATGGCCGCCATCGAGAAGGTGTGCCTCGAAGGCAAGTCGCTGCCGCGCGACATCGGCGGCACCGCCCGCACCCGGGAAGTCACCGACGCCGTCATCGCGGCGCTGGGCTAGGAGGGGTCGCGCCGGGAAAGTCGTGGAAGAACGTTCCCACGCCTGACCGGCCAGCTCCGCCAGGAATTCCCATGGAATCGCTGCCAACCACGTGGTCCGCCCTTTGCGCGCTGGCATTCGTGCTCGGCGTGCGGCACGGGTTCGACGCGGACCACCTTGCCACGATCGACGGGCTTACCCGTTTCAATGCCCGGACCAACCCGGCCCTTTCGCGGCTGTGCGGCACGCTGTTCTCGCTGGGCCACGGGCTCGTCGTCTGCCTCGTGGCGCTGGCCGCCGGCACGCTTATGATCGGCTGGCAGGCACCGGGTTGGCTGGAGTTCACCGGCGTAGGCATCTCCATCGCCTTCCTGTTCGGGCTCGCGTACCTGAACCTACGCGCTGTCCTCGTCGCGGAGCCCGGAGCCGTCGTGTCCCCGGCGGGCCTGCGGTCCCGGCTGCTGGGCCGCATCGTCACCGTCCGCAGCCCCTGGGCGGTGGCGGCGGTGGGTTCGCTCTTCGCCATCTCCTTCGACACGGTCTCGCAGGCGGCGCTGTTCGCCCTTGCGGCGAGCCGCTTCGGCGGCATCCCTGAAGCGCTCTTCGTCTGCGCGCTGTTCGTCCTCGGGATGCTCGCGGTCGACGGCGCGAACGGCCTGTGGATCAACAGCCTCGTCGGGCGAGCCGACCGGACCGCGGCCATCGCCTCGCGTGTCATGGCCCTCGCGGTGGGCGGCATCAGCCTGGCCCTGGGACTCTTCACGGTCGCGAGGCTCGCACTGCCCGGTCTCGAAGCCTGGTACGAGGGCCGCGAGCTCGCGCTCGGCGGCGCCGTCGTGGCGATCGTGCTGGCGGCGTTCCTCGCGGGCATGCTCGCCGCCCGCCGGCGCGCGGCATTGGCACCGGGAAACTGATCCGGTCACGCTGCGGCCCGCCGCAACAGCCGCCCCTTGACAGGCCGGCGGCCTCCCGTCAAAGTGATATCACTTTGATAGCCCCTCCGGGAGGGACGACATGGCCGCCTACCGCAAGGAAGGCAACTTCGAGAAGCCGGCGAGCACCTTCAACGGCCTGTTCATGCTGCTTGTTCTCCTGGGGCTCGTCGCGCTCCTGGTGTTCGGCATCCTCGGCCTGCGGTCGCCGGCCGTCGCGGTGACGGCGGGCGCCGCCATCGTGTTCGTGGCCGGAGGCTTCTTCATGCTGCAGCCCAACGAGGCCGGCGTGATCACGCTCTTCGGCGACTACTCGGGCACGGAGCGCACGCCGGGCCTGCGCTGGACATGGCCCTGGATGATCCGCAAGAAGGTGAGCGCGCGGGCGCGCAACCACAACGTGGACACGCTCAAGGTGAACGACAAGCGCGGCAACCCCGTGGAGATCGCCGCGGTGGTGGTATGGCGCGTGGAGGACACGGCCCAGGCGCTCTTCGACGTCGACGACTTCGAGAACTTCGTGCACGTGCAGAGCGAGTCGGCGCTGCGCCACGTGGCCACGCGCTACAACTACGACGAGGGCGAGGCGCACGACGAGGGCGAGATCACGCTGCGAGCCGGTGCCGACACCGTGGCCGACGCCCTGTGCGACGAGCTGCAGGCGCGCGTGCAGCTCGCGGGCGTGAAGGTCGAGGAGGCCAAGCTCACCCACCTCGCCTACGCGCCCGAGATCGCGGGCGCCATGCTGCGCCGCCAGCAGGCGGAAGCCGTCATCAGCGCGCGCAGCAAGATCGTGACCGGCGCCGTGACCATGGTCGAGATGGCGCTGAAGCAGCTCTCCGAGAAGAACGTGGTCGAACTCGACGACGAGCGCCGCGCCGCAATGGTGTCGAACCTGATGGTGGTGCTCTGCTCGGAGCGCGACACGCAGCCCATCGTCAACGCCGGCACGCTGTATCCCTGAGCCGGCCATGGACGCGGCCACCGTCGGCGCGGCGATCCTGGGCGCCAATTCGATCCTGTTGCTCGCGCTCGCCTGGGCGATCGGCGTGCTCGGGCACGTGCGGCTCGTCAACAACTACCGCGCGCACCCGGAACGCTACCCGGACGCGCAGGGCCTCGGGCGGTGGATGGGTTTCACGCTCGGCGCGGGCGGCCTCTCGTTCGGCCTGTGCGCGCTCGCGTGGGGCGCGCGGGCCATCGGCGAGGACCAGGCCGGCCTGTGGGTGGGTGCCACGGCGTTGCTGCTGGTCGCCTTCGCCTTCGGGGGGCTCGCGCGGTACCGCCGAGTGCCCCCAGCGTCCGCTGGCACATCGAAGGGGCGCTGATCCTCCGATGGCGAGCCCCGACAAGAAGGCGTTCCTGCTTCGCATCGACCCGGGGCTCTGGGCCGAGATCGAGCGCCTCGCGCAGTCCGAGCTGCGCAGCGTCAACGGCCAGGTCGAGTACCTGCTGCGCGACGCGCTGGAGCGCCGGGGCTTCCGCCCCGCCTCGGCGCGCAAGCCGCCGAAGCGATAGTGGGACGGTTCTGCGGAACCGGTCTATTCCCGGAATTGATGGGCCCCGCGTCCTGGCTCACGAATAGACCGGTTCCGCAGAACCGTCCCACTATCGCTCCTCCGGCGGCTTCACCCGCCGGAATTCGCGCCACAGCGCGAGGTCGTAGCCGATCTTGGCGACTCCCGCGAGCACCAGGGGCACGCCCAGCCCCGCCGTCTGCATCAGGGCGCCGGCGAACATCGGCGCGAGCGCCCAACCTCCCGAGCGCACGAGGTTCGTCACCCCGGCCGCGGCCAGGCGCTCGGCGGGCTTCACCACGGCCATCACGTACGACTGGCGAGTCGGCACGTCCATCTCGTTGAGCGCCTCGCGCAGCAGGAAGAAGAACGCGGCCCACGCGAACTCGTCCGAGGCGACGATCGTGAAGAGGAGCGCGCTCGAGGGGATGTGCGTGTAGACCATCGTGTTGATGAGCCCGATGCGCTTCGCGAGCCACGCCGCCGCGATGTGCGAGGCGGCAGACAGGAGCCTGCCCGCACTGAAAAGGACCGCCACGGTGGCGGCCGTCGCACCGAACCGTTCGGAGAACCAGTAGGCGAAGATCGCCGAGCCGATGAAGCCGCCGGCGAAGGCGTCGACGAAGAAGAGCGCCGAGATCTTCGCGATGATGGGCCGGCTCTCGGGCGACAGGTCGCGCAGCCGGGAGGGCGCGGCATCCCCCACGCGGGCGGGCAGCCGCGCGTAGAGCGCGGCGGAGGCGAGGTAGAGCGCGCAGAAGAGCACCAGCGCCGCCTTCATCGCGGCCAGCGGGGCCATCCCCGCGGCCATCTCGAGCAGCGTGGGCAATCCCGCCAGGAGGCCCCCGGCCGCATAGCCCACGTCGAGCAGCACGTTGTACCAGGCGAAGACGCGCGTGCGGTCCGAGTCCGTGGTGGTCGCGGGGAACATCGCCTGCTCGAGGATCGGGATGGCGCCCCGGTCGCGGCCGTTCACGTTGAACATGCCCACGAAGGCCGCGGCGGCGATCACCGGGAATGCGTCGGTCGCGAGGAGGAGGGCGCAGCCCAGGACGGGCAGGCCCGAGAGCGTCACGAGCAGGGCCCGCTCCGGCAGGCGGCTGCCGGCGATCATCGTGAGGAGCGTAGCGAGTGCCGCGCCCCAAAGCGCCGCGGAGAGGACCATGCCGATCTGCGTCGCCGTGAATCCGAGCCGGGCGCAGTACAGCCCGATCAGCACCGCCATCATCCCGATGGCGAGCGCGCGCAGGAAAGCGGCGGTGTAGAGGATGCGGCGAACGCGTGCCGCGGAAGGGGTCACGCGGCGATCATACGCGGCTCAGATGGTGGGCCTGCGGCGCAGGAAGTCGAGCCGGTCGATGGAGCGCACCTTCAGTTCCCTGAGGTCGGTGCCCTGCAGCACCGTGAGCGCCACTTCCACCCCCGGCTCCCCCGCGGCCCACAGCTTTCCGTAGAAGTCCGCGAGGTCGCGCACCTTCTCGCCACCCACCGCGAGGATGAGGTCGCCGGTGCGCAGTCCCGCCGCCTCCGCGGGGCCCTCGGCGGTCACGCGCAGGACCTTGAGCCTCCCGTCGTCCTCGATGGTGTTCACGCCGATCCACGGCCGCCGGCCCGCCTTCTGCCGGCCCGTCTCGATCATCTCCGCGAGGATGGGCTTGATGAGGTCGATGGGGACGAACATGTTGCCCGGCAGGCGCTCTCCCGGCGTCATCGCGTCCATGACGAAAAGCGAGCCGATGCCCACCAGCTCGCCGTCCCGGTTGATCAGCGCCGCGCCGCTGTGGTCCACGCGCGGCGGCGCGGTGAAGATGGCCCCGTCGATGAGGTATTCCCAGTAGCCGGCGAAGGGCCGCTTCGAGACCACCGTGGCCACCGACACGCCGCCCTCGCCCCCCGAGGCGATCATGAGGCGGTCGAGCTGCTCGACTTTCCCGGAGGCGCCGAGGCGGACGGGCTTCGGCGCGAGCGGCCCGAAGGGGCGCAGCAGCCCGAACCCGGTGGCGTGGTCGTAGGCCACGACGGTTGCCGGCAGCGACCGGCCGCCGGAGTCGGTGATCTCCACCTGGTCGGCCTCGAGGATCAGGTAGCCGATGGTGAGGACGAGCCCGGAGGGCGCGATGAGGATCCCGGAGCCGGAACGCTCGGCGCCCAGGGTCTCCTTCGAGCGCGCGTTGCCGATGGCGCGGGTGCGAACGGCGACGACGGCACCGGCGGCATCCTCGAGCTGCCGGCGGGTGGCCTCCTCGTCTCGGGCCGGCGCGGCGGGCTTTTCCGGGGCCGTGGGGACCGAGGCGCGGGCGGCCGGGAGCGCGGCGGCGAGGAGCAGGATCGCGAAGCGCAGCGCGGCACGATTCGGCAGCACGGTCGTCTCCTCGGGAATGCGGGGACCAGGCGAGGCCATCCTAGCACCGCGCCCGGCGGGCGCGAAGCACCTTCAGGCGAGCCAGCCGAGGGTCTCGACGGTGGCCTTCGTGGGCCGGTACTCGGCGGCGGTCCAGCCCGCGTAGCCCAGGGCGTCGAGGCGCGCGAAACAGGCGGCGATGTCGACACGCCCCGTGCCGGGCTCGTGCCGCCCGGGGGCGTCGGCGAACTGGACGTGCCGGATCACCGGGGCGAAGCGCGCGAGGCCCTCGACGGGGTCCTCGCCCATCATGGCGGCGTGGTAGATGTCGTACTGCAGGCCCGCGTTGGGCGCGCCCGTCTCGGCCAGCAGCGCCGCGCCCTCGGCGGGCCGGGCGACGAGGAAGCCCGGCACGTCCACGGTGTTGATCGGCTCGAGGACGAGGGTGAGGCCCGCGCGCGCCATCTCCCGCGCGGCGTAGCGCAGGTTGGCGAGGAGTGTGGCGCGCAGCGCCGCCGCGTCCGCCCCGGCGGGCGCCTTGCCGGCGATGCAGTTCACGCGCTCGTTGCCCAGCACGCCCGCGTAGGCGATGGCGCGGGCCACGCCCTCCCGGAACTCGTCCTCGCGCCCCGGCAGGCACGCGATGCCGAAGTCGCCGGCGGACTTGTCGCCCATGGGCAGGTTGAAGAGGATCATCTCGAGGCCGTTGGCCTCGAGGAGCTCCGCGATCTCGCGCGCCTCCAGCTCGTAGGGCTGGGCGAATTCCACCGCGCCGAAGCCCGCGGCCGCGGCGGCGCCGAAGCGCTCCGCGAGGGGAACCTCGGGGAACAGGAAACCCAGGTTGGCGGCGAAGCGGGGCATGGTCGCTGCTACTATAACGGACGAAGCGCCGCCACCGATGAGCTCCGCCACCCTCCCGCAGGATTCCCCCAAGCCAGCCGAGCCGCCCGTCACGGGCGACGCCGGCGTGATCGCGAAGCTCCTGCCCTACCTGTGGGAGTACCGCGGGCGCGTCCTGCTGGCGATCGCCTTCCTGGTCACCGCCAAGTTCGCGAACCTCGCGGTGCCGCTCCTCATGAAGGCCATCGTCGACGGGTTGTCGGCGCCCAAGGCCGTGCTCGCCGTCCCCTTCGCGCTGCTGGCGGCCTACGGGCTGCTGCGCATGTCCTCCACGCTCTTCAACGAGCTGCGCGACGTCGTGTTCGTGAAGGTGGCGCAGCGCGCCATGCGGCGCGTGGCGTTGCAGGTCTTCGAGCACATGCACTCGCTGTCGCTGCGCTTCCACCTCGAGCGCCAGACGGGCGGCCTCACGCGCGACATCGAGCGCGGCACGCGCGGCATCTCGACGCTCCTGAACTTCATGGTCTTCAGCGTGCTGCCCACCTTCTTCGAGATCGCGCTGGTGACCGGGTTCCTCATCGTGCGCTTCGACGTCTGGTTCGGCGTCATCACCGTGGGCGCGCTGGTCCTCTACATCTCCGCGACCTTCCTCATCTCCGAGCGGCGCATCCACCACCGCCGCGCCATGAACGAGTCGGACTCGAAGGCCAACACGCGCGCCATCGACTCGCTCATCAACTACGAGACGGTGAAGTACTTCGGCAACGAGGCCTTCGAGGCGCGGCGCTACGACGAGAACCTGTCGCGCTACGAGGCGGCGGTGGTCACGAGCGAGACCTCGCTCGGGTTCCTGAACACCGTGCAGGCCGTCATCATCGCGGTGACCGTCTCGCTCCTCATGTGGCGCGCCGCGGACGGCATCGTGCACGGCGCGCTCACGCTGGGCGACCTGGTGATGGTGAACGCGCTCCTCATCCAGCTCTACATCCCGCTCAACTTCCTGGGCGTGCTCTACCGCGAGATCAAGCAGTCGCTGATCGACATGGAGACGATGTTCCGCCTGCTCGCGGTGAACCGCGAGATCGAGGACAAGCCGGGCGCGCCCGGGCTCGCGGCGGCCGGCGGGTCGATCCGCTTCGAGAACGTGAACTTCGCCTACGACAAGCGGCGGCAGATCCTCTCGGGCGTGGATTTCGAGGTGCCCGCGGGCAGGACGGTCGCCGTCGTGGGGGCGAGCGGCTCGGGGAAGTCGACGCTGGGGCGGCTCCTCTTCCGCTTCTACGACGTGCAGGAGGGCCGCATCCTGGTCGACGGGCAGGACATCCGCGACGTCACGCAGCTCTCCGTGCGCACCGCCATCGGCATCGTCCCGCAGGACACCGTGCTCTTCAACGACACGATCTACTACAACATCGCCTACGGCCGCCCCCGGGCGAGGCGCGAGGAGGTGGAGGAGGCGGCCAAGGTCGCCCACATCCTCGACTTCATCGAGAGCCTGCCGGACAAGTGGGAGACGATGGTGGGCGAGCGGGGGCTCAAGCTCTCCGGCGGCGAGAAGCAGCGCGTGTCGATTGCGCGCACGGTGCTCAAGGACCCGCCCATCCTCATCTTCGACGAGGCGACCTCGGCGCTGGACTCGGGGACGGAAAAGGCGATCCAGGCGGAGCTCGCGGAGATCTCGAGGAACCGCACGACGCTCGTCATCGCCCATCGGCTGTCCACCGTCGTCGACGCCGACCAGATCCTGGTGATGGATGCCGGGCGCATCGTGGAGCGGGGCACGTTCCGCAGCCTCATCGCGCAGGAGGGCCTGTTCGCGGAGATGTGGCGACTGCAGCAGCAGGAGGAGTCCGAGGACGACGCCGTGCGCGCCACCGGAAAGGAAACGTCATGAGGAAAGTCGACCTGGTTCTCGCGGCCGCGGTACTCGCCGCGGGGTGCGCAACGGTGTTGCCGGCGCCGGCGCCGGTGCCCGGCGAGGCACGCATCGTCCCGGCGGAGCGCCGCGGCTGGAACGCGCCCGTCGAGCCGAACCTGTACCGCGTGGAATTCGACGCGGTGCGGGTGCGCGAGATCGCCCGGGAGGCGGCGAGGCTGTCCCGGCACCGCTTCGAAGGGGACCTCCCTGCCGCGGAAGTCGCCGCCATGGAGCTCGATGCCGAGCGCGAACTCCGCGCCCGCGGCAAGTGCGACGGCGGCGCGCGGCTCGTGTCTCCCGCCAGCCTGGGCGACAGCCCGGCCGGCGTGAGCGCCATCTTCAAGTGCATCCCGCCGGTCTTCTAGTCCGCGGCGCGTGGCCGCGCGTCAGCCGGCGAGATGGGCGCGCAGGGCCGCGAGCACCTCGCGCGGCGCCTCGCTCATCATCGCGTGTCCCGCGTCCAGCGCCACGAAGCGCGCGCCCGGAATCTCCCGCGCGAGCGCCTGGCCGGACTTCCACGGCGTCATCTGGTCGCGCTGTCCGGCGACAACCAGCGTCGGGACCGCCAGGGCGCGGATCGCTTCCGGGGAGGGCGCCCAGGCGTGGCAGGCCGCGAGGTCGGCGTACTGCACGCCCGCTCCCGAGCGCGCCACCAGTTGCCGGCTCGCCCCGGCGAGCGTGAGTCCGGGAATCGCGCTCGTCGCGAGCGCCACCTGGCGCGCGTGGCCCCAGGCGGTCTGCATGTCGAATGCGGCGGGCGAGTCGTCCTTTGCCGCGGCGAGGAACGCCTCGCCCACCGGCATGGGCGCCGAGGTGCCCAGGAGGGCCAGCCTCGCGACGCGCGCCGGGTGGCGGATCGCCGTTTCCAGCGCCACGAGGGAACCCATGCTGTGGCCTACCACGTGCGCGCGCGCCATGCACGCGGCCTCGATGAATGCGGCCACCCAGTCCGCCATCGCCTCGATGGAGGTGCGCAGCGCCCCGGGGCTGCGACCGTGGCCGGGCAGGTCGACGGCGAGCGCGGAGTAGCCGTGGTGCGCGAGGTAGCGCGACTGCCACTGCCAGGTGCTGTGGTCCAGCGCCGCGCCGTGGACGAAGACGACGGCGGGCTGCGCCGGGTCGAAGGGCCTGCCGCCCGTGTAGGCGTAGGCCGGGTAGCCCTGCACGATGAAGTTCATTTCTGCGAGGCGCGCAGCGCGCGGGCGAGATCCTCGACGAGGTCGTCGGGATGCTCGAGGCCGATCGACAGGCGCACGGTGTCCGCGGTGATGCCCGCCTGCGCCAGCGCCGCGTCGTCCATGCGGAAGTGCGTCGTCGAGGCCGGGTGGATCACGAGCGACCTGGCGTCGCCGATGTTGGCGAGGTGCGAGAAGAGCGCCAGCGCCTCGATGAACTTCCGGCCCGCCTCGCGTCCGCCCTTCAGCTCGAAGGAGAGGATGGCGCTGCAACCCGCCGGGTAGAGCCTCGCGGCGAGCGCGTGGTCCGGGTGCGTGGCGAGTCCCGGGTGGTGCACGCGCGTCACCGCCTCGTGCCCCGCGAGGAACCCGGCGACGATCGCCGTGGTCGCGACGTGGCGCGGCATGCGCAGGTGCAGTGTCTCCAGCCCCTGCAGGACCTGGAAGGCGGTCATCGCCGCCATGCAGGCGCCGAAGTCGCGCAGGCCCTCGCGCCGCGCGCGCAGCAGGAACGCGGAGACGGGCGACTCCTCGGTGAAGACCATGCCGTGGAACCCCTCGTAGGGCTGCGAGAGGGTCGGGAATTTGCCGGACGCGTCCCAGTCGAAGCGGCCCCCGTCGACGAGCACGCCGCCGATCACCACGCCGTGGCCGGAGAGGAACTTCGTCGCCGAGTGCACGACCAGGTGCGCGCCCATGTCCAGGGCGCGGCCGAGGTACGGCGTGGTCACGGTCGCGTCGACGAGGAGCGGGATCGCGTGCTCGCCGGCGAGCGCGCCGAGCGCCGGGATGTCGAGCACGTCCACCGAGGGGTTGCCCACCGTCTCGCCGAAGAGGAGCCGCGTGTCGGGCCGGATCGCGCGCCGCCAGGCGTCGGCGTCGCGGGGCGGGACGAACGTGGTCTCGATGCCGAAGCGGGGCAGGGTGTAGTGCAGGAGGTTGTGCGAGCCGCCGTACAGGCTCGCCGACGAGACGATGTGGCCGCCCTTGCCCATGATCGTGGCGATGGCCAGGTGCAGGGCGGCCTGGCCGCTCGCGGTGGCGATCGCGCCGACGCCGCCCTCGAGCGCGGCCATGCGCTCCTCGAACACCGCCACCGTCGGGTTGGAAAGCCGCGAGTACACGTGGCCCGGCGCCTCCATGTTGAAGAGCGCCGCCGCGGTGTCCGTGTCGGGCAGCACGTAGCTTGCGGTCTGGTAGATCGGCACGGCGCAAGCACCCGTGGCCGGGTCGGGCGACTGGCCGGCGTGCACGGCCAGCGTATCCGGGTGCGGGATCTTTGGAGGGGAATGAGCCATGGAATCAGGGATTTGGGATTTCTTCTTGAGACGGCTTATCTTGTCACGGACGCCATATCTTTGCTATGGTGCGGCTTGCCCCGTTCCGATCGGCTCCCATGAAGCGCCTCGCCGCCCTTTTCGCCCTGCTCGCCCTTGCCACCGCGGCCGTCGCCGCGGACAAGCCCGTATCGCGCGCCAAGGCGACGAAGGCCACGCGGGCCGTCGCGGACGTGGACAAGGACGGCGACCCGAACCTCATGTCGACGGCGGCCCTGGTGCTCGACGCCAAGACGGGCGA
Organism: Betaproteobacteria bacterium; assembly: GCA_011391275.1. Classification (GTDB taxonomy): domain Bacteria; phylum Pseudomonadota; class Gammaproteobacteria; order Burkholderiales; family Usitatibacteraceae; genus FEB-7. Next base: position 13,382 of record JAABQW010000067.1, read on the forward strand.
GACGCTCTACGCCAAGAACGCCGACACCGTCCATCCCATCGCCTCGATCACCAAGCTGATGACGGCGATGGTGGTCCTCGACTCGAAGCTGCCGCTCGACGAGCCCGTCCAGATCACCACCGAGGACCTCGACCTCCTCAAGGGAACGCGGTCGCGTCTTCCCGTGGGCGCCCATTTCCGCCGCGACGACCTCATCCGCATCGCGCTGGTGGCTTCCGACAACCGCGCCGCAGCCGCGCTCGGGCGCGCCTACCCGGGCGGCACCGGCGCCTTCGTGGACGCGATGAACGCCAAGGCGAAGCTGCTGGGCCTCGATTCCACGCGCTTCGTGGATTCGAGCGGGCTCGCACCCGGCAACGTCTCCAGCCCCGCGGAGCTCGGCCGCCTCGTGGCCGAGGCCTCCAAGTACGACGTCATCCGCGAGTACTCGACCACGCCGGCCATCGACGTGACGCTGCCGACCACCGGCCGCAAGCTCGCCTACGTGAACACCAACGCCCTCGTGCGCGCGGGCGAGTGGGAAATCGGCGTCTCCAAGACCGGCTACATCAGCGAATCCGGCAAGTGCCTCGTCATGCAGGCGATGATCGCCAACACCCCCGTCGTGATCGTGCTCCTGGATTCCTGGGGCCGCCTCACGCGCATCGGGGACGCCAACCGCATCAAGCGCTGGCTCGAGAAGAACCCCGCCCGCCTCGCCGGCGCCCTGCGCGCGGGCTGATCCCCTTTTTCGTCGCCTGGCCCGGCAGCGCTCGCTAGAGCGCGTGCCCCTCCGCGTCCACCGCGTCGAGCTGGTGCGCGTCGGGCGCCTCCGCGGGTGCCGGGATCCAGCGCCCGAAGCAGGCGCGGTCCTTGAGGCAGGGGTCGGAGAGCGTTCGCAGGAACGCCGCGATGTCGGCCACGGCGGACTGCGGCACGCGCGCCAGGTCGATCCGCGGCATCGACACCGCCGGGAACGAGGCCTGGTCGCTCTTCATCTTCGCGAGCGCATCCAGGGTGTTGCGCGTGACGTCCGCGGCAGAATCCGCGCAGTCCGGCGTCGCGGCGAACACCGGCAGCGCGCACCACTGGCGATTCGCCAGGAAGGCGCTCACGACCGCATCGGGAGTGAAGTAGTGCTCGATCGCCCTTTCGAGCGTCGCGTAGGCCCCGGAGTGCCCGTAGGGCCCCGTCAGCTCGACGTTGAGCAGCGAGGGCGTGCGGAAGCGGTATCGCTCGATCTGGTCTCCCGACTGCCGCCCGCGACCGAAGTCGTCCATGGCGCCCGTGCCGTCGCCCATCCCGGGCCCGACCTGCGGGAAGCCGATCGCGTGGTGCTGCTCGTTGGACAGGAAATCGCCCGCGTGGCACTGCACGCAATTCGCGCCGCCGCTGTCCAGCGGGCGGAAGAAGAAGAGCGCCCCGCGCTTGGCCTGCTCGCCGATGGCGGCATTGTCGCCGCGGACATAGCGGGCGAAGGGGGGGTCGACGAACGTCGCCGAGCGCTGGTACTCCGCGATCGCGAGTGCGATGTTGTCGAAGGTGACGAGCTGCTCGGCGGCGCCCGCCGGGCTGGCGAAGGCGGCGCGGAACTTCTGCAGCCACTGGCCGGGGGCGAGCTGCCCGCGGCCGGTGCCGTAGTCCCCGAGCCGCGCGGCGAGGTGCGCCCGGATCGCGTTGTCGCCCGTGATGCCCGGGAAGCCCGTGCCGAGCATCTCGGCTGCGCCCACCACCGGGAATCGCGCCTGTGCCGCGGGCAGCGTGGGGCCCGCCGCCGGATCCGCCACGTTCGGCGGGGTGTCGGGCGTGCGGATGCCGCTGCCGGCCCCGTTGCGGTTGGCGAGCTTGCCGAGGCTTTCGACCCGTGAATCCCAGAAGTGCGCGGCATCGTGAAGGCCGACGTTGAAGAACGTGTTGGCGTTGCGCCCGACGAGCAGGCGGCCCGAGGCGAGCCGGCGGCCCGGGCCCACGACGTTCGCGCTCTGTGCGCCCGCGCCGATGGAAACGGAGAGCCCGTCGCCGCCGCCCAGGGCGGGGTGGTGGCAGGAGGCGCACGCGGCGTCGTTGGCGGCGCTCAGTGCCTTGCTGAAGAAGAGGAGCTTGCCGAGCTGCGGCAGCGGGTCGTCGATCGCAGGCAAGGTGCGCCCGTTGCGCAGGTTGCCGGCTAGGCCGTTCCCCGCGAGCAACGGGCGGAGCATCAGGTCCGTGGCCGAAGGCGGCGTTGCGGGCTGGTCGGTGCAGGGAAGTCCCGCCAGCGGCCCCACGAGACGGGAGAGCTCCACCGTGAAGGCCTGGTCGCCGGCGTACGCCAGGCGCAGCCGCGAGCAAGACAGGAAGTCGAGCGTCGCCACGCCGGCCGCGGCGATCGCCACGTCGGCGGAGCGGAAGCCGGCGCCGAACCGGGCGCCCGACCCCGTCACCAGCGGGATCGAGAGGCGCGTCGCGCCGGCGGCGAAGTCGGCGTTGCCCACCAGCCACGAGGCCGCGCCGGTGGCGGTGTAGGTGAAGTAGGCGAGGTAGGCGACGTTGCGCCCGCCCACGGTCTCGAAGGTGACGAACTGCCCTTCGCCGGCGCGCACGGCGTTCCACCAGGAGCCGGACATGACGCCCGCGAACGCCGGCGTCGGTCCCGACGGCGCAGGGTCGGTGCACCCGGCACCCGCCAGCGGACCCACCAGCCGCGTGAGGTCGAGCGTGATGCCCGGCATCGCCGAGTGGCGCAGGCGCAGGCGGGTGCAGGAGACGAACTCGAGCGTGGCCGTGCCGGCCGGGGCGAACTGCGCGTCGGAGGCCTGGTAGCCGGCGCCGAAGCGCGCCCCGGTGCCCGAGACGACCGGTATCGCGATGCTCGTCGCCCCGGGCGTGTAGTCCGCGTTACCGACGTGCCAGGTGGCGCTTCCGGAGGCGGTGTACGTGAAGTAGGCCAGGTAGGCGACGTTGCGCGTGCCCACGGTCTCGAAGGTGATGAACTGCCCCTCGCCGCCGCGGCCCGCGTCCCACCAGGAGCCGGACATGGTGCCGGAGAAGGTCTGGGCCAGGGCGGGAGCGCTGCAGGCCGCCACCCAGGCGACGAGCGCGATCGCGGTCCGGCGGGTGAGCGTGGCGACGAAGGCGCGCATGAAGGCTTCCTCTTCCCGGTCGGCCCGCGGTCGTCGTGGGCGGCCAGACAATAGCACGGCGACCGCCGTCGCCGCCTTCGCCGCGCTGCTACACTGCCCCCATGAAAGTGGGACTCTTCGTCACCTGCCTCGTGGACCTCGCCCGGCCCGGGATCGGGTTCGCGGCGCTGAAACTCCTCGAGGGCGCCGGCTGCGAGGTCGTGGTGCCCGAATCCCAGACCTGCTGCGGCCAGCCCGGCTACAACTCGGGCGGGCGGGAGGTCGCGAAGGCGCTCGCTCGCAAGGTGCTGGCCGAGTTCCGCGACTGCGACTACGTGGTGGCCCCTTCGGGCTCCTGCTCGGGGCAGATGAAGGTCGCCACCGTGCACGACCTCTTCAAGGGGGAGCCCGACCTGCCGGAGTTCGAGGCGCTCGCGGCGAAGTGGTACGAGCTCTCCCAGTTCCTCGTTGAAGTGCTCAAGGTCGACAAGGTGCCCGGCCGGTTCGACGGCACGGTCACCTACCACGACAGCTGCTCGGGGCTTCGCGAGCTGGGCGTGAAGATGCAGCCGCGCTACCTGCTGCAGATGGCCGGCGCGAAGATCGCGGAGATGGACGGCGCCGAGCGCTGTTGCGGCTTCGGCGGCACCTTCTCCATCAAGCTGGGCGACATCTCGACGCGCATGTGCGAGAACAAGTGCGAGTCGGTCCGCGCCACGGGTGCGGGCGCCATCGTGGGCGGCGACCTCGGTTGCCTGCTCAACATCGAGGGGCGCCTGCGCAGGACGGGGGACAGGGACACGAAGGTGCTGCACTTCGCGCAGGTGATCGCCGGCGAGGGCTGACGGTTGCGGTAAACCTTTGGAACACGGATGAACACGGATGGACACGGATGAACACGGATAAGGCAATGCGAGAGACTCGAATCCACTGCCGGAGTCCGCGAACCTCACGCCTTGGGCACGGGCACCATCGAAGTGGGGGTTATCCGTGTTCATCCGTGTCCATCCGTGTTCATCCGTGTTCCAAAGGTTTACTCCCCAGCGGAGCATAGAAATGCAGATCCAGAGCATGTTCTTCAAGGAGCGCGCCACCGAGAAGCTCGGCGACGCCCTGCTGCAGGGGAACATGAAGAAGGCCAAGGGCAAGTTCGTCGACGGCCGTGCCCGGGCCGTGGCTGAGTTCGGCGTGTGGGAGGAGTTGCGCACGCACGCGGCGAAGATCCGCGACCGCGCGCTCGACAACCTCGACGCCTACCTGGTGGAGTTCGAGAGGAACGCCACGCGGCGCGGCGCGGTGGTGCACTGGGCGGAGAGTGCGGAGGACGCCTGCCGCATCATCGTCGACATCGCGACCCGCAACGGCGTGAGGAAGGTCGCCAAGTCGAAGTCGATGGTCTCCGAGGAGGTGAACCTCAACGAGCGGCTGGAGGCCGCGGGCGTGCAGGTCGTCGAGACGGACCTCGGCGAGTACATCCTGCAGCTCGCCAAGGAGCCCCCCTCGCACATCGTGGCGCCCGCCGTGCACAAGTCGAAGGAGCAGGTGGCCGAGCTCTTCGTGCAGGCCCACGGCAAGCCCCGGCTGACCGAGATCCCGGCCATGACGCGCGAGGCGCGCGAGGCGCTGCGCGACCATTTCCTCACGGCGGACATGGGCATCTCCGGGTCCAACTTCGTCATCGCGGAGACGGGCACGACCCTCACGGTCACCAACGAGGGCAACGCGGACATGGTGACGACGCTGCCGCGCATCCACTGCGTGATCACCGGGATCGAGAAGGTGATCGGCACCTTCGAGGACTTCGCTTCCCTCATTCGATTGTTGCCCCGCTCGGCCATCGGCCAGACGATCACCAACTACCTCACGCTCACCACGGGCATGAAGATGCCCGGCGACACCGACGGCCCGGAGCAGATGCACATCGTGCTCGTGGACGCGGGGCGCACGAAGCTCGTGGGCGGCGACATGCAGGAGATGCTGCGCTGCATCCGCTGCGGCGCCTGCATGAACCACTGCCCCGTCTACCAGAACGTGGGCGGCCACGCCTACGGCTGGGTCTACCCCGGCCCCATGGGGTCGATCCTCACCCCGGTGTACGTGGGCCTCGAGAACGCGGGCGACCTGCCCAACGCGGCGACCTTCTGCGGCGAATGCGCGGTGGCCTGCCCGGTGAAGATCCCGCTCCCGGACCTGATGCGGAAGCTGCGCGAGCAGCAGTTCGACCGCAAGCTCAGGCCGTGGGCGGAGCGCATGGCGATCGCGGGGTGGAGCTTCATGGCGACGCGGCCGGCGCTCTATGCGCTCTTCGCGAAGGTGGGGGCGCGGGTGGGGAGCTGGCTGGGCGGGCGCGAGGGGCTGATCCACTCGCTGCCCGGGATCGACGGGTGGACGAAGGGGCGGGACATGCCGGCGCCGGCGGGAAGGACGTTCCGCGAGTTATACAAGCAAAGGTCCCGGGAACACGGATGAACACGGATAACGGCGGATGAACACGGATGAGGCTCGGGTGAGGGCACATGGGCGCTAGGGAGAACATCCTCGCGAGGATCCGCAAGGCGCAGGGGCGCAGCGGCTCCGAACCGACCGAGGCGGAGATCGCGATGGTTCGCGAGGCGATCGCGCGCCACGAGGTGGGGCCGCAGCCGCCGTTCGCGCACGCGCCCGACCGTCTGGCGCAGTTCCGCAAGGAGTGCGAGCGCCTGGGCACCACGCACGCGACGGTCGGCTCCGACTCGCAGGTTCCCGCGGAGGTCGCGCGCTACCTCGCCGCGGGCGGGATCGCGCCGGCGCTGGCGGGCTGGAGCGAGTTCGCCGGTCTCGACTGGGCGGGCGCGGGCATCGAGTTTCGCAATCGCCCCGCCGGCGCGGACGACACGACGGGGCTCACGGGGTCGTTCTGCGCCATCGCCGAGACGGGCACGGTGCTGCTGCTGTCCTCGCCGGCCACGCCCAAGGTGACCGCGCTGCTGCCCGAGACGCATGTCTGCGTCGTGCGCGCCTCGCGGCTGCTGGACACGATGGAGGATTCCTTCGCGCTCCTGCGCACGGAGGTCGGCGAGCCGCCCCGCGCCGTGTTCTTCGTGTCGGGCCCCTCGCGCACGGCGGACATCGAGCAGACGATCGTCATCGGCGCCCACGGCCCCTATCGCGTGCACGTGATCATCGTCGCCTAGGGTCCGCGCGGGCGCCGCCGGGGCGCGATGCCGCGGGACCGGGCCGGAACGGGTAGACCGGGTCTGCGCGCGCTGGGTAGAATCGGGCACCTTCCAGCCGCCCCGGGATCCGAAGCGCCTACCATGCGCAAGCTCAGCGCCGCCGTCACGCTTTTCCTCTTCTGGATCGTGCTGTCCGGATACTTCACGCCCTTCCTGCTGGCGGCGGGCGCGGTGTCGGCCGTCGCGGTGGTCGCCTTCGCGCGGCGCCTCGAGGTCGTGGATCCGGAAGGCCATCCCGTCCACTTCGCGGGCATGGCGCTGCGCTACTGGCCGTGGCTCGCGAAGGAGATCGTCAAGTCGGCGTGGGAGGTGACGTTGATCATCCTCCACCCGCGTCTGCCGATCAGCCCGAGGCTCGTGCGCGTGCGCTCCACCCAGGCGACCGCCGTCGGGCGGGTCGTCTTCGCCAACTCCATCACGCTCACCCCGGGCACGGTGACCGTCGAGGCCGGGCGCGGCGAGTTCCTCGTGCATGCGCTCACCCGCGAGGGCGCGGCGAGCCTCGCCGGGGGCGAAATGGACGCGCGCGTCACGCGCAACGAGAACGTTTCATGATCTACGCGCCCGTCGTCGCGGCCCTCATTGCCACGCTCGCGCTCCTGCTCGCCCGGGCCTTCCTCGGGCCCAACGTCTTCGACCGGGCGCTCGCCGCCAACGCGGTGGGCACGGTGGCCATGCTGCTGCTCGCGGTGATCGAGTTCTACACCGGCCGCCCCGGATTCACGGACCTCGCCCTGGTGTACGGGCTGCTCAACATCCTGGGCACCGTCGCCGTCCTCAAGTTCTTCCGGGTCGGCGACCTCGGGGAGCCCGGCGAGAAGGAGGAGGAGGCGGCATGACGATCGTCGAGCTCGCGGCCGCCGTGCTCATGGGGCTCGGGGGGCTCTTCTGCGTCGTCGGCGCCGTGGGAATGCTGCGCATGCCCGACTTCTACACGCGCATGCACGCGGCGAGCGTCATCGAGACGCTTGGCGCGGGGCTGGTCATCGCCGGACTGATCCTTCTCGGGGGTCTCACCCTGGAGAGCGCGAAGCTCGCGATCCTCGCCCTGCTCATCTTCTTCGCGAGCCCCACTGCCACGCACGCACTCGCCCGGGCCGCGCTCGTGCGGGGGCTTGAGCCGGTTCTCGACGAGGACGCGCGAGAGTGATCGAGACGCCAGGGATCGCCGCGCTGTTCGTCATGCTGGCGGCCGTGGCCGTGGCGGTGGCGCGCCAGCGCAACCTCTTCGGGGTCGTGGTCCTCACCGGCACCTACAGCTTCCTCATGGCCACGGCGCTCGCCGCGCTGGACGCCGCCGACGTGGCCATGACAGAGGCGGCGGTCGGGGCGGGCATCTCGACGGTCCTCTTCCTGGGCGCGCTCAACCTGGTCGGGAGCCTCGAGTCGAAGCCCATGGAGCGGCCGTGGATCCCGCTCGTCCTGTCGCTCTTCACCGGGATGCTGCTGGTGTACGGGACCTACGGCCTGCCGGCGTTCTCCGACCCGCACGCGCCCATCCACACGCACGTCGTGCCGCGCTACCTCCAGGAGGGCCTCGCCGAGACCGGGGTGCCCAACATCGTCACGGCCGTCCTCGCGAGCTACCGCGGCTACGACACCCTCGGCGAGACGACGGTGGTCTTCACGGCCGGCATCGGCGTGATCACGCTCCTTCGCCGCCGCAGGAAGAAGAAAGAAGAGGGCGGCTCCTGATGCGCACCGACGTCATCCTTCGCGTCGTCGCGAAGCTGCTCATTCCCTTCGCGCTGATGTTCGCGCTCTACGTCCAGTTCCACGGCGACTTCGGCCCGGGAGGCGGCTTCCAGGCCGGCGTGATCGTGGCGGCCGCGGTGATCTTCTATGGCGTGATCTACGGCCTGCCGGCGGCGCGCCGCGCCGTGCCCGACCGCGCGGTCGAGCTGATGGTGGCCGCGGGCGTGCTTCTCTACGCGGGCGTGGGCGTGGCGGGCATCCTCCTCGGCGGCAACTACCTCGACTACTTCGTGCTCGCCTCCGACCCCGTGCACGGCCAGCATCGCGGCATCTTCTGGGTCGAGGCCGGGGTGGCGATCACCGTGAGCGGGGTCATGCTCAAGGTGTTCTACCTCTTCGCCGGCCGCGGGCGCGACCCGGAGGACGAGGCGTGAGCGTGGCGGGGCATTTCGGCTACTGGGCCACCGTCTTCCTGATGATGGCCGGGCTCTTCATCGTGATCTCGCGCGGCAACCTCGTGAAGAAGCTCGTGGGGCTTTCGATCTTCCAGAGCTCCGTCTACCTGCTCTACATCGTTCCCGGCAAGCTCGTCGGCGGCACCGTGCCCATCGTGGGCGAGGGCTTCACCGTCTACTCCAACCCCCTGCCGCACGTGCTCATCCTCACCGCCATCGTCGTGGGCGTGGCCACCCTAGCCCTCGGGCTCGCGATCGTCGTGCGCATCCGCGAGGCCTACGGGACCATCGAAGAGGACGACCTCCTCGCCGCCGACGCGCGCGCCGACTGAACGCCCGCCTTGCTCGCCGAACACTTCCCCGCGCTCCTCGTCGTCACGCCGCTCGTCGCCGCCCCCCTCATCGTGGTGGTGCGCAGCGCCCGGGCGGGCTGGGCCATGGCGCTGGCGGCCTGCCTCGCGGCCGTCCTGATGGCGGCGCAGCTGCTTGCGCGCGTCGCCGCCTCGGGCCCGGTCTCCTACGCCATCGGCAGCTGGCCGCCGCCCTGGGGGATCGAGTACCGCGTGGACGCGGCGAGCGCGCTCGTGGCCCTCCTCGTGTCGGCGATCGGGACGGCGAGCGTGGTGTACGCGCGGCGCAGCGCCGCGGCCGAGATCGGGGGCGAGCGCCTGTACCTCTTCTACGCGCTGATGATGCTGTGCCTCGCGGGGCTGCTGGGCATGGTGGTCACGGGCGACGCGTTCAACCTATTCGTGTTCCTCGAGATCTCGTCGCTCTCCACCTACGTGCTCGTGGCCCTGGGGCGCGACCGGCGCGCGCTCACCGCGTCCTTCCAGTACCTGATCCTCGGCACCGTCGGCGCCACCTTCTACGTGATGGGCGTGGGCATCCTCTACCTCGCCACGGGCACCCTCAACCTGGCCGACCTGGCCGTGCGGCTTCCGCAGGCCGCGGACCCGCGCGCCGCCACCGTGGCCATCGCGTTCATCACCGCGGGCCTCGGCCTCAAGCTCGCGATGTTCCCCCTGCACGCGTGGCTGCCCGGCGCGTACGCGCACGCGCCGTCGGCCGTCTCCGCCTTCCTCGCCGGCACCGCGACCAAGGTGGCGATCTACGCGCTCGCGCGCATCTGGTTCTCCGTGTACGGAGCGGACGCGTTGCTGCGCGACATCCCGGTGGCGCCCGTCCTCGCGGCCCTTTCGGTGGCGGCGGCCTTCATCGCCTCGGGCGCGGCCATCGTGCAGGACGACCTGAAGCGCATGCTCGCCTATTCCAGCGTCGGCCAGGTCGGCTACATCACGCTGGGGCTCTCGCTCGCCACCGAGCCGGGGGTGGCGGCGGCGATCGCCCACGTCGTGAACCACGGCGTCACCAAGTCGGCGCTCTTCATGCTGGCGGGCGCGATGGCCTTGCGCCTCGGGGGGACGCGCTTCTCGGACCTCGCCGGCGTGGGCCGCACCATGCCGGTCATCACCTTCGCCTTCGTGATCGGGGGCCTGAGCCTCATCGGCGTGCCGGGCACGGCGGGTTTCGTGACCAAGTGGGCGCTGGCCGGCGCGGCGATCCGGGCGGGGCAACCGGTCTTCGCGGCGGTGGTGCTGCTCAGCTCGCTCCTCGCCGTGGCCTACATCTGGCGTTTCGTCGAGTGCGCCTACTTCCGCGAGCCGCCCGCAGGCGCGCCCGCGCCCGGGGAGGCGCCGGCCTCGATGACGGGCACGGCGCTGGCGCTCACCGCGGCGGTGGTCGCCATGGGGCTGCACGGCGCCCCGGTGCTCGGGGCCGCCGGGCGCGCGGCCGCGGCGCTGATGGGAGGGGCGCGATGAGCGACGCCGCCTTCGCGCTCGCCGCGGTGGCCGTGCCGTTCGCCGGCGCCGCCCTCGTCGCCCTGGCCGGCGAGCGCCGCAGGGACCTGCGCGAGGCCGCCACCTTCGCCTCCGCGGTGATGCTCTTCTTCCTCGTGGTCGCGCTGGGCCCGCAGGTGCTCTCCGGCGGGCGGCCCGCGGTCCCGCTCTTCGACATGGTGCCCGGGGTGGCGCTCGCCCTGCAGGTCGAGCCGCTGGGCTGGCTCTTCGCCGCCGTGGCCTCGTCGCTCTGGGTGGTGAGCAGCGCCTACTCGATCGGCTACATGCGCGCCAACGGGGAAGGGCGCCAGACGCGGTTCTACGCCTGCTTCGCGGGCGCCATCGGCGCGGCCATCGGGATCGCCTTCTCCGCGAACCTCGTCACGCTGTTCTTCTTCTACGAGCTGCTCACGCTCGTCACCTACCCGCTGGTCACCCATCACGGCACGGACGAGGCCCGCCGCGCCGGGCGGGTCTACCTCGGGATCCTGCTCGCGACCTCCATCCTCTTCCTGCTGCCTGCCATCGTGGTCACGTGGATCCTCACCGGGACGACGGACTTCCGGCCGGGCGGCATCCTGGGCGGCCGCATCGACGCGGCAACGGCCGGCGTACTCCTCGCGCTCTTCATGTTCGGCATCGGCAAGGCGGCGCTGATGCCCTTCCACCGCTGGCTTCCGGCGGCCATGGTCGCGCCCACGCCGGTGTCGGCACTGCTGCACGCGGTGGCGGTGGTGAAGGCGGGCGTCTTCTGCGTGATCAAGGTGATCGTCTACGTCTTCGGGATCGACACGCTGGCCTCCCTCGGCGGGAGCGCGCCCTTCACGGCGATCGCGGCCTTCACCCTCGTCGCGGCCTCGGTCGTCGCGCTTCGCGCCGACAACCTCAAGCGGCGGCTGGCCTATTCCACGGTGAGCCAGCTCGCCTACGTGTCGCTCGCCTGCTCGCTCTTCACGCCGGCGGCGATCATGGGGGCGACCCTGCACCTGGTGGCGCACGCGTTCGGCAAGATCACGCTCTTCTTCGCGGCCGGGTCCATCTACACGGCCGCCCACAAGACGGAGGTGAGCCAGCTCGACGGCATCGGCCGCGCCATGCCCTGGACGATGGCGGCCTTCGGCGTGGGGGCGCTTTCCATGATCGGGCTGCCGCCGATGGCGGGATTCGTGTCGAAGTGGTACATCCTTTCGGGCGCCATGGCGGCGCGCGACTGGGTCGTGGTGGCAGCACTCGCCGCGAGCACGCTGCTCAACGCGGCGTACTTCCTGCCCATCGTCTACCGCGCGTTCTTCGTCGCGCCGGCGCCGGGCGACAGCGGCGGCCACGAGGCCCCCGCGCCCATGGTCCTGGCCCAGGTCGCGACGGCGGGCGCGTGCGTGGCGATCTTTCTTTTTCCCGGCCTCGCGATCGCCTTCGCGAAGGCCGTCGCGGGAGGATGACGTGGCCGACGAACGAACGGCGATGAACAGGGCCGGCACGCAGGCCGGGGTGCCCGTGCACTGGCTGGTGCGCCCGCGGACCATCCGCCTGCTGTGGATCGCGTTCGTGGCGGTGCTGGCGGCCACGGTGGCGGCCGGTTTCCTCGTCGACATGCACCCGCACTTCGAGGTCGAGCGCTGGCCGGCGTTCTTCGCGGTCTTCGGCTTCCTCGCCTGCGTGGCCATGGTGCTCGGTTCGAAGCTCCTCGGCATGCTCCTCAAGCGCGAGGACACCTACTATGACCGCTAGCGCATTCCTGCACCCGGGCCTTTGGCTCGCGGCGGCGGGCGTGGCGGCCTTCTTCCTGCGCGGCCGGGCGCGCCAGGCGCTGCTGCTCGCCGCCCCGCTGGCCGCCCTGGCGTTCGTGTGGATGATCCCCGAGGGGCTGCACGGCCGCTGGGAATTCCTCGGCTTCGACGCGACGCTCGCCCGCGTCGACCGGCTGTCGCGGCTCTTCGCGACGATCTTCGCCATCATGGCGTTCGCCGGGGCGCTCTTCGCGATGCGCCAGGCAAGCCGCCTGGAGGTGCCGGCGGCGTTCGTGTACGCCGGCTCGGCCATCGGCGCCGCGCTCGCGGGCGACCTCCTCACGCTCTTCATCTTCTGGGAACTGATGGCGGTGGGCTCCACGCTGGTGCTGTGGTCCGCCGCGGGCCCGAAGGCGTTCGCCGCCAGCCGGCGCTATGTCGCCGTGCACCTCTTCGGCGGCATGCTCCTCATGGCGGGCATCGCCGGGCACGTGGCCGGCACCGGGTCCATCGCCTTCGACGCGATGCTTCCCGACACGGTGGCCAAGGCGCTCATCCTCGCCGGGTTCCTGCTCAACGCCGGCGCCCCCCCGGTCTCGGCGTGGCTTCCCGACGCCTACCCCGAGGCGTCCTGGAGCGGCATGGTGTTCCTGTCGGCCTTCACGACGAAGACGGCGGTCTACGTGCTGATCCGCGGCTTCCCCGGCGCCGAGATTCTCGTCCCGGTCGGGCTCTTCATGGTGTTCTACGGGATCGTCTACGCCATCCTGGAAAACGACATGCGGCGCATCCTCGCGTACTCGATCGTGAACCAGGTGGGGTTCATGGTGACGGGGGTGGGCATCGGCACCGAGATGGCGCTCAACGGCGCGGCCGCGCACGCCTTCACGCACATCATCTACAAGGCGCTGCTGCTCATGTCGGCCGGCGCCGTGCTGATGCAGACGGGCAAGCGCAAGTGCACGGACCTGGGCGGGCTGTTCCGAACCATGCCGGTCACGGCGGCCTGCGGCATCGTGGGCGCGCTCGCCATCTCCTCCTTCCCGCTCACCTCGGGGTTCGTGAGCAAGTCGATGATCTCGCAGGCGGCGGCCGACGGGCACCTCCTCGCCGTTTGGCTGGCGCTCGCCGCGGCCTCCGCGGGCGTGTTCCTGCACGCGGGGATCAAGTTCCCGTGGTTCGTCTTCTTCCAGAAGGACTCGGGCCTGCGCCCCGCGGAGCCGCCCGCCTCGATGCGTGCCGCGATGCTGCTGCTCGCGTTCCTGTGCATCGCGATGGGCGTGGCCCCGGAGCCGCTCTATGCGATGCTTCCCCACCCGGTCAGCTACGTTCCCTACACGGGCGGGCACGTGGTGGGGATGCTGCAGCTCCTCCTCTTTTCCGGCCTGGCCTTCTTCCTGCTCCTGCCGATGCTCCGGCGCACGCTCACGATCACGCTCGACTCGGACTGGCTCTACCGGCGCGCGGCCCCGCGGCTCATCGCGCCCTTGGGAGCCGCCATCGCGGCGGGCAGGCGCGCGGTGGTCACGCCGGTTCTCGGCGCGCTCGCCGGGCTGGCGAACGGCGCGGGACGATTCGGCAGCCCGCGCGGCGCGTTCGGCGCGACGTGGACCACCCGCGCCACCGTGATGCTGGTGCTCGCCCTGATGGCGGGCGTGCTGCTATTCTCGTACCGCTGAGCCGCATCCCGCGCCGAACTCCCGCGACAAGTCACGGTCGGAGCAGTGCGCGAATCGCCGCACGCGCCCACCGACGCAACCAAGACCGATGACCAACGCCCTCCTGTTCCTCGCAGGCCTCGCCGCGCTCGTCGGCGGGGCGGAACTCCTCGTGCGCGGGGCGGGCAAGCTCGCCGTGTCGCTCGGCATCTCCCCGCTCGTCGTGGGGCTCACGGTCGTCGCGTTCGGCACCAGCTCGCCGGAGCTCGCCGTCTCCGTGCAGTCGGCGTGGGACGGTCGCACCGACCTCGCGGTCGGCAACGTCGTCGGCAGCAACGTCTTCAACGTGCTCTTCATCCTCGGGCTCTCCGCCGTCCTCGCACCGCTGGTCGTCTCGCGGCAGGTCATCCGGCAGGAGGTGCCCATCATGGTGGGCGCGAGCCTCCTCCTCGGGGTCCTCGCGGGGGACGGGACCATCGGGCGAGCCGAGGCCGGCGCGATGTTCCTCCTGCTCGCGGCCTACACCGCCTTCCTCGTGGTGCAGTCGCGCCGCGAGCAGGCCGGGGCGGCCCTGGCGGAGGTCGAGGCGGAGATCGGGGCGGGAAGCGCATGGGACCGGCACTGGTCCGTGCAGGTCGCGCTCGTGGCCGCGGGGCTCGCCCTCCTCGTGGCCGGGTCGGGCTGGCTCGTGACGGCGGCCATCGCCTTCGCTCGCTCGCTCGGGGTCTCCGAGCTCGTGATCGGCCTCACGATCGTGGCCGCGGGCACCTCGGCGCCGGAGGTGGCGGCCTCGGTCATGGCCACGATCCGCGGCGAGCGCGAGATCGCGGTGGGCAACGTGATCGGCAGCTGCACGTTCAACATCCTCTGCGTGCTGGGCCTCTCGGGGCTCGTGGCCCCGCAGGCGCTCGCGGTCGCGCCCTCGCTCGTGGCCTTCGACCTCCCGGTCATGATGGCCGTGGCGCTCGCGTGCCTGCCGGTCTTCTTTACCGGCAACGCGATCGCGCGCTGGGAGGGCTTCGTCTTCCTCGCCTACTACGCGGCCTACGCGGCCTTCCTCGTGCTCGCCGCGCGCGAGCACGACGCCCTGCCCGCCTTCAGCGGGGCGATGATGCTCTTCGTCCTGCCCATCACGGCGCTCACGCTCGCGATACTTGCCTGGCGCGCCCGTTCCGGGGCGGCACCGGGGAAGGGCGCATGAACGCCGCGATCTTCCTCCTCGTCCTCCTGCCGTTCGTCGCCGGCGCCATCGCGCTCGCGATGCCGAACGCGGGCCGGCGCGGCGTCGCGCTGCTCGCGGGGGCCACGACGCTGGCGGGCCTCGCCATCACAGCCGGCCTCGGCGGCGCCGTCTTCGCGGGAGAGGTCCCGGCCGCCTCCGTCGCATGGCTGCCGTCGCTCGGCGTGGACTTCGGCTTCCGCGTCGACGGCTTCGCGTGGCTGTTCGTGCTGCTGATCTACGGCATCGGCGCGTTGGTCGTCCTCTATGCCGCGTACTACCTCGCCGAGGAAGACCCGCCGGCGCGCTTCTTCGCCTTCCTGCTCGCCTTCATGGGGGCGATGCTGGGCGTGGCCACGGCCGACAACCTCGTCCTCCTCGTGGTCTTCTGGGAAGTCACGAGCATCACGTCCTTCCTCCTGATCGGCTTCTGGCGCGACCGGGCGGAGGCGCGCCGCGGCGCGCGCATGGCGCTTGCCGTCACCGGGGCGGGGGGCCTCTGCCTGCTGGCCGGCGTGATCCTCATCGGCGACATCGTCGGCAGCTACCGCCTCGACGACGTCCTCGCCGCGGGCGATCGCATCGCCGCCGACCCGCGCTACCTCCTCGTGCTCGTGCTCGTGCTGCTGGGGGCGTTCACGAAGTCTGCGCAGTTCCCGTTCCACTTCTGGCTGCCGCACGCGATGGCCGCACCCACGCCGGTGTCGGCCTACCTGCACTCCGCGACGATGGTGAAGGCGGGCGTGTTCCTGCTGGGCCGCCTCTACCCCGCGCTCGCCGGCACCGAGGAGTGGTTCTGGATCGTGAGCACGGTGGGCGCCGTGACGCTGGTGGCGGGCGCGGTGCTGGCGCTCTTCCAGCACGACCTGAAGGGCCTGCTCGCGTACTCGACCATCAGCCACCTGGGGCTCATCACGCTGCTCTTCGGGCTGGACACGCCGCTGTCGGAGGTCGCCGCGGTGTTCCACATCCTCAACCACGCGGTGTTCAAGGCCTCGCTCTTCATGGCCGCGGGCATCATCGACCACGAGACCGGCACGCGCGACATGCGCCGGCTGAACGGCCTCTGGAAGGCGATGCCGGTCACCGGCACGCTCGCCATGGTCGCCGCCGGGGCCATGGCAGGCGTCCCCCTGGCCAACGGGTTCCTCTCCAAGGAAATGTTCTTCGCCGAGACGCTGGCGCTGGAGGGGCACGGGCTGCTCGCGCTGGCCACCCCGGCGCTCGCCGTGCTTGCCGGCGTGTTCAGCGTGGCCTACTCGCTGCGCTTCATCCACGACGTCTTCTTCAACGGCGACGCCACGGGCCTGCCGCGCGCGCCGCACGAGCCGCCGCGCTGGATGCGCGTGCCGGTGGAAGTGCTGGTGCTCGCCTGCCTCGCCGTGGGGCTCCTTCCCGGCTGGACGGTGGGCCCGCTGCTCGCCCTGGGCGCGCGGGCGGTGCTCGGCCGGGAGCTGCCGGACTACGACCTGGCGCTCTGGCACGGGCTGAACGCGCCCCTGTTGATGAGCGTGCTCGCGCTCGCCGCCGGCGTGGGCCTCTACTTCCTGCTGCACCGGCGCGTGAACCTGCACGTGCTGGAGCACATCCCCGACCTGGGCAAGACGGTCTTCGACCGGCTGCTCGCGCTCCTCGACGCGCTGGCGCGGCGCCTGGAGCGCGCGGCCGCGAAGGGCGGCGTGCGCGCGTCCCTCGCCTGGCTGGTGGGCGCGGCCCTCCTTCTGGGCTACTGGCCCTATCTCGCGGTGGAGGACGTGTCGTTCTCCATCCCGGTCGCCGGGCTCACGCTGCCGGCCATCGTGGTGTGGCTGGTCGGGGTCGCCGGCGCCGTCGGCACGGTCGTCGCGCACCGCGAGCGCCTGGTGGCGCTCGTCATGCTCGGCGCCACGGGGCTGGTCGTGGCGCTCGCGTTCGTGTACCTGTCGGCCCCGGACCTGGCGCTTACGCAGATGCTGGTGGAAGTGGTGACCATCGTGCTGATGATGCTCGCGCTGAACTACCTGCCGGCGCGCGCGCCGGCCGAGCCGCGCCTGGGGCGCAAGGCCCGCGACCTCATGCTGGCGCTCCTGGCCGGGGGCGGCGCGGCGGGCCTCGTCCTCGCGGTGCTCGCGCGGCCGTCGCAGTCGATCTCGGACTTCTACCTCGGGAAGTCGCTTCCCGAGGGCGGCGGGACCAACGTCGTGAACGTGATCATCGTGGACTTCCGCGCCCTGGACACCCTCGGCGAGATCGCGGTGCTGGGCATCGCGGGCCTCGTCGTGTTCGCGCTGCTGCGCGGCGTGACCATGCTCCCGCGCGGCGGGGAGTCCGCCCCCTCGGGCGACCCCCACCCGTTGCTGCTCGGCGTTGTCGCGAGGCTGCTGCTGCCCATCGCCGTTGTCGTCTGCATCCACCTGCTGCTGCGCGGCCACAACCTGCCCGGCGGCGGCTTCATCGCCGGCCTCGTGCTCGCCGTCGCCCTGGTGCTGCAGTACGTCGCCTCGGGCAGCCGGGCCGTGGACGCGAGCCTTCGCGCGCGCTGGGATTCCTGGATCGGGTGGGGCCTCCTGCTCGCGGGCGGGACGGGGCTCGCGAGCCTCGCCCTGGCGCACCCCTTCCTCACCTCGAGCTTCTGGAAGCCGACGCTTCCCGTGCTCGGCCAGGTGCCCATCACGAGCGCGATGTTCTTCGACATCGGCGTCTTCCTCACGGTGGTCGGCGCGACCCTCCTGGCGCTTTCCAGCCTCGGCCGCCTGCGAACCGGCCCGGCGCCGGCAGGGGGGGCATGATGGAACTTCTCGTGGCCTCCTTCGTCGGCGTGCTCACGGCCTGCGGGGTCTACCTGCTCCTCAGGCCGCGGACCTTCGAGATCGTGCTGGGGATCACGCTGCTTTCCTATGCCGTGAACCTGCTCCTCTTCGCCATGGGGCGGCTGCGGGTGAACGCCGCCCCGATCCTGCGTCCGGACCTGCCGGCGGACCTCGCGCACTACGCGGACCCGCTGCCGCAGGCGCTGGTGCTCACGGCGATCGTGATCGGCTTCGCGATGACCGCGCTGCTGCTGGTGATCGCCATCAAGTCGCGCGCCGATTCCGGCACCGACCACGCGGACGGCGACGACGGGGAGGGGCGATGAGCGCCTCCCACCTGCTCGTGATGCCCGTCGTCCTGCCGCTCGCGGCCGGCGCGCTGCTCGTGGCCCTTCGCGGCGCGCCCGCCCGCGTGCAGGCGGCCATCGGGGCCGGCGCGACCGTGGCGCTCGCCGCGGTGGCGGTGGCACTCGCCGCCCGGGCCTCGGGCGGCGAGGTCGACGTCTACCTGATGGGCAACTGGGCGCCGCCCTTCGGCATCGCCCTGGCCCTGGACCGGCTGTCGGGGCTCATGCTGGTCCTGGTGGCGGTGCTCGCGCTCGCCAGCCTCGGGCACGCGCTCGTCCACTGGCACGCGCGCGGCGAGCACTTCCACGCGCTCTTCCAGTTCCAACTCATGGGGCTCAACGGGGCGTTCCTCACCGCCGACCTCTTCAACCTGTTCGTGTTCTTCGAGGTGCTGCTCATCGCCTCGTACGGCCTGCTGCTGCACGCGCCGGACGCGCGCCGCACGCGCGCCGCCACCCACTACGTCGCGGTGAACCTCACCGGCTCGGCGTTGTTCCTCATCGCCGTGGGCCTCCTGTACGGTCTCGCCGGCACGCTCAACATGGCGGACCTCGCCCTGCGCGTCGCGCAGCTGCCCGCCGGGGACGCGGCCCTCGCGCGCACGGCAGGAGGGCTGCTGCTCGTCGTCTTCTGCATCAAGGCGGCGGCGTTGCCGCTGAACTTCTGGCTTCCTGGCACCTACTCGGCTGCAGTGGCACCGGTGGCGGCGCTCTTCGCGATCATGACCAAGGTCGGGGTCTACGCGGTGATGCGGGTGTACACGCTCGTCTTCGGGCCGCTGGCCGGCGCCGCGGCCCTGCTGGCGGAGCCCTGGCTCGCGGTCTTCGGGCTGGCGACACTCGGCGTGGGGGCCCTCGGCGCGCTGGCGGCCCCCACTTTCGCCACGCTCGCCTCGTTCCTCG
>JAABQW010000057.1 GCA_011391275.1 Betaproteobacteria bacterium
AGTGTGCAAGGATCGAGCGGGGCAGTCTTCCGCTCGATCGCTAGGGGCCGCGAGTTCCGCAGCCGCCGGTCGTTTTCAGCGCTGGAGGGAACCGGAGCGCGGGTTTCCTGCGCTCCGGCGCTACGATCCCGGGCGGCCATTCATCGACGCCTTCCCCGGCGCACACGAGACCCGTTGGTCACTGGACGATTGATACGCCTCGTGTGGATGGCGTCGAGCGCTTCGATGGCCGGGGGGTGACAATCGGTAACAGCGGGCAAGGCGCGGCGCATTGTTCGCGCCGCAGGTGGCGCGCAAGATTTTTCGCCATGAGGATCGCCGCCGCAGCCACCGCCGTCGCGCTCGCCGCACAGTCCTGCACCGCGGCGTGGGCGGCCTGCTCGTGGGAATGGCTGTGCAACGGGGAAGGCGCATGCAGGCACATGCCCGTTTGCGACAGCGTCTACGAGACGCCCCCGTCGCGCCCCGAGAGCAGGCCGCCGGTCTCGCCGCCCCTGGCGATGCGGCCGATGCGCACCGCGGGCCGGGGGCGCGCCGAGCTCTCGTGCGAGCACATCATGCGGCTCACCAGGGGCGGGCGATGGTCGTGGAGCGAGGCCTGCTTCTGCACCGACCGGACGAAGGGTCCGGAACCCTCGAACCCCTTCGCCCACATCGTGCGCTGCGACGACCCGCGCGCCGGCGCGCCGTCAGGACGCTGAACGCCTCGCCTTCGTCCTCACTTGAAGACATCGTCCGGCTTCAGGCCGCCGCCGGAAGCGCCGGAGATCCGCCGGCGCGAGTACTCCTCTTCCTCGATCGATTCCCGGTAGAAGCTCGCTGGCGACGGCGCGCTCATGAGGCGCCGGTAGATCTCCGGGGAGACGTGGAGGTACTCCCAGGTGCCCGAGGTCGTCTCCACCACGAGCGTGCGGCTTCTCTCGTCGTAACCCGCGGCCCTCAGGCCCGTGGCGTTCAGGCGCTTCATCTCCATCGCGCTTCCTCCTGTGCGGTTCCGGTTGCCCTCGCGCCCGCCTTCCAGGCCCGTCGCCGGTTCCCCGGCGACGGCGCCGGGAAAGGCGCTCACTTGCCCGCCTTGTCGCCCCAGAGTTCGCGAAGGCGGGCGTCGCGGCCGCAGCCGTTGCGGTAGAACTTGTAGCGAACCGGGTTCTTCGTGTAGTAGTCCTGGTGGTAGTCCTCGGCCGGGTAGAACGTGCCGGCCATCTCGACCGGCGTGACGATCGGCGCCTTGAAGGGCTTCGACTTCTCGAGGGCTTCCTTCGAGGCCGACGCCGCCTTGCGCTGCGCCTCCGAGTGGTAATAGATGCCGGTGCGGTACTGGGTACCGGAGTCGCAGAACTGCCGGTCGCGCACGGTGGGGTCGATGTTCACCCAGAACACCTCGAGGAGCTTCTCGTAGGTGACCTTCGCGGGGTCGTAGACCACCTGCACCGCCTCGGTGTGGCCCGTGGTGCCGGCGGAAACCTGCTCGTAGGTGGGGTTGGCGGTGCGCCCGCCGATGTAGCCGGAGATGGTCGAGATCACCCCGGGAATCGAGTCGTAGGGCGGCTCCATGCACCAGAAGCAGCCACCGGCGAAGGTGGCCTTCTCGGTGGCGGCCTGTGCGGGAGCGGCCAGCGGGGCCGCCAGCGCGGCGAGCAGTGCCAGGGTGTTCAGCGTGCGCATCTTCAGTCTCCGGTTCGCGGTTGGGCAGTTGCGCCGTTCGACCGCGGGCGGTCCTGGGAATTCCCAACGCCGAGCTGGCGGTCGTGAATCCGCGCCAGGAGCACCTGCGCCAGTATCGCCCCGACGAGGGCGAGGAACATGTCCCACTGCGTGTCCCACACGTCGCCCTGGGTGCCCAGGAAGGCATCCGCGGCCTCGCCCGAGGCGATCGCCACCCACCACTCGATGAACTCGTAGGTCGCGCTGATGGCGAGGCAGACGCACGTCACCAGGAAGAAGAGCCAGGGCCCGCGCGACAGGACGGCGTTTCGCAGGAGCACCTCGCGCGCGATCATCGCCGGCACGAAGCCCTGCGCGAAGTGACCCACGCGGTCGTAGTAGTTGCGCGCGAGCCCGAACTCGTCGCGCAGCCAGCTGAACCACGGCACCTCGGCGTAGGTGTACTTCGCTCCGATCATCAGGATGGCGCAGTGCACGAAGACCAGGACGAGCACCACCGGCGTGAGGCGCCAGCGGCCATGAAGCGCTGCGAGCACCACGACCGCGATCACGGCCGGGCCTGCCTCGAGCGCCCACGTGAGGCGGTCCTTCGGCGCCCAGGCGGTGAGGACGAACAGGACCGCCCACGCGGCGAGGAGCGCAACATGCAGCCCGGGCGAGGCGCGACCGCCGCTCACGCCGGCCCCCAGAGCCACGCCGCGCCGCGCACGCCGCCCGAGTCGCCATGGCGGGGCGGCACGAGTCGCGTGCGCACCTCGTCGGAGAAGACATGCGCGCCCCAGAGGGCCGGCACGCGCTCGTAGAGCCTCGCGAGGTTGGAGAGACCCCCGCCGAGCACGATGACGTCGGGGTCGACGATGTTCATCACCACCGCGAGCGCGCGGGCGAGTCGCGCCTCGTAGCGAGCCAGGGTCGCCTCGCAGGCGGCGTCGCCGGCGGCCGCACGGAGCGCGATCTGCGCAGCGTCGAGTTCCTCGCCCGAGGCACGCGCGTGGTCCGCGGCCAGCGCGGGGCCGGAAAGGAAGGTCTCGACGCATCCCTCGCGCCCGCAATAGCAGCGCGGCGCAGGCACGCGATCTTCCCGGGCGAGCGGCATCGGCACGTGGCCCCACTCCCCGGCGATGGAGTTCGCGCCGGTGAGGACGCGGCGGTCGACCACGATCCCGCCTCCCACGCCTGTGCCCAGGATCACGCCGAAGACGACGCCGGCGCCGCTCGCCGCGCCGTCGACGGCTTCCGAGAGGGCGAAGCAGTTGGCGTCGTTGGCGAGGCGCACCTCCCGCCCGAGGCGCGCCTCGAGATCCGCCTTGAACGGGCGGCCGATGAGGCAGGTGGAGTTGGCGTTCTTCACCAGCCCCGTGGCGAGCGAAAGCGCGCCGGGCATGGCGACTCCGACGGTGCAGCGGGTGCCGCGCTCGCTCTCTGCGCCGGCCACTAGTTGCGCGAGCGCCTCCACGGTCGCCCCGTAGTCGCCCGAAGGGGTGGGCACGCGCCGGCGAGCGACCTGGACGCCGCTCGCATCGAGGACGGCGATCTCGATCTTGGTGCCGCCGAGGTCGATGCCGATTCGTTCCATGGGTGGCCCGACTATAGCCGAATTGTTTCAGGTGAAATGGCCGCCGGTTTCAGGTGCAACGGCCGGTGTGAAGCACGTCACAACGGTCGCCGGGCGCGCGGCCGATAGTGGGGGCACAAGCAGTGAACAGTCCCACAAGCGCGCACTTGGCGTTCGCCCGGGCCGGGTTCCCGGTCCGGGCGCGCCGATTTTTTCCGCATCACCCATTCCCCTCGCTGATGCCTTTCGGGACGGTTCCTAGGGACGGTTCCTAAAAAGGTCCTGACGCACTCGTCAGGACCCGCATCTTTTAGGAACCGTCCCTAGGAACCGTCCCGAAAGGCATCAGCGGCGCGGCCGGTCGCGGGAGGGGATGCGGTAGAGCCAGATGGCCATCAGGACGCCGAAGGCGGCGAGCGCAGCCTTGAGCCAGGGCGGCTTCACGAAGAAGGTGATGGATACGCCGAGCGTGGCCAGCATCAGCACGATGCCCCAGAGCTTCGTTTTCCACGGAATGGCGCGATGCCGCTCCCACTCGCCCACGATGGGGCCGAAGGTCCGGTGGCGCAGCAGCCACCGGTGGAACCTCGGCGAGGAGCGCGCGAAGCAGGCCGCCGCGAGCAGCATGAAGGGCGTGGTGGGCAGCACGGGCAGGACGAGCCCCGCGATCCCGAGCCCCAGGGAAAGGAAGCCCGCCACGAGGAAGATCGCGCGAACGACCCGCGAATCGTGCACCTGCGCCGGGCGCCTTCGCCCTGCCACGCTAGAATGCGCCCCATGAACCGCCTCATCGTCGCGACGATCGCGATCGGCCTCGTCGTCGACCGGCACGGCGGCGCCCACGGCCAGCTGGCCGTGAACGTCCTCGCGTGGGCGGTCTTCGCCCGGCTGTGGCTCGTCTCCGTTCCCGCGCAACGCCCCGCCCTCCTCGCCTGCCTCGTCTACGCCACCGCCGGCGAGGTTTTCCTCTCGCTGGTGTGGGGCCTGTACGACTACCGGCTGGGGAACATCCCGCTCTTCGTCCCGCCGGGGCACGTCCTGCTCTTCTTCCTGGGCACGCAGCTCGCCGCGCGGCTTCAGGACGGGGCCGAGTGGTGGATCGCCGCCCTCGCCCTGCCCATCGTCGCCGGTCTCGCGTTTGCGGGCCGCGACACACTGGGCCCGCTCCTGTACGCGTTGTTCCTCGTGTGCATGGCGCTTTCCCGGTCGCGCAAGCTCTACGCGACGATGCTGGTGCTCTCGCTCGCGATGGAACTGTGGGGCACCTGGCTCGGCAACTGGACCTGGCGGCAAGAGGTCCCCTGGCTGGGGCTCGTCACCGCGAACCCCCCGCTCGCCGCGGGTGCCTTCTACGCCGCGCTCGACCTGCTCGTCGTGAGCACGGTGGGCGGGCTCCGCCGTCAGCGGCCCGCGAGCCCCATCCTCACTCCCAGCACCGCCTCGCACCAGGCCGCGACCTGCAGCGCCCGCTCGTCCTCGCGGTAGCGCCCGACCACCTGCAGGCCCAGCGGCAGGCCGCGCGGCCCGCGCCCGGAAGGCATGGTGATCGCGGGGAGCCCGGCCATCGTCCACAACGAGCAGAACGTCGCGTCTCCCGTGCTGGCGACCCCCTGGGGGGCCTCGCCCGCCGCGGGAATGGTGGCCACCGCGTCGCAGCCGTCGTAGAGCCCGTCAAGCCAGCGGCGGTACTCGTCGCGGCGCGCGAGGTTCTTCGCGTGCTGCTCCGGCGTGATGCGCTTGCCGCGATCGAGGAGCTCGGTGAGCGGCGCGGACATCTGCAGCCGGTGGCGCGATTCCAGCGAGGCGAAACCGCGCGCGGCGTCGTAGTCCATGATGGCGCCCACCACGCCCCACGCCTCGTTGAATGCCGGCGGCAGCGGCACCTCGCGCACCAGGGCGCCGGCATCCTTGAGGGTGGCAATGGCCTCGGCGAAATTGGCCCGCTGCGCCTCCGAGGCGAGCGACCACTTATGCGTCTTGACCACGGCCAGGCGCGGCGCATGGCCGAGCGAGGCAAGCGGCACGGCGAGCGAGCGCATGCCGGCGCGGATCCCGGTGGCCTCGTCGCGCGGATCCTGCCCCATCAGGCAGGCGCCGAACCAGGCCGCGTCCTCGACCGAGCGCGCGAAGACGCCCACGTGGTCCAGCGTCTTGCTGAAGGGGAAGACGCCGTCCCGGGAGATCGCGCCGAAGCTGGGCTTGTAGCCCACCACGCCGCAGAACGCAGCCGGCCGGATCACCGAGCCAAGCGTCTGCGTGCCGATGGCCAGGGGCACGAACCCGGCGGCCACGGCCGCCGCGGAGCCGCTCGAGGAGCCGCCGGGCGTGTGGGCCAGGTTCCACGGGTTGCGGGTCTTCCCGGGGTGGCGGAAGGCGAATTCGGTGGTGACGGTCTTGCCCATCACGATGCCGCCCAGCGCCTCCAGGCGGCGAACCAGTCCCGCCGAGCGCCCGGGGACATGGTTCGCGAAGATGCGCGAGCCCATGCGGGTGGGAATGCCGCGGGTGGAGATGATGTCCTTGACCCCCACGGGCACGCCGTAGAGGGGCAGGTCCTTCAGGATGCCGCCGGAGCGCTCCTCGGCCTCGGCCATCGCCCGGGCCGGCTCGAACCACTCGAAGGCGTGGATCTCCGGCTCCCGGTCGGCTATCCGGTCGTTGAGCGCCTGGACGTAGTCCGGGACAGTGAGCCGGCCTTCCTTGAAGGCGGCATGAAGGGCTCTCAGGCCCAGGGCGTGGGGATCCATCCCGCCATTTTGCCGGGTGAACCCCCTCGCGGCCAACCCGGGCCTTCAGGCCAGGGCCTGGCGCAGAGCGTCCAGGCCGGCCTGCGCGACGATTTCGTCGTCGCTCGCCTTGACCCCCGACACCCCGATGCCGCCCACGACCTGGCCGTCGATCTCGATGGGAAGCCCCCCTTGCAGGGCCACCGGGTCCCCGCCAGCCGACAGGAAGGAAAAACGCCCCTTGTTGATCATTTCCTCGAGGATCCGGGTGGGCCGCTTGTAGGCGACCGCCGACCTCGCCTTGCCCATGGCGGTGGGGACGCTCGACGACTGGGTGCCGTCGATCCGGTGGACCAGGAGCGTGTGCCCCCCGTCGTCGGCGACGGCGATCACGACCTTCCAGCCGTTCCTTTCAGCCGTGGCCTCGGCGGCTGCCGCCATGAGCTTGGCGGCCTCCAGGGTCAGGGCCTTCTTCGCGGGCAGGGTCAGGGGCATGGGGTCTCCGGGAGCCGGTTCAGGCGCCCGATGATACCTCCGCCACGGTCGCGCTCCGGCCCGCCGGGAGCGTGCCCTGGCACAGGGAGTCGCGCCGTTCGCCGAAGCGCTCGACGGACTCGAACAACTCGTCGCAGAGGGCCAGGACTTCCCGGCCCAGGGCGGTGGGCTCCATGCGGCGGCCTTGCGGCTCGAGAACCGGCCCGCCCACCGTGTCGGCGAGCTTGCGGATGAGGCAGGAGACGGTGGGCTGGGCGAGCGAGAGCTCCTCGGCGGCGCGCGTGACGCTGCCGTGGCGCGCGCACGCCTCGAAGGCGACGAGCTGCGGGAAGAAGCCGTGGCGGAAGTAACGCCGGAGGGGGGAGCGGGGCATCGGGTGTCCTTTCAAAGGTAGGCGTTCGATTCCCGTT
>JAABQW010000058.1 GCA_011391275.1 Betaproteobacteria bacterium
GTCTCGCCCTCGGCCAGGCAAGCGGCCATCATGAGGTTCTCGGTCCCGGTGACGGTGACCGTGTCCATGAAGATCCGGGCCCCGCGCAGCCGCGCGGCCTTCGCGTGGATGTAGCCGGACTCGATCCCGACCGTGGCGCCCATCGCCTCCAGGCCCTTCAGGTGCAGGTCGACGGGCCGTTCGCCGATGGCGCAGCCCCCGGGAAGGGAGACCCGCGCCTCCCCGAAGCGCGCGACGAGGGGACCCAGCGCGAGGATGGAGGCGCGCATCGTCTTCACCAGCTCGTAGGGCGCGAAGGGCTCGGCGATCCGGCGCGCGTCGAGGACGGCGGCCCCGTCCTCGCGCGAGACGCCCACGCCCATCCGCTCGAGGAGGGCGAGCATCGTCTCGACGTCCTTCAGGCGCGGCAGGTTCGACACGCGCGAGGGCGACTCCGCGAGCAACGCCGCAGCCAGGATGGGAAGGGCGGCGTTCTTCGCCCCGGAGACGCGGATTTCGCCGGAAAGCGGGACGCCGCCTTGGATCAAGAGCTTCTGCATGGGTGGTTCCAGGGGGCCGGACGCGCCGGCCCCGGAAATCGGTTCAGCGGGAGGCCCACTCTTCCGGGGAAAGGGTGTGCATCGAGAGCGCGTGGACCTCCTCGCGCATGCGGTCGCCAAGCGCCGCGTACACCATCTGGTGCCGGCGCACCCGGTTAACCCCCGCGAAGGCGGGGCTCACGATGAGCGCCTCGAAGTGCACCCCGTCGTCGCCGCGCACGTCGACATGCGAGCAGTCGATGGCGCCGCGGATCGCTTCCTCGATGGATCTTGTGTCGGCCATGGCGGCCTCAATGCCTCAGTTTGTAGCCGGAACGCAGCAGATGCAGGGTCAGCCATGATAGGGCACAGAAGGTGCCGCTCGCAATTGCGAGGCTCGCCCAGGGCGAGACGTCCGCGCGGCCGAAGAACGCGTAGCGGAAGCCGTCGATGGCGTAGAAGAACGGGTTCAGGTGGGAGGCGGCCTGCCAGAAGGGCGGCAGCGACTCGATGGAGTAGAAGACGCCGGCAAGGAAGGTGAGCGGCATGACGAGGAAGTTCTGGAAGGCCGCCAGCTGGTCGAACTTCTCGGCCCAGATCCCGGCGATGATGCCGAGCGCGCCGAGGATCCCCGCGCCCGTGAACCCGAACGCGACGAGCCAGAAGAGGTTGGGCATCGGCAGCGGGACCAGCCAGGCCACCGCGAGAATCACGCACGCGCCCACGAGCACGGCCCGCGCGACGGCGGCCAGGAGGTAGGCGGCGAAGAGGTCGCCCGGGGTGAGGGGTGCCAGCAGGATGAAGACCACGTTGCCGGTGATCTTCGACTGGATGAGCGACGACGAGGAGTTGGCGAAGGCGTTCTGCAGCATCGACATCATGGCGAGCCCGGGCACGAGGAACTGGGCGTAGCCGACCCCGGGGTAGGCCTCCACGTGCCGCGACAGGGCGTGCGAGAAGATCACGAGGAAAAGGAGCGCCGAAAGCACCGGGGCGGCGACGGTCTGGAAGCTCACTTTCCAGAAGCGCATCACCTCCTTGCGCAGGAGCGTCGGGAAGCCCCGCGTCACGCGGCCTCCTCCCGACCGGCGGGACGCGCGCGCGCCGCAGGGGCCGCGACGCGTGCAGGCATCTCCTGGCGCGCCATGATCTTCACGAACACCTCCTCCAGCTCGGGCTCCGCGACCTCCAGGTGCGACACGCGGATGCCCGCCTCGCGCAGGCGCGCCAGAGCGCTCTCCACTTCCGCGGCGCTTTCGACGGGAATGCGGTGCCAGCCGGCCGCATCCACCGCGGAGCCCGCCGCGAGCGCCGGCGGCAGCTCCCCGCCTTCGAGCTTCACGCGCAGGACGCGCTCCGAGAATGCGTCCAGGAGCCGCTGCGTCGAGTCGAGCGCCACGATGCGCCCGGCCTTCATCATCGCGATCCGCGCGCAGAGGTTCTGGGCCTCCTCGAGGTAATGCGTCGTGAGCAGGATGGTGTGGCCGGCCGCGTTCAGCTCGCGGACGAACTGCCACAGGGTCTGGCGCAGCTCCACGTCCACCCCCGCGGTCGGCTCGTCGAGGACGATGACCGGCGGCCGGTGCACCAGCGCCTGGGCCACCATCACCCGGCGCTTCATGCCGCCGGAGAGCGAGCGCATGTTGGCGTCGGCCTTCGGGGCGAGCGCCAGGCGCTCGAGCAGCTCGTCGATCCACGGGCGGTTGCCCCGCAGGCCGAAATAGCCCGCCTGCAGCTCGAGCGTCTCGCGGACCGTGAAGAAGGGGTCGAACACGACCTCCTGCGGGACGATCCCCAGCAGGCGACGCGCGTCCTGGTACTCGGCCGCCACGTCGCGGCCCATCACCCGGAGCGTGCCGGCGTCCGGGCGGACCAGGCCGCCCAGCGCGGAGATGAGGGTGGTCTTGCCGGCGCCGTTGGGCCCCAGGAGCGCGAAGAACTCGCCCTCCTCCACCGCCAGGGAGACGCCGTCCAGCGCCCGCAAGGCGCCGTAGGTCTTCGAGGCGTCGCGTACCTCGACCGCGGGGGCGGCCATGCTCAGGCCCGGCAGGGTTGGATGAGCCCGGTGACGCCGTATAGCTCGGCCAGCGAGAGGAGGTTGGCCGGGATGTTCACGAAGAAGAGCCCCTTGCCCCGGCGCGCAGCCTCGCGGCGCCACTCGAGGAGCAGGGCCACGGCGGAGGAATCCACGTCGGTGATCGCGGCGAAGTCTATGGTGAGTCGGTCCGGGAGGTCGGGCCGCGCGCTGTAGGCGCGGCTCTCCTCCAGCACGCGCGGCAGCGTCTCGAAGGAGAGTGCTCCCTCGAGGGTCAGCACCTCGGCGCTCGTCCCGGCGTTCACTTGACGAGGTTGACCTTGACCGGAGCCTTCGGGGCCCCGGGGGAGCGGTTGCGGTCGGCGAGCGTCTTGACCAGCCCGTCGATGCCGGACTTCTGGATCTGCTCGTTGAACGAGCCGCGATAGGTGGTCACCAGCGAGACGCCGTCGACCACCACGTCGTAGACCTTCCACCCCTTGTCCGTGAGCTCCATGCCGTAGTCGATCGGGATGGACGGGCCGCCCGGTTGCTTCACGACCGTCTTCACGAAGGTTTCCTTGTCGCCCGCGGCGACCTTCGCCGGCCTCACGTCGATGGTCTGGTCACGGTACTGGGAAAGCGAGGTCGAGTAGGTGCGCACGAGCAGCGTCTGGAACTCACGGGTGAGCGACGACTTCTGCGCGTCGCTCGCCTGCGCCCAGTTGCGGCCCACGGCCAGCCGCGTCATGCGGGTGAAGTCGAAGTGCGGAAGCACCTTCTCCTCGACCAGCGCGTAGAGCTTCTGCGGGTTGCCGCCCTGCAGCTCCTTGTCGGCCTTGAGGAGGGCCAGCACCTCGTCGATCGACTTGCGCACCAGCGCGTCGGGGGCCGCTTCCGCAGCGGCATGGGCCGGCCCGGCCAAGAGGGCGAGCGCGGTGAAGGCGAGGGCTGCGAGACGTCGGGGCATGGGGATCCTGTGAAGGTCGGAACTGGCGGTTTGAGCGGGCCCGGGCGCCTGGGGTTCCCGGCCTTCGCTACTTGGCGCCGTCCTCCTGGGCCTTGCTGAAGAGGAACTGGCCGATGAGTCGCTCGAGGACGACAGCCGACTGCGTCAGCGTTATGCGATCGCCGTCGGCCAGCTTCTTGTCGTCGCCGCCGGCGTCCAGGCCCACGTAGGACTCGCCCAGGAGCCCGGAGGTGAGGATGGAGGCGCTGGTGTCCTTCGGGAAGCCGTAGCGGGAATCGAGCGCGATGATCACGGACGCCTGGAAGCGCTCGTTGTCGAAGCGGATCTCCGCCACCCGCCCGACCAGCACGCCGGAGCTGCGCACGGGGGCGCGCACCTTGAGGCCGCCGATGTTGTCGAAGCGGGCCTCGACGCGGTAGGTCGAGGCGGCGCGCTCCTGGCCGAGGTTGCCGACCTTCAGGGCCAGCACGAGGAGCGCGGCGAAGCCCGCCAGCACGAAGGCGCCGAACCAGAGATCAATGGTCGTTCTTTCCATGGTTTCCGTTTCGTATCCTGGTATGCCCGCTCAGTGGTCGCCGCGCAGCAGGGAGGCGGTCAGCACGAGGTCCAGGGCGAGGATGGCAAGCGCGGAGCTCACCACGGTCCGGGTGGTCGCCCCCGACACGCCCTCGGCGGTCGGCGGAGCGTCGAAACCCTCGAAAGTCGCGATCACCGTAACGGCGATCCCGAACACGAAACTCTTGATGACGCCGTTCATCACATCATACCGGAAGTCCACGGCGGCCTGCATCTGCGACCAGAACGCGCCGTTGTCCACGCCGATCAGCACCACGCCCACCAGGTAGCCGCCGAAGACGCCCATCGCGGAGAACATCGCGGCCAGCATCGGCATCGAGATCACGCCGGCCCAGAAGCGGGGCGCGATCACCCTCGCCATGGGCGAGACGGCCATCATGTCCATGGCGGTGAGCTGCTCAGTGGCCTTCATCAGGCCGATCTCCGCGGTGATCGCCGAACCGGCGCGGCTGGCGAACAGGAGCGCGGAGACCACCGGACCCAGCTCCCGCACGAGCGAGAGGGCCACCAGGACGCCGATCGACTCCTGCGCGCCGTACTTCTGCAGGGTCTCGAATCCCTGCAGGCCCAGCACCATGCCGATGAACAGCCCCGACACGAGGATGATGATCAGCGACTGGACGCCGGTGAAATAGACCTCGCGCATCACCAGCCGGAAGCGCCTGAAGCTGGTGCCGGACGCCGCGAGCACCATCACGAAGAAGCGCGTCATCGCGCCCACCCGCCAGATGTTCTCGATGAAGTTGTGGCCGATCCGGGCGAGGCTGCGGCGGGCGCGCTCAAGCATGGGCGGCCTCCGCGCGGGCCTGCGCCAGCCCGAGGTCCTCGTCGTAGGTCGGCGCGGGGTAGTGGAACGGCACCGGCCCGTCGATCTCCCCGTGCACGAACTGGTGCACGACCGGGAGCGTCGTCGCGCGGATCTGGGCGGGCGTGCCCTCCCCCACCACGCGACCCTCGGCCACGAAGTAGAGGTAGTCAACGATCTGCAGCGACTCGACGACGTCGTGGGTGACGACGATCGAGGTGGCGCCGAGCGCGTCGTTCAGCCGCCGGATGAGGCTGCCGACCACCGACATGGCGATGGGGTCGAGCCCCGCGAACGGCTCGTCGTACATCACGAGCATCGGGTCCATGACGACGGCCCGCGCCAGCGCCACGCGCCGGGCCATTCCCCCCGAGAGTTCCGAGGGCATCAGGTTGTGCGCGCCGCGCAGCCCCACCGCCTCTAGCTTCATGAGGACGAGGTCGCGCACCATGTCCTCGGTCAGGTCGGCATGCTCGCGCAGCGGGAATGCGACGTTGTCGAAGACGGTCATGTCGGTGAAGAGCGCGCCGAACTGGAACTGCATGCTCATGCGCCGGCGCAGGGCATAGAGGCCGTCGCGGTCGAGCTCGTGGACGGCCTGGCCGCCCACGCGGACCGCGCCGGATGTCGGGCGCAGTTGCCCGCCGATGAGGCGAAGCAGCGTGGTCTTGCCGCACCCGCTGCCGCCCATGATCGCGACCACCTTGCCGCGCGGCACGCGCATGTTGATGCCCTCGAGCACCAGGCGGCGTCCGTACCCGAAGGTCACGGCGTCGATCTCGACCAGGTTCTCTGCGGTCACTCGGGAATAGGGGGCTGGACGCGGAAGGGGCGCCCATTCTAGCAGCAATCCCCGGCGCCTCCGGCCGCCGCGCGCCCTATAATCCCCCCCGAAACCCGCGCTCCCCGGATGAAACCCCGCCTACTCCTCGTCGACGACGACCCGCTCATCACCGAAAGCCTCGCCTTCGTCCTGGGGCCGGATTTCGAGCTGGCCTGCGCCTCCGACCGCGCCTCCGCCGTCGCTGCGCTTCGCGACATGGCCGGCCCGCCCGACCTCGCCCTCATCGACCTCGGGCTGCCGCCGGCTTCCCACCTGCCGACCGAGGGCTTCAAGCTCATCGGCGACCTCCTGGCGCACGCGCCCGACGTGCGCATCGTGGTGCTCACCGGCCAGAACGAGGAATCCAACGCCCGCCGCGCGCGCGCGCTGGGCGCGGCCGACCTGGTGCCCAAGCCGTGCGAGCCCGACGACCTGCGCGCGCTGCTGCAGCGGGTGCTGCGGTCGCGCGAGCTCGCGGCCACGCCCGACAGCGCCGAGGACGGGCGCGTGCTCATCGGCGACAGCCCGCCCATGCGCAAGCTGCGCAGCCAGATCGACCTGTACGCGTCGTCGGGCTTTCCGGCGCTCATCGAGGGCGAGTCGGGCAGCGGCAAGGAGCGCGTGGCGTTCTCCCTCCACCACCTGAGCCCGCGGGCGCGCGAGCCGTTCCTCGCGCTCAACTGCGCCGCCATCTCGCCCACGCTGGTGGAGCCGACGCTCTTCGGCTACGCGAAGGGCGCCTTCACGGGGGCGGTCCAGTCGAAGGCGGGCTACTTCGAGGACTCCGCCGAGGGGACTCTCTTCCTGGACGAGATCGGCGAGCTTCCCGTGGACCTGCAGGCGAAGCTGCTTCGGGTGCTGGAGAACGGCGAGTACCAGCGCGTGGGCGAGACGCAGACCCGGGTGAGCCGCGCGCGCATCGTGGCCGCCACCAACCGCGACCTGCGCCAGGAGATCCGCCAGGGCCGCTTCCGGGCCGACCTCTACCACCGCCTGTCGGTCTTCTCCATCGCCGTGCCGCCGCTTCGCGAGCTGGGAGAGGACAGGCTCAAGCTCCTCGAGCACTTCCGCCGGGTCTTCTCCGAGCGCGCGGGAACGCAGCCCTTCGTGCTCGACGAC
>JAABQW010000059.1 GCA_011391275.1 Betaproteobacteria bacterium
TGGGGGTCGCCGCCTTCATCATCGGCGTGGCCATGGTGAAGGGCTTCGAGACCGAGCGCGACGTGCGCATGGCGCCCGGCGAGAAGGTGGTGCTGGCGGGCTACGAGTTCACCTTCACCGGCACGCGCGAGCTGCCCGGCCCCAACTACGCCGCGCTGCAGGGCATCTTCGAGGTGCGCAAGCCCGGCTCCGCCGAGGTGATCAAGAAAATGTACCCCGAGAAGCGCATCTACCACGCCTCGGGGCAGACCATGACGGAAGCCGACATCGACATCGGGTTCACGGGCGACCTCTACGTCTCGATGGGCGAGCAGGTGGAGGGCAACGCCTGGGGCGTGCGCATCTACCACAAGCCCTTCGTCGACTGGATCTGGGGCGGGTGCCTGCTGATGGCGCTGGGCGGCTTCCTCGCCATCGCCGATCGCCGCTATCGCCTGGCCCGGAAGGCCGCCGAGGCCCCGTCGGGCGCCTTTGCCACCGGGGACTGACGCCGTGGCCGGGGAATCGGGCGGCAACGCCATGAAGTCGCTGAAGTACGTCGTCCCGCTGGCGATATTCGGGATCCTCTGCGTGTTCCTCGCCATCGGCCTGACCAAGGACCCGCGCAAGGTCCCCTCGCCGTTCATCGACAAGCCGGCCCCGCTCTTCACGCTCGCGAAGCTGCACGAGCCCGAGGCCACCTTCTCGCCCGGGCAGATGCTGGGCAAGGTGTGGATGCTGAACGTCTGGGCCTCGTGGTGCGTCTCGTGCCGCGTCGAGCACCCGGTGTTGAACGACATGAGCCGCAAGGGGATCGTCGCCATCGTCGGGCTCAACTACAAGGACCAGCGGGCCGATGCCACGAAGTGGCTTCAGCAGCATGGCAATCCCTACCTGCTCTCCGCGTGGGACATCGACGGCAAGGTGGGCATCGACTACGGCGTCTACGGCGCGCCCGAGACCTTCGTGATCGACAAGCAGGGCGTCATCCGCTACAAGCACATCGGCCCGATCTCGCCGCAGGACGTCGAGAAGATCCTCCTTCCCCTATTCGCGAAGCTCAACGCATGAAGAAGCTCCTCGCCCCGCTCCTCCTCGCCTTCTGCGCAGGTGCCTGGGGCCAGTCCACCGAGATCGCCAACCCCGACCCGAAGGTCGAGGCGCGCCTCAAGTCGATCGCCCACGAGCTGCGCTGCCTCGTCTGCCAGAACCAGACGATCGCCGACTCCGACGCGCCTTTGGCCGTGGACCTTCGCCGGCAGACCCGCGTCATGATCGCCGCCGGCAAGTCCGACGACGAGATCCGCTCATACATGGTCGAGCGCTACGGCGACTTCGTGCTCTACAAGCCGCCGTTCAACGCCGCCACGGCATTCCTGTGGGTCGCGCCGGGGCTGCTGATCGTGGGGGGGTTGGCCGGCCTCGCGCTGATGATCCGCCGCCGCCGGGATGCCATGGCCGCCGCTGCGCCGGCACCCGCACCCGACCCCGCGCGCCGCAAGGAGATCGAGGCGCTGCTGGCGGCCGACGAGGACGTGAAGCGGAAGTAGCCGTCGTACCCGCGAAGGCTAGAGCATGACCGGCTCGTCCGGCAGCTCGTTGCGGTTCGTCTCCCCAGCCGGGAAGTGCTTCTCCAGCAGGTCCGCGATCGCGTGCACGCCCGCGACCGCCCCTTCCTCGAAGCGGCCGGCGCGGAAGGCTTCCTGCATCGTGGTGCAGATCGCCTGCCACTCCCCCTGGGCCACCTTCGCGGAGATCCCTCGGTCGGCCACGATCTCCACCTTGTGGTCGGCGAGCATCACGTAGACCAGCACGCCCGTCCTCTCGGCGGTGTCCCACACGCCCTGCATCGCGAAGAGATCCACGGCGCGCTCGCGCGAACCGAGGCCGGCCCACAGTTGCGCGGTGGTGAGCTCGGCCTCCACCACGAAGCGGACCTCGCCGCGATGGCGCTTCTCGTGCTCCGCGACGGCGCGCCCGATGGCCTCGCGCGAGCCTGGCGGGAAGGCCTTCGCGGCCTGCCAGGGCGTCATCACGATGTGGCGCCAGAATCGTTTCAGGTCCATCACCAGCCTCCCGAGGCGCCGCCGCCGTCGAAGCCGCCGCCACCGCCGCTGAAGCCCCCGCCGCCGCCGAAGCCCCCTCCGCCGCCCCCGCCTCCTCCCCACGAGCCGCCTGACCAGCCGCCGTGGCCGCCGCGCCGCGCGGAAACGCCCGGCATGCCCATGAAGAGCACCACGAGGAAGGTGACGAAGGCAGCGATGCCTCCGACGAAAAGGCTGCCGAACAGGAGCCACCCGGCGAGGCCGGTGGCGCCGGCGGTGAGGCTCGCCCCGAGGAAGCGACCCAGCATCGAGCGCAGGATCATGCCGGCGACG
Source organism: Betaproteobacteria bacterium (assembly GCA_011391275.1). Taxonomy (GTDB): domain Bacteria; phylum Pseudomonadota; class Gammaproteobacteria; order Burkholderiales; family Usitatibacteraceae; genus FEB-7. The sequence continues at coordinate 2,358 of JAABQW010000059.1, forward strand.
GGGACCACCGCGAAGGCGAGCCAAAAGAAGCTCTCCGCGGACCCTCCTCCGGAAGGCTTGGCGCGCGAGCCGGATGGCGCCGGAGGCGGCAACGCCTCTCCCTCGATCGCCTTGACGATGCCCTCGACGCCGTCGCGGATCCCGCCCGGGAAGTCTCCGGCGCGGAAGCGCGGCGTGACGAGATCGGAAACGATGCGCTTCGACAGCGCGTCGGTGAGCACGCCCTGCACGCCGCGCCCCGTCTGGATGCGCACGCGCCGCTCCTTCAGCGCGATCACGAAGAGCACGCCGTCGTCCACTCCCGAGCGGCCGAGCTTCCACTCGTCGGTGACGCGGGTGGCGAAATCCTCGATGGTCTCCGGGCCCAGGGCGGGGACCAGCAGGACCGCCACCTGCGAGCCCTTCGCCTTCTCGAACGCCTCGAGCCGCGCGGCGATGGCGTCGCGGTCGGGCTGGCTGAGCGTGCCGGTGAGGTCGACCACGCGGCCCGTCAGCTTCGGCACGGGGATGGGATCCACCGGGTCCGCGGCCAGCGCCGCGAACGCGAGGAGGAAGGACGCGGCCGCCCCCGCGAGGAGGCGGCCGGCGACGCAGTTCACTTGGCTGGCGCGGGAGCGGCCGGCTTGGGCGAGAAGTCCACCTTCGGCGGCTCGGCGATGGCCTTCTCGTTCTCGACGGTGAAGTTCGCCTTCTCCTTGTAGCCGAAGAGCATGGCCGTGAGGTTCGTCGGGAACTGGCGCGCGAGGATGTTGTAGTCCTGCACCGTCTTGATGTAGCGGTTCCTCGCCGTGGTGATGCGGTTCTCGGTGCCCTCGAGCTGCGCCTGCAGGTCGCGGAAATTGGCGTCGCTCTTGAGCTGCGGGTAGTTCTCCGCCACCACGAGCAGGCGCGAAAGCGCGCCGGAAAGCTCGCCCTGCGCGGCCTGGAAGTTCTTCATGGCGTTCGGGTCGTTGAGCGCCTCGGGCGTCATCTGGATGGAGCCCACCTTCGAGCGCGCGTTGGTCACGCCCAGCAGCACGTCCTTCTCCTGCTGCGCGAAGCCCTGCACCACGTTCACGAGGTTGGGGATGAGGTCGGCGCGGCGCTTGTACTGGTTGACGACCTCGGACCAGGCGGCCTTCACCTGCTCGTCCTTCGTCTGGAAGTCGTTGTAGCCGCAGCCGGAGAGCACGAGCGCGCCGGCGAGGGCGAATGCAGTCAGGATCTTGCGCATGGAGCGGGTTCCTCCCGATGGGGGGTTGGAGAGCATGGCCAATAGTGGGGACGGCGGGGGCTCGATTCAAGGGCGCGCGGGACTTCAGGCGGCCGCGAACGTCCTCCTCGCGAACAGGAGGTCTTCCCAGGCCTTCGCCTTGTCCGGGAGGTTGCGAAGCAGGTAGGCCGGGTGGTAGGTGATGACGAGCGGGATGCCGCGGTAGGCGTAGACCTTCCCGCGCAGGCTCGCGAGGCTCGCCTCGGCGCCGGTGAGGCGGATGGCCGCGGTCTTGCCGAGCGCCACGATGAGCTTCGGCTGCACGAGTTCGATCTGCCGGTCGAGCCATGCCGCGCAGGCGGCCGCCTCCTCGGGGGCGGGAACGCGGTTGCCCGGAGGCCGGCACTTCACGACGTTCGCGATGCAGGCCTCGCGGCCGCGTGCCAGCTTGAGCGCGGCGAGCATGCCGTCGAGGAGCTTGCCTGCCTGGCCCACGAAGGGTTCCCCCTGCTCGTCCTCGTCGGCCCCCGGACCCTCGCCCACGAAGAGCCACGGGGCCGTCGGACCGCCGGCGCCGAACACCGCCTGCTTGCGCTGCTCGCACAGCACGCAGCGCCGGCAGTCGCGCACTGCCGCGCGAAGCGCCTCCCAGTCCATCGACGCGATGCCGGACGGGGGCTCGACGGAAGGCGATGCGACGACGCGGTGAGGGGCCGGCGATGCCTGGGTGCCGGCACGGCGGGGCGCCGGCGCCGTTTCCGCGGCGGCAGGCCCGGGCCGCGCCGGTTCCGGGGTTGACGGTGCGGCTTCCGCGCGGACCGGGGGCGACGAGAGCCCGTAGAGGCGGGCCACGGGCAGCAGTTCGAGTTCGCGCAGGATCCGGTCGTCCATGGCTTCAGAGGGTGATGCCCAGGAAGAGCGCGTCCTCGCGCCCGCCCTGGGCCGGGTAGTAGGAGGGCCGGATGGCGATCTGCTGGAACCCGGCCTTGCGGTAAAGGTGGCGCGCGGCAAGGTTCGACGGGCGCACCTCGAGGTACACCATCTCCACCTTGGCCCCGCGCGCCACGCCGAGGATGAAGGCGAGGAAGTCGCGGCCGATGCCCCGGTTCTGCCAGCCGGAGGCCACGGCGAAGTTCAGGAGGTGGGCCTCGTCGAGGGCCACCATCAGGATCGCGTAGCCGATCACGCGCTCGCCGTCGCAGGCGACCCAGCAGTCGTAGCCCGCCTCCACCGAGTCGCGGAAGTTGCCCAGGCTCCAGGGAAAGGCATAGAGGGACTTCTCCAGGTCGGCGACCGCGGCCAGGTCCGCGCGTTGCATCGCGCGGTAGCTCGCCTGCGGCCGCAGTTGCGCGTTCACCGCGCCGCCAGCCTTTCGCGCGTCGTCATCGCGACCTTGTCGCGCAGGTACAGCGGGGCGGCCTCCTCGGGTGCCACGGCCTCGCCGCGCGCGAGCCTGCGCGCCGCGATCCGGGCCACCGCGCCGGCCCGCGGCAGGTCGCCCTCGATGCGGTGGCTGACCTGGGCCGAGTACGCGCCGCGCAGCCAGTCGAATGCGTCGAAGCCGCTGCCCGTGGCCACCCAGTCCCGACCCGGCAGCGCCGGAAGCGACCCTTGCGGGAAAAGGCCCGGCTCGATGGCGGCCTGCCAGTCGCCGCCCATGCGCGAGTAGGCGGCGAGGTAGGTCTCCCCCATGCGCGCATCAAGGCCGACCAGCACCCGGCTCGCGTTGGCCTGCTCGGCCAGCGCCATGAGCGAAGGAACGGGAACAACGGGGCGCGCCGCGCCCAGGGCGAGACCCTGGGCCATGCCGCAGGCGATGCGCAGCCCGGTGAACGAGCCTGGCCCCTGGCCGAACGCGAAAGCGTCCATGTCGCCCGTCGACAGCCGGGCTCGCGACAGCAGCTGGCGCACCATCGGGGCGAGGCGTTCGGCGTGCTGGTTGGGAGCCAGGACCTCCTCCGTCAAGAGCTCGTCGCCGCGCAGAAGGGCGGCCGAGCAGAGCTCGGTGGAGGTCTCGATCGCAAGGAGGTTCAAGGGCGGCGGCCTGGGAAGGATGCCGCCATTATACCGGTGCGTGGCGCTACGATAGGTCTGCAATTATGGCTTTTAAAACAGCCTACAAAGAACGTTTTCTAAAGTTGTTTCTAGATAAAGGCCGGGGGCTCCGAAGAGCCCCCGGCGTACCGGAACATCCCGGCAGGAAGGTCAGGAACCGCGGCGACCGCCCCGGCCGGCGAACTGGCCGCGGGCCGCCTGGAGTTCCTCGACGGTCAGGAACCCGTCGCCGTTGGCGTCGATCGTCGCGAACTCCTGGGACAGGCGCGGCGCGTTCGCGGTCTCCGCGGCGGAAAGTCGCCCGTCGCCGTCGGCGTCCCACTTCTTCCAGCCTTCGCCGCGGTTGCCTTGCCGGTGGGCGGCGCGGGCCGCCTGCATCTCGGCCAGGGTGATGTTGCCGTCGGCGTTGGCGTCGATGGAATCGAAGCGGGCGGCGAGACGGGGCAGGCCGGCCGCTTCCTCGCGGCTGATCATGCCGTCGGCATTTGTGTCGGCCGCACGCATGCGCTCGGCGAAGCGCTCGCCGCGGGGGCCGCTGGCGCCCGTGCCGTTGGCCGGGCAGTCGCCGGTGCCGGGTGCGGCGCCTGCCGCGCAACCGGGGCCGGGACCGTAGGGACCGGCATAGGCAGTGACGGCAAGGGTGGCAAGGGCGGCGGCAGTGAGGAACTTGAGGGCTTTCATGGTCATCTCCAGGTGGTTTTCGAAGAGCTCGGGTTGCATGCGAATCGAGCCTATTCCCCATAACGCGCCAAGGCGTTTCCGGCGCGCCCTCCGGAAGTAACCGGTTGTAAGCGGAAGGCCGGTTGGCGCCCCGCTGTTAACATCTCCTTACAACGCACCGGCGGCCCGGAAGCGCCGCGACCGCTACGATGGTTCCCATGTCGACCCCGCCCAAGCACAAGATCCTCGTCGTCGACGACGACCTGCGCCTTCGCGACCTCCTCAAGCGCTACCTTTCCGAGCAGGGCTTCGGCGTGGAGACGGTCCCCGACGGCGCGGCCATGGACCACAACCTGAAGCGCACGCGCTACGACCTCCTCGTCCTCGACCTGATGCTGCCCGGCGAGGACGGGCTCGCCATCTGCCGCAGGCTGCGGGCCGCCGCCAACGACCTGCCCATCGTCATGCTCACCGCCAAGGGCGACGACGTGGACCGCATCGTCGGCCTCGAGATGGGAGCCGACGACTACCTTGCAAAGCCCTTCAACCCGC
>JAABQW010000060.1 GCA_011391275.1 Betaproteobacteria bacterium
AAGAGGGACGCCGGCAGGCCCTTGCCGGAGACGTCCGCCACCACGAAGAAGAGCCGGCGCTCGTCGAGCATGAAGCAGTCGTAGAAGTCGCCGCCCACCGTGCGCGCGGGCTCGAGGAGGGCCGCCACGTCGGCCCGCCGCTCCCCGGCAAGCACCTCGCGCGGGTCGGGCAGCAGCCCCATCTGGATGCGCTTGGCGGCATCGAGCTCGCCGGCCATGCGCGCGGCCTGCTCGCGCAGCTGCTGGCGCTGGCGCTGGGCCTCGGCGAGCGAGCCCGCCTGCATCACGCCGAAGACCGCCGCGGCGCCGAGCGCGGGCGCCACCGGGTCGAAGAGAAGCCCCAGGAACAGGAACGCGGCGGCGCCGGCCGCGACGACGGCCACGATGCCCGCCACGAAATACGCCGCCGACCGCTGCGCGTTCGAGCGCGGGATCAGGAAGAAGAGCGCGAGCCCGAAGGCCACGAGCACCGCGGCCTCGATGCGCGGCGCGAGGTCGACGCGGCGCAGGAACTGCCCCTCGAGGATCGCCTCCATGGCCTGTGCGTGGTTCTCGACGCCGAAGGCCGTCTCGCCCAGGGGCGTGGTGGTGAGGTCCACGAGGCCCAGGCCGGTGAACCCGACGACGACGAGGCTGCCGCCGAGCGCCGAGAGGTCCGCGGAGCCGTCCAGGATGCCGGCGGCCGACACGAACCGGCCGGGCGTCGAGTGGCCGTAGCGGACGTAGGCCCTGCCGTCGGCCTGCGCGGGAACCGCGTACTCGCCGAAGCGCAGCTCGAGGGTCCCGCCGCGCACGGGGGCGACGGTGAGCGGGGGTGAACCGAGGGCGACCCGGATCATCTCCACCGAGAGCGCCGGCACCGTGGCGCCGTCGAAGCGCCCGAGAAGCTGCACGCGGCGCGCCACGCCGCCCTCGAGGTCCAGGCTGTAGAGCCCGTGGCCCGCGGCTCCCGCGTCGATCTCGCGCACGTTGCGCAGGTGGCCCGGATAGGCGCGCAGCTTCCCGCCCGCCCCTTCGAGGAAGCGCACCGGGGGCGCCGGAGGCGGGCCTGCGAAGCGCGCGTCGCCCGTCTCCAGGCCGGCCACCCCGAGCACCGAGGGCACGGCGGCGAGCGAGCGCCCCAGCAGGGCGTCGTTGGAGGGCAGGCCCTTCAGCTTCGCCGCGATGTCCGGCGCCTTTCCCTCCAGCCGCGCGGCGATGACTCCCGGCGAGAAGCGATCGGGTTCGGGGAAGAAGATGTCCATGCCGACCACCAGCGGCCCGGCCTTCGCGATGCGCGACACGAGCTCCGCGACCAGGTCGCGCGGCCACGGCCACTGGCCGTGCGCGCCGAGCGACTTCTCGTCGATCGCGACCACGACGACGCGGTCGGCGACGCGCTCGCGCGGCATGGCGCGCTGCCAGCCGTCGAAGACCAGGCTGCGGAAGCGCTCGAGCTGCGGGGGCGACGTCGCGAGCAGGAGCGAGAGCGCCGCGAGCAGCGCGATGGCGGCAACGCGGAACGCACCCGAGACGCTCAGGGCTCGATCTCCAGCCCGTCCCACGCTGCGGAGACCTTCAGCGGCTGGCCGGAGCGCGTGAGCTCCTCGAAGCGGCGCGCCTCCTTCAGGAGTCCCTCGAGGGTCGCGTCGTCGTTGGCGGGTTCGTGGTGGAAGAGGACGAGGTGGCGGGCGTTGGCCATCTGGCAGAGCTCGACGCCCACGATGTTGCTCGAGTGCCCCCAGTCGGCCTTGACGCTGATCGCGTCGGCCAGCGCGTACATGGCGTCGAAGATCACCACGTCCGCGTCGCGGAAGAAGGCCGCGAAGCTCTCGGCCTCGGCCCGGTTCTCGAGCTTGTGCTCGGAGTCGGTGGAATAGATGACGCGCTTGCCGTCCTTCTCGAAGCGGAAGCCCCAGGAATCCCCCGAGTGCAGCTGCAGGTGCGGCGTCACGGTGAGGCCCGAGACGTCGCGGGGCACGTCGGGCTCGAGCTTCACGAACTCGATCGAGGCGGCGAGCTGCGCGAAGTCGACCGGGAAGCAGGGCGCGGCCTGCTGCAGGCGGAAGGCCTGCTCGCAGACGTCGTGGCAGCTGTGGATGCGGATCCTCGTGCCCGGCACGTAGGCCGGCCCGAAGAAGGGGAAGCCCATGATGTGGTCCCAGTGCACGTGCGACATGAACACGTTCACCGTTGCCGGGCGCCTCGCCTGCTTCGCGAGGACGTGCACGCCGAAGGGGCGCGCGCCGCTGCCCATGTCGCAGACGAAGTACTCGTCGCCGCCGAGGTCGAGCTCCACGCACGGCGTGTGGCCGCCGAACGTGTGCGTGATCGAGAAGTCCAGCTCGGTCGAGGCGAAGGCGTGCGCCTCCTCGTAGGAGGCGAAGGTGCGGCCCGAGGCCTCGACCAGGGCGCGCGCCAGCTTGTCGCGGATGTCGTACGAGGTGAGGGCCACCGGGATCGAGCCGCGGGTGCCCCAGAACCGGATGCGCATTGACATGATTATTCCCGGTCTCGTCCCTCGGCGTCGAGGTTCATGCCTTGTCGAAGGCCGCGGCGGCCTCGGTGGAAGCGGCCGCGAGCGCCTCGCGGACGGTGGGAAACACCTGGAACACCATGTTGAAGTGGCTGATCTCGAAGATCTCGGCCACCATCGGCTGCAGCGAAGCCACGAAGATCCGCCCGTGCTGGGCCTTCGCCTGGCGCGAGGCGAGCATGAAGCAGCGAAGCCCGGCGCTCGAGACGTACTCGAGGCCGGTGAGGTCGAGGATCACCGCCCCCCCGTCGTGGGCGGATCGTTCGACGTGCGTCATGAGATCGGCACGGAAGGCGTCGCAGTTGTCCTGGTCGAGCCTGCCGGCCACCCCGATGACCAGCGCGTTCGCATAGCTGCGGGCTGGGAGAGCCATCTCGTTGTGGTTGTTTGCGGTTCCGGCCCTATTGTCGGGGACGCCCGATGGAAGGGCAAGGAGCCCCTTCGGTCGAGGCTCCTGCGGGTAACATCTCCTGGCGCCCTCACCGGAGGCCGCCCGTGACCACCCGACGCCAGGCCCTCGCCGCCCTCGCTCTCCCGGCTGCCCTCCCGCTGGCGGGCTGCCGGGACTGGTTCGGGCTCGTCAACCCGTGCGCCAACGCCGGCGACCCGGGCCACCGGGTGGATCCGACCTTGATCGCGAGGGCGTGGGCCGGCCTGGACCCGCGGCAGGTGCTCGACCTGCATGTCCACGTGGCCGGCGAGGGCAGCGGCCCCGGCGACCCGTGGGTCAACCCGGCGATGAAGTCGATCGCCAACCCCTTCTCCTACGCGCACTTCGCGCTGATGGCCAACGCCGCCTGCCTCGGCGACGACCCGGCCAACTGGAGCCGCCGCTACGCGAGCCGGCTGTCCGCCCTCGCCGACGAGTTCCCCAGGGGGGCGCGGTTCCTGCTCCTTGCCCTCGACGGGTACCGGGGCGAGGACGGGCGGCTCGACCGCGGGCGCACCGTGTTCCTGGTCCCCGACGCGTACGTGGCGGGCATCACGGCCGGCGACCCGGGGCGGTTCCTGTGGTGCGCCTCCGTGCACCCCTATCGCGACGACGCCATCGCGCGCCTGCGCTCGGCCGCGGCGGCAGGTGCGCGCGCCGTGAAGTGGGTCCCCTACTTCATGGGCATCGACCCGGCGAGCCCCCGTTGCAGGCCCTTCTACCGGGAACTCGCGCGCCTGCGCCTGCCGCTCATCAGCCACGGCGGCTGGCAGCACGCGCTGGTCGAGGACGGGCGGCAGGATCTCGGCAACCCCCTGCGGCTGCGCGCGCCGCTCGAGGAAGGCGCCACGGTAATCGTCTCCCACTGCGCGATGCAGGGCGAGTTCCCGGACCTCGACAACCCGCGCTCGCTGAAGCCCCGGCCGAGCTTCGATCTCTTCGCGCGCCTCATGGCCGAGCCGCAGCACCGTGGCAGGCTCTTCGGCGACCTCTCGGCGGTGGTGCTGGGCGGCCGCCAGCCCGGCGCGCTGGCGACCCTCCTCTCGAGGCACGAGTGGCACCCGTGGCTGCTCAACGGCTCCGACTACCCCGGGCCGGGAATCGTCGCTGTGATGGGCATGAAGGGCCTGGTAGAGGAGGGCGTGCTGGCGGCGGACGACGCCGCGCGGCTTGCCCACATCCAGCACCACAACCCGCTCCTCTTCGACTTCCACCTCAAGCGCTGCCTTGCCTGGCAGGGCGAGCGTTGGCCGGCGTCGGTGTTCGAGACGGGCCGGGTGCTGCGGGGTCACACCCGCCAGTAGACCGCCGTCCAGTCGACCTGGACGATCGGCGCCGCGATCCCGTGGCCCGCCCGGAACTCGTCCACCGCCTTCCGGCAGCCCTCCCACGCGTGATAGTCGTCCACGATCACGAATCCCCCGGGGCTCACCTTGTGGTACAGCGCGCCGAGCGCGTCCATCGTCGAGCTGTACAGGTCGCCGTCCAGCCGCAGCAGCGCCAGCCGCTCGATGGGGGCCGCCGGCAGCGTGTCGCGGAACCACCCCTTCAGGAAGCGGACCTGGCCGTCGAGCAGGCCGAAGCGGCGGAAGTTCTCCTGCACCTGCTCCAGGGAAACCTTGAGGTACGCCTCCTGGCTGTGGTCGGGGTCCTTGCCGCCATGCGCCTTGTCGTCCGCGCTCGGCGGCGGCAGCCCCTCGAACGAGTCCGCCACCCAGACCGTGCGGTCCGTCACGCCGCGGCTCGCGAGCATCCCGCGCATGAAGATCGTCGCGCCGCCGCGCCACACGCCCGTCTCGATCAGGTCCCCGGGCACGCCGTCCTCCAGGATCTCGCCCAGGCAGGACTGGATGTTGTCCATCCGCCGCAGGCCCGCCATGGAGAAGCCGAAGAGGGGCCAGTCCCGGCCCTCGGCGCGCGCCATCTGGTCAAGCGGCCGGTACTGAACCAGGGCCACCCCCGGGGGCAGGGTCACGACCTCGTTGTTCACCTTGATGCGGTTGCTGGCCTGGCCCGCGCTCTCGTCGTAGAGCGAGGCGGTCAGCGCCTTCTTCAGGAGGTCCAGGTAGAGATCGACTTCGGGCACGTTGAATCCGTTCGCGTTGGCGGTGCCGGGATGATCGCACGACCGTTTCCGGATCGTCGACGCGCCGGGCGGGGGCGCCACGGTATGATCGGGCACCTCGATCGCGGACCCCGACCATGCGCCCCTCCCTGCTCCTTCCCGCCCTCCTGCTCTCCGGCTGCGTCTACGGACCCGAGATGGCCGTGCTGCCCGAGTCGATCGCCTATCGCTGCGCGGAGGGCCGCGAGCTGCACGTGCGGCGCGCCCCCGACGGGAGCGCGGCGACGGTCACGGTGGACGGCAGGGACGTATCGCTGCAGCGCACCGCGAGCGCCGCCCAGGAAAAGTACGTGGGGGGCGCGTGGGCGCTCTACCTCGAGCCCGAGGGCGCGATGCTGGAATCGCAGGGCTCCGTGGTGCGCGCCTACTGCCGCCCGACCACGCCGATCCCGGTCGCCCCGCGCAAGCACTACTGACCGCGGCCGGCGAAGCCGGCGGCCGGGCCGCTAGATCTCCTCGGGCACCATGCGGATCGCCCCGCACGGGCACTCGGCCGCGCACACGCCGCAGCCCTTGCAGTAGTCGTAGTTGAAGCGGAAGCGGTTGCCCGGCCCCAGCTTGATGACCGCGTTGTCGGGACACACCCCGTAGCAGTTGTCGCACTCGAAGCAGTTGCCGCAGGACAGGCAGCGGCGGGCCTCGAAGAGCGCGGTGGTCTCGTCCAGCGCCATCACGACCTCGTCGAACGAGGTGATGCGCTTCTGCATGTCGAGCATCGGGCGCACCGTCTTGGAGGCGTCCGAGTAGTACCAGGTGTTGAGCTTCGCGAACTCCGCGAGCTCGTGCTTCGGGCCGGGGTCGTAAGCCTCGCCGCGCAGCCACGCATCGATGTGGAGCGCGGCCTTCTTGCCGTGGCCGATCGCCACCGTCACGGTGCGCTCCGCGGGCACCATGTCGCCGCCGGCGAAGATGCCGGCGTGCGAGGTCATCATGTTGGGGCCCACCTTCACCACGCCGCCCTCGATCTGCATGCCCGGCACGCGGTCCAGCAGCGAGAGGTCCACGTCCTGCCCCAGCGCCATCACCACGGAGTCGGCCTTGAGCGTCTCGAACTCGCCCGTGGGCTGCGGCACGCCCTTCTCGTCGAGCTTCATCTTCTCGACGGTGATCGCGCCCTCGCCCGCCTCCTTGATGGTGGAGAGCCACTTGATGAGGACACCCTCCTCGATCGCGTCCTGCACCTCGAAGTCGTGCGCCGGCATCTTCTCGCGCGTGCGGCGGTAGACGATCATCGCCTCCTCCGCGCCCAGGCGCTTGGCGGTGCGCGCCACGTCGATGGCGGTGTTGCCGCCGCCGTAGACGACGACGCGCCGGCCCAGGAGGGGCTTGGACTCGCCCTCCATGCCGCGCAGCACCTGCACCGCGTCCATGATCTTCGCGGCCTCGTTGGCCGGGATGTAGGCGCGCTTGGCGATGTGCGCGCCCACGGCGAGGAACACCGCGTCGAACCCGCCCTCCTTCTGCGTCGCGAGGACGTCGTCGACCTTGGCGTTCAGCTTGAGCTCCACGCCCATGTCCAGGATGCGCTTCACCTCGCCGTCGAGCACGTCGCGCGGCAGGCGATAGGCCGGGATGCCGAAGCGCATCATGCCGCCGGCCATGGGCCCGGCCTCGTGGATCGCGACCTTGTGGCCCAGGCGCGCCAGGTGATACGCCGCCGAGAGCCCCGAGGGCCCGGCGCCGACGACCAGCACCTTCTTTCCCGTGGGCGCGGCGGGCGGGTCGAACTTC
>JAABQW010000061.1 GCA_011391275.1 Betaproteobacteria bacterium
GTCCCAGATCGTGCAGGACGCGCGCCGGCACGGGGTCGAGGTGCGGCCGGTCGATGTCCTGGCGAGCGAGGTGGACTGCACCCTGGAGCCCGGCCCGGGGGGAGAACCGGCGATCCGGCTGGGCCTGGGGATGGTCAACAGACTTAAAGTGAATTATGCGAAATCAATTTCAATAGCAAGAAAAGAAAGAACATTCGAATCCGTAGATGACCTGGCTCGGCGGGCCGAGCTGGACAAGTCCGACCTGTCCCGCCTGGCCCGGGCCGACGCCCTGGCCACGCTCGCGGGGCACCGCCGCGAGGCCCTCTGGTCGACGCTGGCGGTGGACGAGGCGACGAGGCTGGCGCTTCCCGCGGGGGTCGAGGAAGCCCGCGCAGGGCTTGCGCCACCCACCGAGGGCCAGGAAGTCGTGGGGGACTACGTCGCCCTCGGCCTCACCCTGCGCCGGCATCCGCTGGCCATCCTGCGAAGCCGCCTGAAAACGAAGGGACTGCGGTCGGCCGATGAGGTGGCCGCCGCCCGCCACGGCCAGTGGATCCGCACCTCCGGGCTCGTCACCTGCCGGCAGCGCCCGGCCACGGCGAGCGGGGTCCTCTTCGTGACCCTGGAGGACGAGACCGGCTACGTGAACCTGGTGATCTGGAACGACATCGTGGAGCGCAACCGCCGGCCGATCCTGGGCTCGCGGCTGCTCGCGGTGGGCGGGCAGGTCCAGAAGCAGGGGCTGGTGGTTCATGTGCTGGCAAGGCGGTTCGAGGATCTTTCGCGGCTGCTCGGGTCGCTGCAGACGACCAGCCATGACTTCCATTGATACTTTAACTACAACCACCAATACATTGTTTTGTAAATGAATAACATTGATGTTTACTCCAGGAGTTCATTGACGAGCGCTTGTAGGGGGCAAGCAACATGGCTATTATGGCCATAATGAAATCCGCCACCATCTCCGAGCTCAAGAATCGCCTGAGCGCCTACCTCGCCATGGTCCGGGCCGGCGAACCCGTCCTGGTCCTCGACCGGGATGTCCCCATCGCCATCATCCGGAAGGTCGCGGCCAGCGCCGATTCCGATCCGCGCGCCCTGACGCTCGAGCGCGCCGGCCTCCTGCGACGGCCGGCAGACGAAGCGGCCATCGACTTCGAGACCCTCCGCCAGCCCGCGCCGCGCGCAACGGCCAGCGTCCTCGACGCGCTGATCGAGGAAAGGCGCCAGGGCCGATGAGATTCTGGGATGCCTCGGCGATCGTTCCACTCATCGTCGACGAACTGGCGGGCGAGGGGCTGCTGGGGTTGCTCGAGCAGGACCCGGCCGTGGTCGCGTGGTGGGGAACGCCGGTGGAGTGCGTCTCGGCCATCGCACGGCGGGAACGTGAAGGCCACCTGTCCCCGCAGGCGGCCACGCGGGCCGTCTCCCGCCTGCGGATGCTCTCCGGCGCCTGGAACGAGATCCTCGCGTCCGACCCGGTCCGCGAAACCGCCTTGCGGCTGCTGAGGGTGCATTCCCTGCGGGCCGCCGATGGCCTGCAACTGGCGGCTGCCGTCGTGGCCGCCGACGGATCGCCTGGAACGCTGCCGTTCGTGTGCCTGGACGAGCGACTGGCTGTAGCGGCTGAACGGGAAGGCTTTCCCGTCATCGACCGCATTTCCTGACCCCTGATCGCCACCCAGAAACCTAACGTGTTACATGAGGTTAACGCATCAACTTCATGTAATTATTAAGTTTCATATCGCCTGAATCCACAACCCCTTGAGATATTCACCCTCCGGGAAGTGGATCGACACCGGGTGATCCCGGGAGGCCGCCAGGCGCCCACGGATCTCGAAATCGGCCCTGGCATCGGCCGCCGCACCGGCCACGACCTTCTGGAAAAGGTCCGGACCGACCGCCCCGGAACAGGAGAAGGTCAGGAGATGCCCGCCGGGAGCCAGGAGCTTCATGGCCCACAGGTTGATGTCCTTGTAGGCGCGAGCCGCCTTGGGCACGTGTTTTTCCGTCGGCGCGAACTTCGGGGGGTCCAGGACGATGAGCGAGAAGTGCCGGCCTTCGTCGCGAAGCCGCCTCAGGTAGGCAAACACATCGGCGTGCATCCACTGCGCGCGGGCGTCCTCCAGCCCGTTCAACGAGGCGTTCCGGCGCCCCAGTGCCAATGCGTCTTCGGAGGTATCCACGGAAACCACGCTGCGGGCACCCGCGGCCAGCGCCCCCAGCGAAAAGCCGCCCGTGTAGCAGAAGGCGTTCAGCACGTCGGCGCCGTCGGCAAGGGAGGCCGCCAGGGCCCGGTTGTCCCGCTGGTCGAGGAAGAAGCCCGTTTTCTGGCCGCCAGCCACGTCCACCTGGTAGGTGATGCCGGCCTCCACCATGCGTACGGTATCCGGCAGTTCGCCCAGCATCGGGCCGGTGCGCGGCGGGAGGCCCTCGAGAGTCCGCACCTCCGCATCCGAGCGCTCGTAGACCATCCGGACGCCTGCCGTGCGCACAAGTGCCTCGGGCCAGAAGTCCCGCCAGCGCTCGGCACCGGCCGAGAGAATCTGCACGACCGCCACGTCGCCGTAGCGGTCCACGACCAGCCCGGGCAGGCCGTCGGACTCCGAGTGGACCAGGCGGCACGCGTTGTGCCGCTCGTCGAGCAGCCCGTCACGGCGTCGCACCGCGGCCTCGAGGCGCCCGAGCAGGAAGGCCTCGTCGATCGTGGCGGTCGCGTCGTAGGACCAGACGCGGGCGCGGATCCGGGATTCGGGCGAGTAAGCCGCCCAGCCGAGGGGCGCATTGTCGTGTGCCACCACGGCAATGGCGCTACCGGGTTCGGGCTCGCCCTCGACGCGCTCGATGGCGCCTGAAAAGACCCAGGGGTGACGGTGGCGCAGCGATTTCTCGCGGCCGGGCTTGAGGACCAGGCGCGGCAGGGCGGTCATGGGAGGTCGACTTGCAGGAAGGAGCGGCCATCATAGCCCATGGCACCGGGGGGCTCGCAGGCCGCGGCCGGGCAGGGAACTCCCCTCGGGAAGCGGCGCCTAGAGATCGAGTATCGCGCCCTCGACGCCCGGCGTGACCTGGAAAGCGGGCCTCGCCTCGTCGAGGCCTTGCGCCATCATGCGATCGATGTCGTCGTCGGAATGGTTGGGATCGTGGTGAAACGGCACGAACCGACTGGCCTGGACCAGCGTCCCGAACGCAAGCGCCTGCGCAAGCGAACTGTGGCCCCACCCGCAATGGTCGGGATACTCCGAGGCGCTGTATTGGCTATCGTGGATCAGGATGTCCGAGCCCGCGGCGAGCGTCCCTCCGGAAGTCCACTGTCGCGGCAGGCTTGGAAAGCGAAGCGCGGCGAGCGCGGGCTCGTGGTCGGGAAGGTAGGTCAGCACCTTGCCCGCGGACGAGGTGATGCGGTACCCGACGGTAGGCCCGGGGTGGCACACCAGGGCCGCGCAGACTCGGAACTCGCCGATGTCCACCTCGCCGGATGAAACGTCGTGAATGGTCAGCCGGCACGGCAATTCCGAAATGCTCACCGGGAACAAGGGCGGGGAAAGGTAGCGCCGCAGGCGCGCCTCCATCCGCTGCGTCGCGCTCCCCGGACCCCACACGTGCACGTCCATGTCGGGTCGATACAAGGGAGCGAAGAACCCCAGGCCCTGGATGTGATCCATGTGCAGATGGGTGAGCAAGATGTCGACGCGCCGCACCGAATCGGGAATGGCCGCGGCCATCCGCCGGATGCCCGTGCCGGCGTCCAGCACCAGCACCGTACCTTCGCGGCCCACCACGCCCACGCAGGAGGTGTTGCCCCCGTATCGCGCCGTTTCCGGCCCGGGCGTTGCGAGCGAACCTCGCGCCCCCCAAAGGGTGATCTGCATCTCAGACTTCCCAGAAAATCATCTGCGCACCGAGGAACTGGTTTGCCTCGCCCAGGATCGGGAATGCCGTGATCTGCACGTGCCGCCATTCGCCGTACCGGCATCGCATCCACAGCGTTCGCGAGATCGGCTTGCGCTCCGTCAACGCGAGCATCATCGGCCGGTCCCCGGTCGCGATCGGCTTGCGGTCCTCGTCCTCGACGGCGAAAAGCGTGCTCCACAGGTCGGCGGACATCTCGCCGGTCTCGTCGAAGCGTTGATCGAGGATGGCTTCGGCCGGTTCGTTGTAGAAGATCAGCGTCCCCTCGGTGTCGACGATGAGAATGGGCATCGCCAGCGTGCTGGCGAACTGCCTGGCGAGGATGATCTGGATGGGCTTGGGCTGGGAACTCACGTGGCCTCGTTTCAGTCCGGCGTCGGGACTCGAACTCATCATGCGCGGCACGTGGGGCGCCGGTCGGTGTGCTAGCGCACAGGATCGGGGCGATTCGGCCCCGTTCCCAGCCCATCCAACAGTCGCATAATTGGTATTATGTAAACTTACTTGTATTCACGCCGATTTCCTGCCTACGCCGCCCGTCCCCTTGCCAACGTGGGGATTACGGCCGCTCAAACGGACGTCCCATCCGGCCGCCATCACGGGACCTGGCCCTACTTCAGCATCTCGTGGACAAACTCACTTTCGCCTTCGCAAGGGTTCGTTCCCGGCGGATACACGTCCAGCCCGGACCGGCGACGCGCGGCATGATCGGCGACCAGTTCGATGCCATGCGACTTCCTGAAAGTCCTGATCAACGTGGGAACGCGCTTCCACTCGCACTCGACCATCGTGTCCGGCCTCAGGAACACGTTGCCTTGCCATAGCGCCAGCACACGCTTCCTGTACTCCTCGGGGGTGCCCGCGAATCGCCTGAGCTTGATGGTCCTGCCGTTCCACTCCGACGAGCGAACCGCCGGTCCCTTCTTCCACATTTCCTTCACCGAGCGGCTGTTTGTCACCACGTGGTATTCGTACCCGTTCAGGTAGAAATACAGCGCCGGATCATCGTTCTTCAAACGTGCCTCCGGCGGCAACTTTCCGGGGACCTCCTTGGGCCCCCACGCGGGTATGAAGTACCGACCGGTCCCGTCCGTCAGTGCTTCAGCCAGGTAGAGCGTGGCCAGTGATCCCCCCTCCCAGCCGAATTCGAGCGCCCAGTTCGCCACGACGATTACGCCCTCGAGGGGCTTCCCCGTGTCCGAGTCCACCACATGGCCCTCGATGGAGTCGGCCGAATACTTGTAGGCGCATCCCGGCAGCGGTGCGAACAGCAGGATCGGCAGCAGGACTGCGGCGACACCGACTACAGCCTTTCGCGTGTGCTTCAGGAAATCGACCATCGTTCGCCTCGCATCCCGTCGACACGCGATCGGGCATGCGAGCCGGGGTGAATGGAAGGTTATCGCAATGCGGCCAGGTCGCTCGCATGCATTAACGCGGGCCTCGCGGCGGCGCCGGATCGCCGCCATGGCAGCCGCCCGATCTCTGCGACGGCGCCTATGAAAGTCTTTGCAGGAGCCCGGAACATGGAGAATAATAGTTCGCGTTAGAACTATGTGGAGCCGTTCGTGTCCAGAGCCATCGTGGTGCCCGTGATCCGCGAGTTGGCCCGGTGCTACCAGGCCTTCCAGAGGGCGTCCGACTCCCACATCCGCCGAACGGGCCTGACGCCGCCGCAATTCGACGTCGTGGTCACGCTGGGCGACACGCCGGGAATGTCGTTCAAGGACCTGGGCAGCCGAACCCTCATCACCAAGGGAACGCTCACCGGTGTCGTGGACCGGCTCGAAACCCGCGGACTGGCCGAGCGGATCGCGTGTCCCGGAGACGGGCGCTCGACGCTGGTCAGGCTCACGCCGGAGGGCGACCGGGTGTTCCGGGACGTCTTCGAGCCCCACCTCGCCTTCCTGGCGCCGGCGTTCGAGGAGATGCCCGAGTGCGGACGCAAGGAACTGGAAAAGCGCCTCAAGCAGCTGCGCGAGGCCCTGGAGAAGAGAAGCGATGAACTCGGCAGGCAAGGCTGACTACACGGGCACCGCGATCGCGCTCCACTGGATCGCCGGGGCGCTCATCGTCGGCAATCTCGCCTTCGGCCTTTACATGGTCGACCTGCCCCTTTCCCCCGCGAAGCTGAAGTACTACTCCTGGCACAAGTGGGCCGGGGTGACGATCTTCCTCGTCTCCGCCGCGCGCCTCCTCTGGCGGCTGACCCACCCGGTGCCCCCCCTTCCCGCCTCCATGCCCTCCTGGCAGCGCGCGGCAGCGAACGCCTCGCATCACCTGCTCTACCTGCTCTTCTTCGCGGCCCCGCTCACCGGCTGGCTGTTCAGCTCCGCGGCCGGGTTCCAGACCGTCTACTTCGGCGTGCTGCCCATCCCGGACCTGCTCGACAAGAACAAGGAGCTGGCCGACGTTCTCAAGCTCGCGCATCGCTTCGTGAACTACTCGCTGGCGGCGCTGGTCATCGTCCACGTGGCCGCCGCGCTCAAGCACCACGTCGTCGATGGAGATAGCGTGCTCGCCCGGATGATCCCGTTCCTCAAGCCCCGGACCTGACCCATGAAGACGACTTTCCTGACCCTGGCGATCGCCGCCCCGCTTCTGATCGCCCTCCCCGCCCAATCCCAGGCACCGCAAAAAGTGGTGGCGGAAAAGAGCCACATCCGCTTCGCCTTCAAGCAGATGAACGTGCCTGTCGAGGGCCGCTTCACCAGGTTCGACGCGACGGTTTCCTTCGACCCGAAGAAGCCCGAGGCGACGAAGGCGCAGTTCGAGGTGGACCTCGCCTCGATCGACCTGGGCAACGCCGAGGGCGAGACCGAGGCGCGCCGCAAGCCCTGGTTGAACGTCGAGGCCTTCCCCAAGGCGAAGTTCGTCGCCTCGGCGGTGAAGGCCACCGGTCCCG
>JAABQW010000062.1 GCA_011391275.1 Betaproteobacteria bacterium
GGGTGAGGGCAATGCATGCTCCCACGCGAACATCGTCCCCGTCCTGCCGAAGCCCGTCATGATCTCGTCGGCGATGAGCAGCACCTCGTGCCGGTCGCAGAGCTCGCGGGCGCGGGCGAGGAAGAGCGGGTGGTACATGCGCATGCCGCTGGCGCCCTGCACCATGGGCTCGACGATGAGGGCGGCGATCTCGTCGGCGCGCTCGTCGAGGAGCCGCGCGAGGGCGCCGGCCGCCTCCTCGGCGCAGGCCTCGCACTGGAACTCCTTGCTGCCCGCATGGCGCGCCGGGAAGGGCGTGACGAGATTGCGGCGCAGGAGCGCCCCGTACGCGTCGCGGAAGAGCGCCACGTCGGTCACCGCGAGCGCCCCGACGGTCTCGCCGTGGTAGCCGCCCTCGAGGTGCACGAAGCGGTTCTTGCCGGGCCGCCCGCGGTTGGCCCAGTAGTGGAAGGCCATCTTCAGCGCGATCTCAGTGGCCGAGGCGCCGTCGGAGGCGTAGAAGGCGTGCCCCAGCCGGCCGGGCGCGAGCTTGGCGAGCCGCTCGGAGAGCTCGACCACCGGCTCGTGCGTGAAGCCGGCGAGCATGGCGTGCTCCAGGCGCCCCAGCTGGTCGGTGATGGCCGCGTTGATGGCCGGATGCGCGTGCCCGAACAGGTTCACCCACCAGGAACTCACGCCGTCGACGAAGCGCCGGCCCTCGAAGTCCTCCAGCCAGGCGCCTTCGCCGCGCGCCACCGGCACCAGCGGGAAGCGCTCGTGGTGCTTCATCTGCGTGCAGGGGTGCCACACGGCGGCGAGGCTGCGCTCGACGATGTCGCGGTTCTTCATCGCCGGTCAGTCCGGCGCAAGTCGGTTCACCTGCGCGGCTAGCGCGCTGGTGGCCTCCGTGGCGAGCGAGTCGAGGCTGTCGCGCGGCATCGAGCCGGGTCCGTCGGCGGACAGGTGGCACAGGGCCGTGAAGAGCGTGCGGATCTCCACGCTCGCGAGCGCGTGGGCGGGAACCGCGCCGGAAATCGACGGCCCGCCCGTGTCGAGCACGATCGACATCCCCGGCGCGAGCAGGACGCCGGAGCCGTGCGCGTTCCAGTAGTCGACGAGCTGGTTGTAGACCAGCGTCTCGAGCTCGCCCTTCTCCTTCGGTCCCAGCAGTGGCATCGGCCCCGGCCTTCGCAGCGTGTGGCGGGCATTTTATCCCGCGCGGGGGTTCCTCTCCCGGCGCGCTGGCAACCACCCGCGGGGAGTGCTAGCAACACGGAGGCGAAAAACCGTGCGAAGAATGTCCCGCGCTCGCAATTCGCTTCGCCCCGTGGCGATCAGTACAGGCGGCCCCTTTCTTTCCCACGAACCTCCAGGAGGAACCGGACCATGCAACTGCTCGACCGCATCGAGACGCAGCTCATCGCCAACCGCCTGCCCCTCGTCGGCGTGAGCGTGGCGGCGGTGCCTTATGCCAACACTCCCTTCGTCCTCACGCTGCACTGGCACGGCTTCGTGGAGACGAAGCTCGCCGACGTGACGGACGCGAACGTCGTCGCCTACCAGCCGGTGCCCAGCTCGGCGCTGCAGGTGAACGACCGCTGGGACCGCTTCGAGGAGCTGGAGAACGCGGTGCTGGACGTGGCGTGGGAGCTCGGGTCGTGGGACCTCGCGCGGCGCGAGGCACCCCCCTTCATTCGCCCCGGCTCGACGGCGCAGGAGTCGCTCGAGTGCATGGGTGCCTTCGGGAACCTCCCCATCGCCATCGAGGGGCAGTCGCCCGTGGTGGCGGAGGTGCCCGACGGCGAGGAGCTCATCGACGCGGCCGGCCGTGCCGGCTACGTGCTTTGGCTGTTCCGCCCGGTGCGCGGCGGCGTCTGGGCGGAGGTCGCCGAGGACCTCACCCTGGAGCAGGGTGGCTATCGCAACCCGCCGTGCCCGCACCTGTCGGCTCCCACCCGGCCCGGCGCCTCCCGGCGCGTCGTCTACCAGTTCGGGCGCAGCAATCGCCTGGTGACCTGACCCGCGCCCGGGGCGCGGGCCGGCCTGCCGGTCAGAGCGGCTTCCTGATCGTCATCGCGCCGCGGATCTGCCCGGCCGAGTAGCCCACGGCCTTGTCCTGGGGGTACAGGGCCGCGAGCTTCTCCTTCACGGCCGGCGACAGGTTGGCCTGCGCCCCGTGGCACTTGAGGCACAGGTCCAGCGTGGGCAGCGCCTTCATGTAGCGGTAGGACTTCTTCCCGTCTTCCGTCACCACTTCCCCTTTTTCCAGCGTGGCGGGCGACTCGCCGGCGGCCGCCCGGCGGTCGAAGTCCTGGAGGATGGCGCGTTCCCAGGCATCCGGGACGGCCTTGGGGTTGCGGTTGTTGAGGCTCACGCGGCGGATCGACCACCCCGTCTGCTCCGAGGCGGCTTTCGCCATCTGAGGCGCCTGTTCCCGGCAGACGCCGATGGCGCCCTCCGGCCCGCTCTTCCCGATTTCGGCGGTAAGGACGGCGAGGAGCTTGGGCGGGACGGTGGTCGCGACCTTGCGCGCTTCGGGCAGGAGGTCGTCGGCGAGGGCGGGCAGGGCGGCCAGGAGGGCCGCGGCGAGGAGGGCTTTTTTCATCGGGAACATGCCTATATATGGAATTGGACGGGCGCCGCGGGGCGCGAACCGGCGGCAGCCTCATCTAGCCCCCGGGGCAGGGCGGAGGGCAATAGCTCAGGCGGGGCACCCCCGGAGGGGTAGTGTTGTGAGCGCCCACTATCATCGGGGCACGGGGTGGGGCACTTGAACTTCGGGGGCCGAGCCCCTATTATTAGCACTCGCCGCGGTTGAGTGCTAACAGCCGCCTAATTCGCGTCAGGGAGCCCATCCCTGGAAGCCTGTCCGAACCACCCAGACCAATTGAGGAGTCAGAAATGAAACTGCGTCCGCTGCATGACCGCGTGATCGTCAAGCGCCTGGAAGAAGAGCGGAAGACCGCCTCCGGCATCGTGATCCCCGACACCGTCGCCGAGAAGCCCGACCAGGGCGAGGTGATGGCCGTCGGCCCCGGCAAGAAGAACGACGAGGGCAAGCTGTTCCCCGTCGACGTGAAGGTCGGCGACAAGATCCTCTTCGGCAAGTACTCGGGCACCACCGTCAAGATCGACGGCGAGGAACTGCTCGTGATGCGCGAAGAAGACATCATGGCCGTCGTGGCCTGACCGCGTCCCCCAACATATTCGTAGAGGAGCATCCATGGCTGCCAAAGAAGTCAAATTCCGTGAACACGCCCGCGTCCGCATGATTGCCGGCGTCAACGTGCTCGCCGACGCAGTGAAGGTCACCCTCGGCCCCAAGGGCCGCAACGTGGTTCTGGAGCGCTCCTTCGGCGCCCCCACCGTCACCAAGGACGGCGTGTCGGTCGCGAAGGAAATCGAGCTCAAGGACAAGTTCGAGAACATGGGCGCCCAGATGGTCAAGGAAGTCGCTTCCAAGACCTCGGACGTCGCCGGTGACGGCACCACCACCGCCACCGTGCTGGCCCAGTCGATCGTGACCGAAGGCATGAAGTACGTCGCCGCCGGCATGAACCCGATGGACCTGAAGCGCGGCATCGACAAGGCGGTCATCGCCACCGTCGAGGAGCTGAAGAAGATCTCCAAGCCCTGCACGACCTCCAAGGAAATCGCCCAGGTCGGCGCCATTTCCGCCAATGCCGACGCGAACATCGGCAAGATCATCTCCGACGCGATGGACAAGGTCGGCAAGGAAGGCGTGATCACGGTCGAGGACGGCAAGTCGCTCGACAACGAGCTCGACATCGTCGAGGGCATGCAGTTCGACCGCGGCTACCTGTCGCCGTACTTCATCAACAACCCGGACCGCCAGATCGCCATCCTCGAGGACCCGTTCGTCCTCCTGCATGACAAGAAGGTCTCCAACATCCGCGACCTCCTGCCGGTGCTCGAGCAGGTGGCCAAGGCCGGCCGTCCGCTCCTCATCGTCGCCGAAGACGTCGACGGCGAGGCGCTCGCGACCTTGGTGGTGAACAACCTGCGCGGCATCCTCAAGACCTGCGCCGTCAAGGCCCCGGGCTTCGGCGACCGCCGCAAGGCCATGCTGGAAGACATCGCCATCCTCACGGGCGGCACCGTCATCGCGGAAGAACTCGGCCTCAAGCTCGAGAACGTGACGCTCAAGGACCTCGGCAAGGCCAAGCGCATCGAGATCGCCAAGGAAGACACCACGATCATCGACGGCGCCGGCAAGGAAGACCAGATCAAGGCGCGCGTGGTGACCATCCGCGCCCAGATCGAGGAAGCCACCAGCGACTACGACAAGGAAAAGCTCCAGGAGCGCGTGGCGAAGCTCGCCGGCGGCGTGGCCGTCATCAAGGTGGGTGCCGCGACCGAAGTCGAGATGAAGGAGAAGAAGGCCCGCGTGGAAGACGCGCTGCACGCCACCCGTGCGGCCGTGGAAGAGGGCATCGTTCCCGGCGGCGGCGTGGCACTCCTGCGGGCCCGCGATGCGGTCGCCAAGACCAAGGGCGACAACCCCGACCAGGAAGCCGGCATCAAGATCGTGCTGCGCGCGATCGAGCAGCCGATGCGCGAGATCGCCCGCAACGCCGGTGACGAGCCGAGCGTCGTGGTGAACAAGGTGCTCGAAGGCAAGGGCAACTTCGGCTACAACGCCCAGACGGGCGAGTACGGCGACATGGTGGCCATGGGCGTGCTGGACCCGACCAAGGTCACGCGTTGCGCCCTGCAGAACGCGGCCTCGGTCGCGGCCCTGATGCTCACCACCGACGCGATGGTCGCGGAGCTGCCCAAGGAAGACAAGGGCATGGCCGGCGGCATGGGCGGCGGCATGGGCGGCATGGGCGGCATGGGCGACATGGACATGTAAGTCCGTTGCCCTCACCCCGGCCCTCTCCCGTGTGGAGAGGGAGAACCGGCTCCCCCTCCCTTGAGAGAGTGAGAAGTTGCTCCCCTCTCCCTTGGGAGAGGGGTCGGGGGTGAGGGTGCCGCTTCACGGAAAAGCCCGCTTCGGCGGGCTTTTTCCTTTCTTGCGCTCCCGCAACATGCCCCGGCCCCCGGAGGGCGATCATGGCGTCCTCCCCCCGTCCGGCCCGCGCCCGAAGCGCCATGCAAGTCGTCGACCTCGCACCTGCCATCGTCCTGACCGCCGTCGGGGGCGTCCTCGCCCCTTGGTCGCGGATGCCGCTGCCGATCTTCCTCGTGGTCGTGGGTGCCGCCGCCTCGTTCCTGCCCGGCCTGCAGGCGGTGAGGGTCGATCCGGAGGTCTTCCTCCTGCTCTTCATCCCCCCGCTCCTCTTCGCAGACGCGCGCGTGCTGCCCCGGCGCGACCTGCTGCACGTGCTGAAGCCGGTGCTCCTCCTGGCGCTCGGACTCGTGGTGCTCACGGTGGTGGCGGTGGGCTACTTCATCCACTGGCTCATCCCGACCATCCCCCTCGCGGTCGCGTTCACCCTCGGGGCGATCATCTCGCCGACCGACGCCGTGGCGACGGCCGCCACGACCGCGACCATGCCCCTGCCGTCGCGCGTGGCGCACATCGTGAACGCCGAGAGCCTGCTCAACGACGCCACCGGACTCGTCGCCTTCAAGCTCGCGGTCGCGGCCGCGGTCGCCGCGGGGCACACCACCATGGACCTGGTCACCGGGCAGTTCGTGATCCTTTCCGGGGGCGGCCTGTGCGTGGGGATCATCATCGAGTGGCTCGGGCGCAAGTTCCGCGAGCGCCTCATCCGCCTCAGGAAGGACGACCCGGTCGTGCAGACGCTGCTCACGGTGCTCGTGCCCTACTCGGCGTACCTGGTGGCGGAGGCGTTCCACGTCTCCGGCATCCTCGCAGTGGTCGCCTCGGGCCTGTGGGCGGGCGGCCAGGAGGTGAAGGGCCTCTCGGTGGAAAGCCGGCGCCACGCCCGCGAGGTGTGGCGGATGATCGCCTGGTTCTTCAACGGGCTGGTGTTCGTGCTGCTGGGGCTGCAGCTGCGGCAGATGATCGCGGGCGTGTCCAACCACGACGCGCTGCACCTGGCGACGTGGGCCATCGCCCTGTGGGCGGCGCTCATGGCCATCCGGCTCGGCTGGGTGTGGGGGTCGGGATACGCCCGCTTCCACTTCGGCTGGGGCTGGGCCGGCGGCAGCGAGGGGCCGGACTCGCGGCGCATGTTCCTCGTGGGCTGGGCGGCAGTCCGGGGCTCGATCACCCTCGCGACCGCGCTCTCGGTCCCGCTCCTCACGCAGGCGGGAGAACCGTTCCCCGAGCGCGACCTCGTCGTGTTCCTCGCGGCGGCCATCATCATCCTCACGCTGGGGCTCAACGGCCTCGCGCTCCCCTGGATCATCCCGCGCCTGCGCGCCAAGGACGACCCGGAGGGGCCCATCGAGGACGCGCACGCGCGGGTGGAGCTCGCGAAGGCGGCCATTGCCGTGGTGAGGCCTGCCATCGACGGCCTGGAGCACGAGGAGGACCGGACGTTCGCGCGCGCTCTCCTGAGCCGCTACCAGGGCAAGGTGGACCTGCGCGAGAGCGCGCCGGAGCTCGCCGCGATGCGCGCCGAGCGCATCGGCGCGGCGCGCCAGCTGCGCCTCGCGGGAATCGCGGCGGAGCGCACGCGGCTCCTGGAGCTCCTCAAGGCCGACGAGATCAACGACGAGACGGCGCGGACCATCGAGGAGGAGCTCGACGAGCGCGAGCTCGTGACCGCCGCCGACCCCGACAAGGGCTAGAGGCGCC
>JAABQW010000063.1 GCA_011391275.1 Betaproteobacteria bacterium
CGGCGTGAGCTCGTCCTTGCCCTCGAGGAAGTAGAGCAGGAAGGAAGCCGGCCGGCCCGGGAGCGCGTCGAGCGTGCCGCCGAAACCGCGCCGGACTTCGTCGGCCGTGACCTTGGCGGCCACGGTGCGCCCGTCCGATTGCACGCGGCTCGCGGCATAGGCCGTGTCGAGCACCTGTTCGGAGCCGTTGGAGCGCACCACGATCGCGCCCACGCTTCCGTTCGGGCCGGGGAGGACTGCGAAAAGTTCCGGGCCGACGACCTTGGGCGCCTTGGGCGCCTCGGCGCACCCCGCGACGGCGAGCAGCAGGAGCGCGGCGGCCGCGAGGCGCATAGGCGCGGGTCTCAGCGCTTGGCGGGAGCGGTGGCCGGCTCGTCGACCTGCACGACGAGCTCGGTGCCGCGCACGGCCATGACCGAGGAGGGCGTGCGGATCTTCATCGACTCGGGCGACTGCTTGACCATCTTGCCGGAGACGGCGGCAAGCTTGCCCTTGCGCAGCGACCCCTCGAACTCGCCCGCGTGGGTGGTCGAGTCGAACCGGTACTTGTCGATGGAGAAGACGCTGTTGGGGCCGACCGAGACGAGGCTGTTGTCCGAGAAGGTGACGCCGGCCGAACCGTCCGCGCCCGTGACGAGCACGTCGGAGGTGCGAACCGGCATGCCGACCGTCGCGGCGACGCGCTTGCCGTCGCGCTCGACCTGAACGGCGCCCTTGGCGACCTTGACCTGGCCGATCTCGCTCGCCACGGCGGGAGCCGCGAAAGCCAGGGCCAGCACGATGATCCACGATCTGCGCATGAATATGCCTCCTTGGAGGGCGGTGGATTGCCCGGACAACCACTCTATAATGCCGCAAAAGGGGCTACTGTGACCGAGATCACATCGAGAGTAGGCATGTTTCCGTCCCGGCTGGATGCGCTGCGCGACGCCCGCGGCTTCCTGGAGTCCTTCTGCGAGCGGGCAGGCGTCGGGCGGCAGCCCTGCCTCAAGCTCAACCTGGTGGTCGAGGAGCTCTTCCTCAACACGGTCAAGCACGGCCATCGCGGCGGCTCCGACGCCCCGGTCTGGATCACGCTGGCCGCGCAGGCCGGCGCCATCCGCATGACCTACGAGGACCAGGCGCCGCCCTTCAACCCCTTCGCCGCGGCCACGCGCGAGATGCTCGAGGCGCTGGCCCACAGCCGGCGCGAGGGTGGGCTGGGCGTGCTGCTCGCCCACGGGCTCACCGTCGACAACGACTATGCCTACCTCTTCGGGCGCAACCGCATCCGGCTGACGCTCGACGCCTGATCCGGGTTGGAATTGGGGACGGTTCCTGGGGACGGTTCCTAAACAGACCCGGTCAATTGACCCGGTCTGTTCGCACAAAGATAACGGCGCGCACCAATTCGGGGAACAGACCGGGTCAATTGACCGGGTCAGTTTGGAACCGTCCCACCTCGAATCAGGCGTCCAGGCCGAAGAAGCTGCGGATCTTCGCGAGGATGTCCTCGCCGGGCGACGAGCGCTTGCCCGGGATTCCCGCCGATTCGCGCCGCACTTCAAGCTCGGTATTGCGCGAGGCCAGGATTCCGGAGATGTCGCCGGCGATGTCCGGGCGCGAGCGCAGCACCTTCTCGAAGCCCGCCTTGTCGAGCCGGTAGCACTCGATGTCGGCGCGGGCCGTGATGGTGGCCCGGCGCGGCTCCCCCGTCATGAGCCCCATCTCGCCGAAGACGCTGCCGGGGATGAGCGTGGCCACGTGGGTGCGCTCCCCGCCGGCGTCGATCCACACGTCGGCCTCGCCGCTCACCACGAGGTAGAGCCAGTGCGCCACGGCCCCCTGGCGGGTGATCGTGTCGCCCTTCACGAACGGCGCGTAGACCAGGTGCTCCGCCAGCTCCCCCCGCTCGGCTTCCGAGAGCGTGGCGAACAGGTCCACGCGCGCGAGGGCCGCCTGGCGCCGGGCGATCTCCTTCGCGTGCTGCGCGGCGCGGTGCGCCTCGTTGTCCTTGATGAGGAGTCGCTCCTCGCGGGGCGAGGCGATGGGGATGTTGTGCCGCGTGAGGGAAGCGAGCGCGTGGGCGCGGACGACCGAGTCGGTGACGTCGTCGGGACGCGGGTCGTCGAGGAAGTAGCGCAGCGCGTAGCGCCCGATGCCGTGCTCGACCTTCATCAGCACCGCGGTGGGCGGCGGGTCGCGGGCGACGTTCGGGATCTCGGCGTCCGTCACCGACTTCACCAGGATCTCGCAGACCCGGATGGGCGGGTGCGCGAGGTCCAGCTCGAACCAGAGCCAGCGCCGCCACAGGGGCCAGGCGTCGGCGCGCGAGCCGACCAGCGTGAAGCGGTTCTTCACGAGCCAGCCGTTGGGGATCACGACGGTCTCGCGGTTGCGGGTCTCGACGGCCGTGTAGCGCCAGCGGATCTCGACCACGCGGCCGCTCGTGTCATCCACCTTCATCCAGTCGCCCACGCGTATCGACTGGTCGAGCTGGAGCACCAGGCCGCCCAGGATGTTGCCGAGCGTCTCCTGCATCGAGAAGGCGACCACGCCCGTGATGACCGCCGAGGTGGTGATGAGGCTGCCCAGGTCCACGCCCGCCAGCCGCAGCCACACGAGGCCCCAGGCGATCGCCAGCCCCGCGGTGACGAGGTCCTCGACGATGCGCGCGGGCGCCACCCGGACGGCGGGCAGCACGATGCGGAAGACGAGGATGCCCACCATGCGGATGAGAACGACGCCCACCAGGACCGTGGAGGCGTCGGCGAGCATGCCGGCGATGGTGCGCCCGCCCATCGTGCCGATGGCGGTGTCGGCCGCCGCGGCGATGGCGCAGAAGACGAGCAGGATGAGGGCGTTGCGCGTGCTCGCGCGGTCCGCGGGGCGCAGTGCCAGGAGGGCGAGCCCCAGCACGAGGGCCACCGCCATGGCGGTGGCCACCTCGGCGCGGAAGAGGCTCGTCGCGCTCAACCGCGCCTCACAGCTGCGACTCGATGTGGTCGCAGAGCTTCTCGATGACCGTCACCCGCGCGAGCAGCTTGTCGTTGGCGGCGATGAGGTTCCAGGGGCCCACCTCCGTGGACGTGCGCTCGATCATGTCGCAGATGGCGCGCTCGTACTGCGGCCACTTCTTGCGGTTGCGCCAGTCCTCGTCGGTGATCTTGAAGCGCTTGTAGGCGATCTTCTCGCGCTCCTTGAAGCGGCGCAGCTGCTCCTGCGGCGTCACGGCCATCCAGAACTTGGCCACGATCGCGCCGGCGTCCGCGAGCTGCTCCTCGAAGTCGTTGATCTCGGGGTAGGCGCGCATCCAGTCGGCGTCCGAGCAGAAGCCCTCGACGCGCTCGACGAGCACCCGCCCGTACCACGATCGGTCGAAGATCACCGCCTTGCCGTGGCCCGGGATGTGCCGCCAGAAGCGCCACAGGTAGGGCTGCGCGCGCTCCTCGTCGGTGGGCGCGGCGACCGGGATCACGCGGTAGTAGCGCGCGTCCATGGCGCGCGTCATGCGCCGGATCGTGCTGCCCTTGCCCGCGGCGTCCATGCCCTCGAAGACCATCACCAGCGAGCGCTCCTGCATCTTCCTGTGGCGCGTGAGCTGGTTCAGGCGCGCCTGCGCCGACTCCAGCCGCTTGTCGTAGGCCTTCGGCCTGAGAGCGCGCGCGTAGTCGAGGCTGTTGAGGACGTTCCTCTTGTCGAGGGGCGCCTTCGGCGGCGGGGCCGGCGGCGACACCTTGGGCGCGGCGCCCTTCAGCCGCGCGACGAGCGCATCGAGCAGGAGCTTGCCCGCGGTGAGCGAGCGGTATTCCGGATCGGAGCCCTCGATCACGTGCCACGGCGCCTCGCCCGTGCTCGTCTCGCGAAGGGCGTCCTCGCAGACGTCGACGAACTCGTCGTAGTGCTTGAAGCGCTCCCAGTCGCCGGGGCCGACGCGCCAGGCCGTCTTCTTGCTGTCCATGAGCTCCTTGAAGCGCCTCTTCTGCGCGGGCTTGGACAGGTGGAACCACAGCTTCAGGACCAGGGCGCCCTCGGCGACCAGCATGCGCTCGAAGTGGCGGATGCGGTCGAGGCGGCGCTCGAACTCGGCGCGCTTCTCGTGGCCCATCACGCGCTTGAGGATCGGGTCGGTGTACCACGAGCCGAACAGGATCCCGATGCGCCCCTTGGGCGGCAGCGTCCGCCAGAATCGCCACATTTCCGGGTGCTGGCGCTCGAAGTCCATCATGGCGCCGAAGGCGTGCGTGTGGATGTGGCGCGGGTCCATCCACTCGTTGAAGAGGTTGACCGTCTCGCCCTTGCCGGCGCCGTCGACCCCGTTCACGAGGATCACGACGGGAAACCTGCCGTTGTCGAGCAGGTCGTACTGCGCGCGCAGCAGTTCCTGGCGCAGCTTCGGCTCCTCGCGCTTGTATTCCGACCTGGACAGCTTGTGGCCGATCTCGGCGGATTCGAACATCGCGGATTCTCCCCGGGCGGGCTGGCCGCCCATCAAGGTCACGTCAGCGGGACAGGCCGTCCAGCGCGAGTCGCGTCCCGTTCCGGGCGCCTTCGCCCGTCACGGTGCAATAGGCCGGCGGGCAGCGGAAGCCGTAGTAGGCGGCGTTCAGGTGCGCGGCGACGTCGTTCACTTCCTCCTCGGTCCACTTCAGCCGCAGGTTCGCGCTCCAGCGGACGACCCAGGCGCGCACCGCATCGAAGTCGCGCGCCTCCCGCTTCTCGCGGCCGTGGACGCTCACCGCGTGGCAGCCGGCGCAGTTGCCTTCGTAGAGGATGCGTCCGCGCTGCACGTCCGCTGCGTCAACGGCGCCCGGCCAGGCGAGGCCGGCGCAGAGGGCGATGGCGGGAAGCGGGGCGAGGCGCATGGATTGGGACGGCGCGTGCGTTTTCAGTCTCCCACCAGGGGGGGCGCGTTCCTTGTCTTGGATCAAGCGGGCGGGGAGAGCGCGACGGCCTCCCGCTTGCGGCGCCAGAAGCGGCGCTCCCCGGCGGCGGCGGCGAGGAGGCGCGAGGCCGCCTCGATGCCGGCCAGTTCGCGGGCCGCGAACCAGCCGCGGGCGAACTCCTCGAACCCGGGTGGCGGCGAGAGCTCGCGCACGTGGGCCAGCGCGTTGGCGCAGTCGTTGGCGAGCCCCAGCGCATCCTGCACGCGCGCGAGCGCCCGCGCGTGCCGGCGTACCGGCGGCGCCCTGAAGAGCGAGCCCAGGAACTCCACCGCGTAGCGCTGGCGCTTCACCTCGATGCGCAGGCGGTGGCGCGCCGCGGCGTCGAGCGTGGCGATGGCCGCCGACCCCGCCTCGACCCGCCGCGCGCCCTTGCGCAGCCGGCGCGAGGCGAACTCCTTCAGGGGCTCGACGCCGTCGGCAGTTCCCGGGGGCGCCGACACCCAGCGCGCCAGCCGGATCATGGCCAGTCCGTAGCGCGGGGAGACGATCGCCTCGCGGGCGGCGCGCCGCGCCTCGCGCTGGCGGGCGCGGGCACGGGCCAGGATCGCCTTGCCGGCCTGCGCGTCGCCGTGCGCCCGGGCCAGCGACGGCAGCGTTTCGGCGACGAACACGTCCCAGTCCCGGCAGCGCCCGAGCGCCCCTGCCGCCCAGCGCAGGTCCTCGGCAAAGGCCGCGTCCTCGCCGGGCGGGAGCGCCTCGCGGAAGAGCCGCAGGGCCGAGCGCAGGCGCCGCAGCGCCACGCGAAGCTGGTGGACGAACTCGATGTCGGCCGACTCGAGCACGCCGGATTCGTTCGCCTGGGCCTGGGCGAGGCAGGCCGCGGCGATCCGGCGAGCGGCCTCGCCGGCGTCCTGCGCATCGGCGATGGAATCGTGGCTCGCGTGCACCGGCCGCGGCCGCGTCGCGACCGCGAGCCGCATCCCGCGGGCGAGCTTGGACGCCGGCTCCGGGCGCAACGCGAGCGTCTTCGCGAGGGCCTCGGCCAGGTCGAAGGCGGCCGACACCGGGCCCTCGAGCACCTCGATCTCGACTTCCGCGATCGGCGACTCGCGGCCGCGCGCCACGATCCGCCCCTCGTCCAGCGCCACCTCCAGGCGCGAGCCCGGTTGCGGGGCGAGATCCCAGGTCGTTCGCCGGAACTCCGTGGCGAGGATGGGCGACAGCCGTTCGTGCAGGGTCTCGGCGCCGGGAAGGTCGGAGAGCGGCGTCGCGGCGAAGCGCGAGAGGTCCAGGAGGGGACCGGGCATGGGGTATTCCCACTCCGGCCGCTGGTGCAGCCCCCCGCCCGATTCGCCCGCCGCCTTCAGCGTGGCGCGCCAGTGGCGGCCGATGCGGCGCAGCCTGAGCCCCAGGCCGTGGCGGGAGAGCTCGCGCGTCGGGGTGTCGAAATAGAGGGCGCTGACGCGGTTCGAGCGGCCCGCCATGCCGGCGAGCGGCGCGGCCGACGGCACCCTGGCGGCTTCGCCCGGGGCGAGGACGAGCTTCAGTTCGGTTTCGTGGGGGATGGGCGGCATGGAAAAGCGCGGGGCTCACCCCGCACACTACGCAAGATTTCCGCGGCCATCCACCTCGGCCGGGTGCCGGGGCCGGCCTACAGGGCGGTCCGGGCGTGCCAGAGCTCGGGGAAGAGGACGCCGTCGAGCAGGCGCCGCAGGTAGGCAACGCCCGACGTGCCGCCCGTGCCGCGCTTGAAACCGATGATGCGCTCCACCGTGGTGGCGTGCCGGAAGCGCCACTGCCGGAAGGCGT
>JAABQW010000064.1 GCA_011391275.1 Betaproteobacteria bacterium
GACCCATGCAACCCAGGATGAGGCCCAGGATCGCCATGGTCAGGCCCTTGAGCGCCGATTCCCCGGTGAGGTACGTCGCCAGCAGCAGCCCGAGCACGGTGAGCGAGAAGTACTCGGATGGGCCGAACTTGAGCGCGGCCTCCGCCAGCGGCGGGGCCATCATGGTGAGGCCGACCAGGCCGATGGTTCCGGCGACGAAGGAGCCGATCGCGGCCACCCCGAGGGCCGCGCCGGCGTGGCCGTTCTTCGCCATCTCGTAGCCGTCGATGCAGGTGACGACCGACGCCGCCTCGCCGGGGATCTTCAGCAGGATGGAGGTCGTCGACCCGCCGTACATGGCGCCGTAGAAGATGCCCGACATCAGGATGATCGCGGTGACGGGCGTTCCCATCTTCATGCTGATGGGCAGGAGCAGCGCGATCGTCGCCGCCGGCCCCAGCCCCGGCAGGACGCCCACCGCCGTGCCCAGGGCGCAGCCGATCAGCCCCCACATGAGGTTCATCGGCGTGGCGGCGATCTGGAACCCGTGCCAGAGTCCCGCGAAGTCGATCATCGCCCGGTGTCCTCTTCAATGGCCTGCATGGGTGTCTCCCTCGCGCCGCTAGTAGAGCAGCCCGCGCGGAAACGGGGTCTGCAGGAACCGGTCGAAGACCAGGTAGACGACCAGGCCCGTCGCGAGGCCCGTCGCGGCCGACACGACCACGCCCTTGTGCTCCACCAGGAGCAGCCACCCGGTGACGAGGACGACCACGCTCGTGATCGCGCCGATGTCATCGAAGACGATCGCGTAGACCACCGTGATGGCGATGGCGAGGAGCGGATGAAGCCATGCCTTGGGCTCCCAGAAGGGGACCACCTTTTCCTCGGGACCGAGATTCGTGGCGATGAGGGAGATCGCGAGCACCGCGAGGATCACCCCGAGGCCGAAGGGCATGAAACCCGAGCCCGGCTGGCCGTGGTCCATGAGGCGCAGCACCCAGACGGACTGCTGGATGACGAGCCCCGCGACCGCCAGCAGGAAGACTCCTGCGTACCGTTGCCACGACTTCACGGCAACCCCCTCCCCGTCAGGCCTTCTGCCCGATCTCGAAATTGGCCAGCTTCTCGAGCGCCCGCACCATCGCGGAGTGGTCCCACGCCTTGCCGCCGTGGGCCGCGCACGAGTTGAACAGCTCCTGCGCCGTCGCCGTGTTGGGCAGGCTCACGCCCATCTTGCGGGCCGAGCCGAGTGCCAGCGACAGGTCCTTCTGGTGCAGCTCGATGCGGAAGCCCGGGGCGAAGGTCCGCTTCACCATGCGCTCGCCGTGCACTTCCAGGATGCGCGACGAGGCGAACCCGCCCATGAGCGCCTCGCGGACCTTTGCCGGGTCCGCACCGGCCTTCGAAGCGAACAGGAGCGCCTCGCCGACGGCCTCGATGGTGAGCGCCACGATGATCTGGTTGGCCACCTTGCACGTCTGGCCGTCGCCGTTGCCGCCCACGAGCGTGATGTTCTTGCCCATGAGCTCGAAGAGCGGTTTCACCTTGGCAAAGGTCGCCTCCGTCCCGCCCACCATGATGGTGAGCGTGGCGGCCTTGGCGCCCACCTCGCCGCCGGAAACCGGCGCGTCGAGATACTCGCAGCCCAGCGCATTGACCCGCTTGGCGAACTCCTTGGTCTCGATGGGCGCAATCGAGCTCATGTCCACGACGATCTTGCCGGCGGAGAGCCCCTCGGCCACGCCCCCGGCAGAGAAGAGCACCTTCTCCACGTCCGGCGTGTCCGGGACCATGACGAAGACGATGTCCGCCGCCTTCGCGACTTCCGCGCCGCTCGCGCAGACCTTCGCGCCCCCCTGGGTGAGCGCCTCGGGATAGGGGCCGATCGTGTTCACGAAAAGCGCGTGGCCCGCCTTCTGCAGGTGGCCGGCCATGGGCGCGCCCATGATTCCCAAACCGATGAAGCCGATCTTGCTCACGGGGTTCTCCTTGAAGTCGCGGATGCTCAGCGGACCATGCTGGGCCGCTTGTTGTCGAATTTCCAGCCGGGGATGAAGTACTGCATCGCGACCGCGTCGTCGCGCGCCCCCAGCCCGTGGGACTTGTAGAGTTCGTGCGCTTTCGCGAGCTGCGCTTCGTCGATTTCCACGCCGAGCCCCGGCTTGCCGGGCAGCGCGAGGTGGCCGTCGCGGATGAGGAACGGCTCCTTCGTCAGGCGCTGGCCGTCCTGCCAGATCCAGTGCGTGTCGATCGCCGTGACGCGGCCCGGCGCCGCCGCGGCCGTGTGCGTGACCATGGCGAGCGAGATGTCGAAGTGGTTGTTCGAGTGCGACCCCCACGTGAGGCCCCAGTCGTTGCAGGTCTGGGCCACGCGCACCGAGCCCTGCATCGTCCAGAAGTGCGGGTCGGCGAGCGGGATGTCGACGGCCTGCAGCTGGAGCGCGTGCGCGAGCTGGCGCCAGTCCGTGGCGACCATGTTCGTGGCGGTGGGGAGCCCCGTGGCGCGACGGAATTCGGCCATCACCTCGCGGCCGGAGAACCCGGCTTCTGCGCCGCAGGGGTCCTCGGCGTAGGCCATCACGCCTTTCAGGTCCCGGCACAGGCGGACCGCATCCGCGAGGAGCCACCCGCCGTTGGGGTCGAGCGTGACGCGCGCGCCGGGAAAGCGCTCGTGCAGCGCGCGGATGGCTTCCACTTCCTCCTCGCCGCGCAGGACGCCCCCCTTCAGCTTGAAGTCGTTGAAGCCGTAGAGCTCGTGCGTGGCCTCGGCCAGCCGCACGACCGCCGCGGCATCCATCGCCTTTTCGTTGCGAAGCCGGAACCAGTCGTTGGGGGCGTCCGGCTCGCTGCGGTACGGGAGGTCCGTGCGGCCGCGATCGCCGACGTAGAAGAGGTAGCCCAGCACCTCGACGCGGTCGCGTTGCCGGCCCTCGCCCAGCAGGTCCGCGACGGCCACGCCGAGGAACTGGCCCAGCAGGTCCATCATCGCGGACTCCACCGCCGTCATGGCATGGATCGCGGTGCGCAGGTCGAAGGTCTGGAGTCCCCGCCCGCCGGCGTCGCGGTCGGCGAACCGGCGGCGCATCTCCTGGAGCACGCGGTTGAACGAGCTCACGGGCTGGCCGACCACGAGGGGCCGGGCATCCTCGAGCGTCTGGCGGATCTTCTCGCCGCCGGGCACCTCGCCCACGCCGGTGTGGCCGGCGCTGTCGCGCGCGATGACGATGTTGCGGGTGAAGAACGGCCCGTGGGCGCCGCTCAGGTTGAGCAGCATGCTGTCGTGCCCCGCGACGGGGACGACGCGCAGGTCGGTGACGACAGGGGCTCCCGGATCGTTGCGTCCGGGCGTACTCGGGATCATGGGACGAGTCCTCGGGCGCACCTGGCGCCGTCAAAATGGTATCGGTAACATCGCGGCCCTGTCAATAATCCTCCTGTGTATCCTGGCCCACGTGTTACATAGGGTGTTACCGGTAGCATTTGCCAGCGGCCGCACCCCGGGGCTATGCTCCCCCACTGTTCCCCGACTGACGCCCGCCAATCGGCCATGGCCCGAACGCCGCCAGGCAATCTGCCCCAGGACCCCGAAGCCCCGGATGCCCTGCCTCGCCACGCGCGCACGGGCAAGGCGGTGACGATCCGAGACGTAGCGAAGGTCGCAGGTGTGTCTCCCATCACCGTGTCGCGGGCCCTGAACCACCCCGAGCTCGTCACGCCCGATACCCTGGAACGGGTCCGGGCCGTGGTCTCGCGCACCGGGTACGTGCCGAACGAGATTGCCGGCAGCCTGCGCTCCCGGCGCAGCGGGATCATCGCGGCGGTCTTTCCGCAGATCACGAACTCCATGTTCGTCGACACCATCCAGGCGCTTTCGGATGACCTGCGGCAGGAGGGGTACCAGGTCCTCCTGGGGCTTTCCTCCTACGGGGAGCGGGAGGACGAGCTCATCGCGGGAATCGTCGGGCGCCGGCCGGAAGGCATCTACCTCACGGGCATCGCGCACGCCCCCGACACGCGCCGTCGACTCATCGCCTCGCACATTCCGGTCGTCGAGGCGTGGGACCTGACCCCGTCGCCGATCGACATGCTGGTCGGCTTTTCCCACGAGAAGGTGGGCGAGGCGATGGCGCGCTACCTCCTCGCCAGGGGGCACCGGGAGATCGGCCTCGTGTGGGGCAACGACCTTCGCGCGGGCGTGCGCCGGCAGGGCCTGCTGTCGGTGCTCGCCGAAAACGGCATCCACGAGTTGCCCACGAGCCTCGAGCCCGCACCCGGCATGTTCCAGCGCGGTCGCGAGGGCCTCGCGGAACTGCTCGGGTCCGGCGCCCGCGTGAGCGCGGTGGCTTGCAGCTCGGATGTCCTTGCGCAGGGCGTGATCGCCGAGGCGCGGGATCGCGGCATCCGGATTCCGGAGGACATCGCGGTGATGGGATTCGGCGACTTCGACTTCGCCGCCCACACCTCGCCTTCCCTCACGACCATCGCCATCGAGAAGGCGTTGATCGGCCGCCTGGCGGCGCAGGCGTTGCTTGCGAGGATCCAGGGGCGGGAGGTTCCCGAGCGGATCGTCGACGTGGGCTTCCGGCTCGTCGAGCGCGGGAGCACCTGAGCCCGGCAGCCGGCCCTCAGGTCACCGGCGCGGGATTGAAGAGCACGAGCTGGTTGTGCAGCTTCCAGTGCTCCGCCCAGGTCTTCCGGCGGCCGCTGGCGACATCCAGGATCTGCCGGAAAAGCTCCCAGCCCATCTCCTCGATGCTCGCCTCGCCGTCGGCGACCTTGCCGGCGTTGAGGTCCATGAGGTCGTGCCAGCGCCGGGCGAGGTCGGTGCGCGTGGCGACCTTGATGACCGGGCACTCGGCAAGGCCGTACGGCGTGCCGCGGCCGGTGGTGAACACGTGCACGGTCATGCCGGCCGCCAGTTGCAGCGTGCCGCAGATGAAGTCGCTTGCCGGCGTGGCCGCGAAGACCAGCCCGCGCTGCCCGGGCTTCAGTTTCTCGCCCGGCGGCAGCACGTGCGAGATCGGCGCCGTGCCGCTCTTCACGATCGAGCCCATGGCCTTCTCGGCGATGTTGGCGAGCCCCCCCGCCTTGTTGCCCGGCGTCGTGTTGGCGGTGCGATCGGCGCGGCCGCGCTCGAGGTAGCGGTCGTACCAGCCCAGCTCGCGCACGATGGCTTCGGCCACCTCCGGCGTGGCGGCGCGGCTCGTGAGCTGCTCCACGGCGTCGCGCACCTCGGTGTTCTCGCTGAACATCACGGTGGCGCCGGCGCGCACCAGGAGGTCCGCCGCGAAACCCACCGCCGGGTTGGCGGTGAAGCCGGAGAAGGCATCGCTGCCGCCGCATTGCACGCCCACGACGAGCTCGCTGGCCGGAACCGTTTCGCGCCGGCGGGCGTCCAGGCGCGCGAGGTGCGGCCTGGCACTCGCCACGATATCGTCCAGCATCGACATGAATCCGACGTGGCTGTCCGCCTGCAGGCAGATCGTCTCCGGGCCGAGGCTCGCGTCGCGCCCGTCCGCGATCGGGAAGGAGCCGGGGGGCAGCAGCCGGTCGGGCTGCAGCTTCTCGCAGCCCAGGCTCACCACCATCACCTCGCCGCCGAAGTTCGGGTTGAGCGAGATGTGCCTGAGCGTGCGGATCGGTATCACCGCATCGGGCGCGTCGATGGCCACGCCGCAGCCGTAGCTGTGCTCGAGGCCGATGACGTCGTCCACGTTCGGGTACTGCGGCAGCAACTCGGCCTTGATGCGCGCGACCGCCTGCGCCACCACGCCGGCCACGCATTGCACGGTGGTGGTGATGGCGAGGATGTTGCGCGTGCCCACCGAGCCGTCGGCGTTGCGATAGCCCTCGAACGTGTGGCCGGCGAGCGGCGCCATTTCCGGCGGCTTCACGGTGGCCATCGGCAGGCCCTCGAGCGAGCGGGCCTCGGGAATCTTGAGGACGCGCTCGTGCACCCAGCTTCCGGCCGGAAGGTCCTTCAGCGCGTAGCCGATGGGCACCCCGTAGCGGCGCACGACGCCGCCTTCCGGGATGTCGGCGAGCGCCACCTTGTGGCCCTGCGGGACTTTCTCGAGGAGCGCGAGCCCGGCCCCGGGGACGCCGTCGGGAAGCACGGTGCCGGCCGGGAGGCCCCCATCGTTGGCGACGATGGCCACGTTGTCGTCCGCGTGCATGCGGATGGTGAGCGGGGGGCGGGAGGGGGTCATGGAATCTGGAGGCGCGGGCCGGAATCGAACCGACGTAGACGGATTTGCAATCCGCTGCATAACCACTTTGCTACCGCGCCTGTGGCGCCCGGCCGTGGTCCGGCCGCGAGCTTGAAACGATTCGGGGGGAGGATGGACCTCCCCCCGAAGGGAATTCTGGAGCGGCAGAAGAGTCTCGAACGCTGGACTTCAACCTTGGCAACGACCCTTCGCTGCTGCACTACTGCGCTACGACAAGCGAGGCCTGAATTATACATGGTGTTGCAATGAGTTGTAGGTGGGGCAAGCCCTGGAATCCGGGCCCGAGGAATCGAGGATTTCAGCGCCAGAACCTGAGAGTGATTCAGCTGATCGCCTGTGCAACTTCAAGTCCAAGACCTAGACCGGCTGCGGCGGCTCGTTCTGGAAGAAGCACTCCGGCAGGAACGCCGGCGCGATGTACTCGATGTCCTTCGCCGCCACT
>JAABQW010000065.1 GCA_011391275.1 Betaproteobacteria bacterium
GCTCATCTCGTGGTAGAAGTCGTTGCCCTCGCGGGTGCGCTCGCCCACGCCCGCGAACACCGACAGGCCCGAGTGCTGCGTGGCGATGTTGTTGATGAGCTCGAGCATCGTCACGGTCTTGCCCACGCCCGCGCCGCCGAACAGGCCGATCTTGCCGCCCTTGGCGAACGGGCAGATGAGGTCGACCACCTTGATGCCGGTCTCGAGGAGCTCCACCGAGGGGGAGAGTTCGTCGAACTTGGGCGCCGGCTGGTGGATCGAGCGCCGCTCCTTGGTCTCCACGGGGCCGCGCTCGTCGATCGGCCGGCCGAGGACGTCCATCACGCGGCCGAGCGTGCCGGGGCCCACGGGAACGGAGATCGGCGCGCCGGTTCCCCGCACCTTCATCCCGCGGCGCAGGCCGTCGGAGGACCCCATCGCGATGGTGCGGACGATGCCGTCGCCCAGCTGCTGCTCGACCTCGAAGGTGAGGCCCTTTTCCGCGAAGGAGTCGGCCTCCTCGACGAGCGTCAGGGCGTCGTAGATGTTCGGCATCGCCTCGCGCGGGAACTGGATGTCGATCACCGCGCCGATGCACTGCACGATCCTGCCTTCTGCCATTTGGGTCGCATTCATGTTGATTTCCCGGAAGTCGAATCTCTAGACGGCCGCCGCGCCACCGACGATCTCCGAGAGTTCCTTGGTGATCGCCGCCTGGCGGGACTTGTTGTAGACAAGGGTGAGTTCGTCGATCACGTTGGAGGCGTTGTCGCTCGCCGCCTTCATCGCGACCATGCGCGCGGACTGCTCGCTCGCGATGTTCTCCGCGAGCGCCTGGTAGATGATCGCCTCGAGGTAGCGGCGCAGCAGCTGCTCCAGCACCGTCTTCGCATCGGGCTCGTAGAGGTAGTCCCAGCCGCCGCGCACCGTGCGGTCGGAGTCCTGGAGACGGTCGGCCGGAAGCGGCAGGAGCTGCTCGACGACCGCTTCCTGCTTCATCGTGTTGATGAAGCGCGTGTACACCACGTAGACCGCGCCGACCTCGCCCGCGCCGTAGGCCTGAAGCATCACGCGGCTGGGTCCCACGAGCTTGTCGAGGTGCGGGGTGTCGCCGTAGTGCGTCAGGTGCGAGACGATGTTGGCGCCGAAGCGCTGCAGGAAGGCGAAGCCCTTGTTGCCGAACGCGGTGAAGCGGACCTTGCGGCCCTCGTCCTGCCAGTCCTTCACCTTCTGGGTGAGCAGGCGCAGCGCGTTCGTGTTGAGGCCCCCGCACAGGCCCTTGTCGGAGGTGACCAGGATCACGCCCACGTCCCTGGCGCCCTCGTTCGTCACGAGGAAGGGGTGGCGGTACTCCGGGTTGGCGTTCGCCAGGTGCGCGGCGATGTTGCGGATCTTGTCGCCGTACGGGCGCGCGTGGCGCATGCGCTCCTGGGCCTTCCTCATCTTGGAGGCGGCGACCATCTCCATGGCCTTGGTGATCTTGCGCGTGCTCGCCACGCTCTTGATCTTGTTCCGGATTTCCTTGGAGCCTGCCATCGAAGTCGTCCTGTTCGCCTTGCCTCGCCCTGTCCCTGTCCTGCTTCTACGTGTTGACCGGCGCCCTGGGCGTCCGGTCGAACACGGTTCCCGCTGCCGGCAACCTAGAAGCTGCCGTTCTTCTTGAAGTCTTTGATCGCGTCGTTGAGCTTCGCCTCGTCGTCCTTCGAGAGGTCCTTCGTGCCCTCGATGCGGTCGACCAGGTCGGCGTACTTGCCCTTCAGGTAGTCGCGCATCGCGCGCTCGGCCGACAGCGCCTTGTTGACCGCGATGTCGTCGTAGTAGCCGTTGTTCACGGCGAAGAGCGTGAGCGCCATCTCCCAGACCTGCAGCGGCTGGTACTGCGGCTGCTTCATGAGCTCCGTCACCATGCGGCCGCGGTCGAGCTGCTTGCGGGTGGCCTCGTCGAGGTCGGAGGCGAACTGCGCGAAGGCCGCGAGCTCGCGGTACTGCGCGAGCGCCAGGCGCACGCCGCCGCCGAGCTTCTTGATGATCTTCGTCTGCGCGGATCCGCCCACCCGCGACACCGAGATGCCCGCGTTGATGGCCGGCCGGATGCCGGCGTTGAAGAGGTCGGTTTCCAGGAAGATCTGGCCGTCGGTGATCGAGATCACGTTCGTCGGCACGAAGGCGGACACGTCGCCCGCCTGCGTCTCGATGACCGGCAGCGCGGTGAGCGAACCGGTCTTCCCCTTGACCTGGCCGTTGGTGAACTTCTCGACGTACTCCTCGTTCACGCGCGCGGCGCGCTCGAGCAGGCGCGAGTGCAGGTAGAAGACGTCGCCGGGATACGCCTCGCGGCCCGGCGGGCGGCGAAGCAGCAGCGAGATCTGGCGATAGGCCCAGGCCTGCTTGGTGAGGTCGTCGTAGATGATGAGGGCGTCCTGGCCGCGGTCGCGGAAGTACTCGCCCATGGTGCAGCCGGAGTAGGGCGCGATGTACTGCATGGCGGCCGGGTCCGAGGCCGTGGCGGCGACGATGATGGTGTAGGCCATCGCGCCGTGCTCCTCGAGCTTCCTCACCACGTTCGCGATCGTGGAGGCCTTCTGGCCCACCGCGACGTAGATGCAGAAGAGATCCTTGCCTTTCTGGTTGATGATCGTGTCGATCGCGACGGCGGTCTTGCCCGTCTGGCGGTCGCCGATGATGAGCTCGCGCTGGCCGCGGCCGACCGGCACCATGGCGTCGATCGACTTCAGGCCCGTCTGCACCGGCTGCGAAACGCTCTTGCGCCAGATCACGCCCGGGGCGACCTTCTCGATCGGCTCGGTCATCTTCGACTCGACCGGCCCCTTGCCGTCGATGGGCTGGCCGAGCGAGTTCACCACGCGCCCGATGAGCTCGGGGCCCACCGGCACCTCGAGGATGCGGCCCGTGCACTTGACGGTGTCGCCCTCGGAAATGTGCTCGTAGGCGCCGAGGACCACGGCGCCGACGGAGTCGCGCTCGAGGTTCAGTGCCATGCCGAACGTGTTGCCCGGGAACTCGAGCATCTCGCCCTGCATCACGTCCGTGAGGCCGTGGATGCGGCAGATGCCGTCGGTCACCGAGATCACGGTCCCCTCGGTGCGCTTCTCGGCAGCCACCTGGAGGTTCTGGATCTTCGACTTGATGAGTTCGCTGATTTCAGCCGGATTGATTTGCATGTGTGGCTCCGAATACGTGTGTGCTGCGTCAGCGCGCGAGCGCGACTGCCATCTGGTCGAGCGCGTCGCGCATCGAGGCGTGGATCACCTCGTCGCCGACGTGGACGCGGGCGCCGCCGATCAGGGCCGCGTCGACTTCCACCGTGGCCTCGACCGTGCGCGCGTACTTGCGTGCGAGTTCCGCGACGAGGTCGTCGCGCTCCGCGTCCGCGAGCGGCCTCGCGCTCACGATGCGCACCTTGAGCACGCTTTCGTGGTCGCGCTTGAGCGCGTCGAACTGGGCGGCGATCTCGGGCAGCAGGGAGGCGCGCGCGCCCTCGACCAGGATCGTCACGAGGTTCCTAACCAGCGCGGAAAGCCTGTCGCCGCCCACGCCGAAGAAGAGCTCGAGCTTCCGGGCGCGCTCGAGCCGCGGGTTGCCGAGCAGGTCGGCCATCTGCGGGTCGGCGGCGATGGCGCCGGCGAGCGCGAGCCCTCCGGACCATCCCGCGAGATCCTTCTCCTCCAGCGCCGTGCGGAACGACGCTTCGGCGTAGGGGCGGGCGAGGGTGGCGATTTCGGCCATGGCGCGTCCTAGAGCTGGGCCTTCAGCTTGCCGAGCATCTCGGTGTGCGCCTTCGCGTCCACCTCGCGCTGCAGGATCTTCTCCGCGCCGGCCACCGCGAGGGCGGCGACCTGCTCGCGCAGCTCCGTCTTCGCCTTGGCGACTTCGGAGGCGATCTGCTCGCGGGCGCCCGCGATGATGCGGTCGGCCTCTTCCTTGGCGGCGGACTTCGCCTCCTCGACGATCTGCATGGCGCGCTTCTCGCTCTCGCCCAGCACGCCCGAGGCGCGCTCGCGCGCTTCCTTC
Organism: Betaproteobacteria bacterium; assembly: GCA_011391275.1. Classification (GTDB taxonomy): domain Bacteria; phylum Pseudomonadota; class Gammaproteobacteria; order Burkholderiales; family Usitatibacteraceae; genus FEB-7. Next base: position 4,012 of record JAABQW010000065.1, read on the forward strand.
ATCGCCGTCTCGCCCTTGCGCTCGGCCTCGACCAGCGAGGCCTTGCCCTTCTCGGCGGCGGCCAGCCCGTCGGCGATGCGCTTGTTGCGCTCGTCGATGGCGCGGTTGAGCGGCGGCCAGATGAACTTGACCGAGAACCAGATGAGGAACGCGAACGACAGCGCCTGGACGAGCAAGGTCGCGTTGATGTTCATGGCGAACGACCCTTCCGTTGGGACCGGATTACTTGACGGCCGAAAGGAGCGGGTTCGCGAAGCCGAAGAACATCGCGATACCGACGCCGATCAGGAACGCCGCGTCGATCAGGCCCGCGAGCAGGAACATGAACTTCTGCAGCTGCGGGATGAGCTCGGGCTGGCGGCCGGCGGCTTCCAGGAACTTGGAGCCCATGATGCCGATGCCGATGCAGGCGCCGATGGCGCCCAGGCCGATGATGATGCCGATGCCGAGCGCCGTGTAGGCTTGGACGAGGGCGAAGTACTGAGCCATTGTTTTTCCTTTCGGAGGTGCGGGTGTTGAAGTTGAGGAAGTGAGACGAGGCGTTTCAGTGGTGCTCGTGGGCCATCGCGACGTAGACGACCGACAGCACCATGAAGATGAAGGCCTGCAGCAGGATGATCAGGATGTGGAACACGGCCCATGCCCAGGTGAGGACGACCGAGGCGCCCCCGGCGATGAGGCCGCCGACGGAAAGGCTCGCGATGGTGCCCAGCAGGCCCAGCAGCATGAAGATGAGCTCGCCCGCGTACATGTTGCCGAACAGTCGCATGCCGAGCGAGATGGGCTTGGCCAGCAGCTCGATGATGTTGAGCGCGAGGTTCGGGAGCCACAGCAGCGGGTTGGACCCGAAGGGCGCCGTGAAGAGCTCGTGCATGAAGCCGCCCGCGCCCTTGGCCTTGAAGCTGAAGAAGATGATGAGGAAGAACACCGAGAAGCTCATCGCGAAGGTGGTGTTCAGGTCCGTCGAGGGGACCGCCTTCCAGGCGGGCGCGCCCAGGCCGTGCGAGACGGTGGCCACCCAGTCGATGGGGATGAGGTCCATGAGGTTCATCATGAACACCCAGACGAAGATCGTGAGCGCGAGCGGCCCCAGGAACGCGCGCGAGCCCGGGAAGACGTCGCGCACCGTGCCGTCCACGAACTCGAAGAACATCTCGATGAACGACTGGAGCCGGCCGGGGACCTCCGCGGTCGCGCCCTTTGCCACCATCCAGATGAGGCCCATGCCGACGAGGCCCAGCACCCACGACATGATGATGGTGTCGATGTTGAGGGTCCAGAAGCCGCCCTCCCCGACCTTCACCGTGAGGTTGGTGAGGTGGTGGGCGATGTAGTCGGACGGGTTTTGGGCGGCCATACGCTCAGTTCTTTTTCACTAGCGCGAGCAGCGGGGCCACCCACGCGACACAGAATCCTGCCACCACGGCGCCAGGCGCCGCGCCTGCCGCCTCCAACCCTGCCCGACCGGACAGGAGGGAGACGAGCCCCACCAGCGACACGGTCCACTTGGCCGCCTCCGCCATCACCAGGACCCGGAGGGCCTGCCAGGGCGTCGGCGCCGGGTGGTTGCGCCACTTGAGGACCCCCAGGAATGCAAGGGTGCCTGCGAGGGCGGCCGAGCCTCCGGCGAGGGCCGCCACCGCGCTTTCCCTGCCGCCGAGCCCGAGTCCTGCTGCGGTGCAGCAAGCCACCAGCACGGCCTGGACCATGACCTGCCGCCGGGCGTCGAAAATCGCCGACGGCGGCGCGGGCCTTGCGGTTGGGCGCGGTGACGCCAAACCCGAAGATTCTAGCTTGGAAGGCGCCATGGGGTCAAAGATGACGCAATGCAATACTTGACATGGTCAGCGCCGCTTGAGCCTCGCGACGATCCCGTCGAGCTGCTCCAGGCTGGCGTAGTCGATGACGACGCTGCCGCGCCCGCCGCGGCGCGCCTTGACGCTGACGGTGGCGCCCAGGGTCTCGGAGAGCTCTTCCTGCAGGCGGCGGGTGTCCGCGTCCGCTTTCTGCCGCGCCGGCTTCGCACCGGCCTTGGGCGCCGAGGCGGCATGCTGGACCAGGCGCTCGGCCTCGCGCACCGACAGGCCGCGCGAGGCGACCTGCTCGGCGAGCTCCACCTGCTTCGCCTTGCCAACGCCCAGGAGTGCCCGCGCATGGCCCATGTCGAGCCGCCCGTCGAGCAGCATGTCCTGAACGGCTTTCGCCAGCTCCAGCAGGCGAAGGAGGTTGGTGACGGTGCTGCGCGAGCTTCCCAGCGCCTTGGCCGCCTCGTCGTGGGTCAGGTGGAACTCGTCCACCAGGCGCTTGAGGCCCGTGGCGCGGTCGATCGGGTTCAGGTCCTCGCGCTGGATGTTCTCGATGAGGCCGATGCCGAGCGCGGCGTCGTCGGCCACCTCGCGGATGACGGCGGGAATGCGCTCCAGCCCCGCCAGCTGCGCGGCCCGCCAGCGGCGCTCGCCGGCGAGGATCTCGTAGCCGCCGTCGTCGACGGGGCGCACGATCACCGGCTGGATCACGCCGCGCACGCGGATGGAGTCGGCCAGCTCCGCGAGGCTCACCTGGTCCATGCGCGTGCGCGGCTGGTACTTGCCGGGGCGCAGCGTCCGGATGGCGAGCTCCGCGAGCTCGCCGTCGCCCCTCGCCTTCGTCCCGCCGCC
>JAABQW010000066.1 GCA_011391275.1 Betaproteobacteria bacterium
GCGCATTTCCGCGCGGAATCGCAGCTCGTCGATCCGGATCATCGCCTCGTCGACCGCGACCCAGGCGGCGGCTCCCGCGGCGATCGAGCAAAGCAGTGCCCAGGGGCCGCCCGGTAGGCAGGAGAGCCCCGCGCCGGCAGCCGTGATCACGAGCGCCCCCGCACGCTTGGCCGGCACGCGCATCGCCACCTTGGCGGCACTGCCGAACGCGGGCCGGGCGGCGAGGCGCGTGGCGACGGACTGCGAGAGCTTGCCGGCGGCCACGCTGCGAATGGCAATGCCCGCCACCAACCCGCTAGAAGCCGCCGTCGCCACCCTCGAGACGTCCCGCTCGATGGCAGCGATGGCCGGCAGGCGGAGCGTTTCGGCCCAGCACGGCTTGAGGCTCGCTTCCTTGCCGAGACTCGCGGAGATGCGCACGGCGGTGACGGACATGGCCGTGCGGGTGGCCTCGGCGATGCGATCGTTCCCGGCGGAAAGGCGCGGTCCGATGCCCTGCTTGCCGAAGAGTTGCTGCTCGAGCTCGGAGTCGATTTGCGACTGCACGGCCCCCGGGGTCTTGCTCCTGGCCCAGACGGCGAGCCGCGTGTACTCGCCGACGAGGGAGAAGTACCAGTCGAGGTAGGCGTCCACGCCCTTCTCCGCATCGCGGAACATCGTGTCGAGGAGCTGGTCGATCTCGCGCTCGGTGCGCTGGTGCTGCGCCATGCGCACGCCCTCGATGTCCACGCCCAGGTTGCGGCGCAGTGCCGCGAGCTCGCCGGCCTGCAGGCGGCAGGGGTTGGCCCACTGTGCGAGGTCCTGCGCGGGGCGGCGCAGCGCGGCGGGGTCGAAGCCCTGCATCGCGTAGCCGGTGAGGAACGCGAGCGCCATGAGCACGGGGAGGAGGATCGGGATCTTCCGGTGTTCCCTGGCCTCGCCTTCGGAAGTGAAGCCCTCCACGATCGCGAGCACGCCGAGCTGCAGGCGCGTGTACGCGTAGGCCAGCGCGCCCGCCTGCAGGAGGAAAAGCGCCCACGCGCCCACCTTGAGCCACGGGTTGGGCAGGCTCGGGATGATCACCTCCGCGGCGTGCCAGCCGAGGCGGTCGACCATGTTCACGAAGCCCACGGCCGCACCTGCGGCAGGGCACGCGGCTGGCGCGAAGTAATCGGTAAAGGCCTTCTCCGCCACGATGTTCCACGCCATGCCGCGCGTGTCTGGGCTGCCCACGATGAAGTAGTCGATGAGGAAGGCACCCACCGCGAGGAAGGCGAGGTTGGACCAGAGGAGCGTGCGGCGGGACAGGGTGCCAAGGACCTCGCTGCGAATCTCGCCCGCCATCGCGCGGCGCCAGTAGTTCGCCGCAACGGCCAGCACGACGACGTCGACTGCCAGCAGCGCGACGTGCCAGCCTTCGAGGAGGGGTGACAGGGCGAGGAGCACCGCGGTCCAGCCGATTGCCGAGAGAAGCTGCAGGTTGCTCGTGATCGAACCGCGCCAGAACCAACGGCGCAGGCGGCTAGCCTCCTCGGTGGCGGCGACGAGGGTGACGCGGTGGCGGTAGAGGGCGTATTCGCGAAGGCCCACCCAGATCGGCCAGGCGAGGGCGGCGGCGAAGAGGACGATGGCCCAGCACGGTGTGGCGAGCAGGATGCGGCCGAGCCCCCAAAGCGCGGCCATGGCGAGGGACATCGCCAGGAGGTTGAAGGCTGTTTGCCGGGAGGGGGACATGGCAAGGAGTTCGACCCATGGTAGCCGGGAAAGCTCCATTGCACCGGGCGCCGCCGGGCGGTGAGAACGTGCCCGACTCAGAACAAGTCGGGCCTGTTGCGCCTCAACCAATTAACGGCGAGCTCCAGCAGAGCCTCCGCCTCGGCCGTGCACTCGGCCACGGTCGATTCGGGGACGACATCGCCCGTGTACTCGACAAGGTGACGCTGCTTGCGGAAGTTCTCGAGCACGATCACGGTTTCGGCAGAAAGACCAAGGGTCTTCGGCAGCGACTGGAGCGCGGTCTGGTGATGGCCGGGGCGGCTCGTGAGCGTCCGGAAGCCGTGCGCGTTGAGGCCCGCGTCGGCAATCATTCGAATGGCTGTATAGGCGGCGCCGAAGCGAGTCTCCGCGCTAACCCCCGCGGATCTTGCGTCGGCCAGCAGGCGACGGGCGCTGGCGAGCAGGCGCGCGATCGTGTCGCGCGACGGTGCCGTCTCGTCGAGGCTCGTCCCCACCAAGTTCCGCAAGCTCATCCGCTGTCCCCATGACGAAGATCTTCGGCCTTGCCAGCACGTCGGCCACGAAGGGATCGCGGGCGGCCACACGCTCCCGCCATTCCCCGGCACGGAACACCTTGGCGTTGATATCCCGGCCGAGGGTTACCTGCGCGGCGTGAAGGCTCGTCACGATGCTGCGAAAGCTCGCATCGCCGACGACCATCAAGTCGACATCGCTGCCGGCGACCTCCTCGCCGCGCGCCATCGACCCGTACACGAATGCAACGGCCATCGCCCCCTTCGCGGTTGACAGGGCCTCGGCCAGGACATCGGCCAGGCCGGAGGTCTTGCGCAGGATGCTCGCCAGCTCCTCGAAGATGGGCGAGGTGCGGTTCGCGCTGTACAGCACCTGGTTGCCTCGGGGGACCCGGCTGAGCAGGCCTGCTTCGGCCAGGCGCGTGAGTTCGCGGGTAATGGTGCCCGACGGCAGCCCCGTACGCCGCGCGATCTCGCGACCGTGCAGCGCCTCGTCCGGGTGAAGGAGCAGCAGGCCCAGCACGCGGCGCCGGTAGCCGGGGAAAAGGAGGGAGGATGCACTATGCTGCATAATTAGCAGCGATTGTCGCTTTTATTGCAGCATCCTGCAAGAGCAATATCTGCGACCGGAGGCAGCGGGGAACGTGCGGTCCTTCAAGCATCCGGGCGCATGGGTGGCTTTGGCCGGGTTGAGGGCACGCACTGCTAGCTCATGCCCTGAGCCTCCCGCTCCCGATACTGGCCTTCCCCAGCCAAGGAGGCCGCCATGCAAGCCATCCAGTCCCTTATCTCTTCCCTCGAGATCGGCCAGCCGCAGTTCGAGGGCGGGCTCGCCGTCTTCCCGATCTTCCGCAAGGACCCGGCGGTCATGGACTACCTGCTCCTCGACGAGGCGCTCGACCGCGAGCTCGCCCACGTGACGGAAGTCTCGGACGCCGGCCACGTCCCGGAGCTCGCCTTCGAGAACACCTCGCCGCAGCGGGTTCTCCTGGTAGATGGCGACGAGCTTCTGGGCGCCCGGCAGAACCGCATCGTCAACATCTCCATCCTGGTGGGCGCGGGCAAGAAGCTCGTTATCCCCGTCTCGTGCGTGGAGCAGGGCCGGTGGTCGTACCGCAGCGCGCGGTTCGCGGCCGCCAAGCGCTCGCTCTTCGCCTCCGCGAAGGCCAAGAAGATGGATTCCATAAGCCGCTCGATGCGCGATGGCGGCTCGCGGCGCTCCAACCAGGGGGAGATCTGGAGCGACATCAGCGAAAGGATGTTTGCGCGGAGCGTGGCGTCGGACACCCACGCCATGTCGGATCTCTATGAGGCGGTGGAACCGGATCTCGATCGCTACGGGAAGGCGTTCACCGTGCAACCGGGGCAGGCGGGGGCGGTGTTCGCCGACGGCTCGCGGGTCATCGGGCTGGAGTTCTTCGATGCGCCGGAGGCATTCGGCAAGTGCTTCGGGAAAATGGTGCGGTCCTATGCGATGGACGTGATCGAGGCGCCGGTGCCGGTGGACAAGGCGGCGGTGCGGGCCGAGGTGCGGCGGTTTCTCGACGAGATGCTCAAGGCAGCCACCGAGAAATACGCGGCCCTGGGCGATGGAGAGGACGTGCGGCTGGCGGGGGAGGGAATCGCGGGTGGGGCACTGGTGGATGGGGAGCGGGTGGTGCACCTCGCTGCCTATCGGGTCGCGGAAGTTGGGTGATCGGCTGATCCTCAGGGATTACGACACGCTCCCGCAGCCGCCGGTGAGGATCGCGGGCCGGACTTGCGTCCTACTCCAGGGTGATCCGGAGCTCCTGCCCCACCGCGCTTGCCGCGCGAATGAGGGTGTCGAGCTGCACCGTCGTGCATTCGGGATCAAGGACACGGTCGAGCTGGGAGCGACTTGTTCGCATGCGGCGCGACATCTCCACCTTGGAGAGATTCGCCTCGGCCATCCTCTCCGCAATCGCCTCGGACACAGCCCGCTTGAGGGCAACGACCTGGACCTCGTCGTAGAGGCCTTCCTCGCGCAGAAGGTCGTCGAGCCGGGAACCACGGTGCCTATTGGGCTTGGGCATGCTTCCACTCCTTCCAGCGGGAAAGCGCCAGCTCGATGTCGTCCGCGGGCGTTCGTTGGGTCTTCTTGATGAATCCGTGCAACAGGATCAGCTCTCCATCGGCCACCGCGAAGGGCTGCTCCTGACGACATTGCGCACAACCGCGCGCATCTGGTCCCGAAGGAACTCCTGCGCCCTGGCGTCACCGCGGCCCGCACGCCAGGCCATGCTCACGGGGAACGAGGCGCCGGCGGGCACCCCGGGCACGACCTGAACGTCCGGGATCGCCCGCGCCGCCTCGGCCAGGCTCCTCGGTGCCAATCCGACCAGGTCGGACCGGCGCACGACCGCAAGCACCTCAAGGAACTCCGAAACCTCCAGTGCCACGGTCGGCTTGAGGCGACTCCACTCCCGCACTCCTTCAAGCGGGTGCTCCTGGGGATCCACCCGCGGGCGCAACGTAACGAACTTCCAGGCGAGCATGGCCTTTCGGCTCCTGGCCTGCTCGACTGCCGGATGCCCGCGCCTGACCACCGCGACCAGCTCGTCCTTGAACAGCACTTCCTCGGCAAGGCCCGCACCGCCGGCGGGTAACCAGTCCACCGCGAGGTCGATTCTCCCCTCGCGCAGGCCGCGCTCCAGCTCGATCGGCCGCGAGCGCGTGGTGAATGCGATCGAGATCCCCGGCGCCAGCGATCCGAAGCGCTCCAGCAGCCCGACGGCAAGCAAGGGCCCCAGTGGATGCGGGATGGCAACCAGGAATCGGCGCGCGGATGACTTCGGGTCGAAGTCCCGGGTGTCGGTCACCGCCGCCCTCACGAGCCCCAGTGCCTCTCCCAGCCTTCCGTAAAGGGCGTCCGCGGCCGGCGTCGGGGTCATGCCGCGCGGATGGCGGATGAACAGGTCGTCGCGGAAGGCGGAGCGCAGCCTGGCGAGGGCGTGGCTGACCGCGGGCTGGGTCATGGCCAGGCGGATGGCCGCCTTGGAGAGGCTGCGCTCTTCGTAGGCGGCTTCGAAGACTGGCAGGAGGTTCAGGTCGATGGTGCGGAGATTGAGCATCGTGAATATCTGTAATGCCAAATGTTCATTGGTAGACATATCGTACCCTCGCCTATAGTGACCATCAGTGCAAGGGGGAAGAGCCAGACTGAACCTTAGGAGACTTCATATGCGCGCCAAGCAATTCGCAATCGCCATGTTCATTTCGACCGCAATCGCCAGTACCGCCGCCACCGCTCAGACCTTTCTGGGCAACTTGAGCGCAAATCCGTACGCGCCGAATTCCACGGCCAATGCGCATGGCTCGCACGGCAGCAGGTACTCGCCGAACAGCATCAACAATCCGTATGGCAGCTATGGGAGCCCATATTCAAACAGTTCCGCCAACAATCCGCATGCTACCGATGCACCGCGCATCTACGCACAAGACGGCACCTACCTTGGGCGCAAGAGCGCTAACCCCTATGACCCCGAGTCGACTTCGAACCAGTTTGGCGAATACGGCAGCCCGTATTCGCCAAAGAGCATCAACAACCGCCACGGCGAGTATGGCAGCCAATACTCCAATAACAGCCCGAACAACCGCTATGGGCAAGGTGCCGTGTTGATTGGCCGCTAAGAGGCATCGCTATCAGTGGCGTCCACTGAAAGTCGCGGCCGTTATCTACTCCTGCCCCCGACATGGGACTACCTGTTGGCGCGCAGCTGGATCAACAGGCGGACCTCGTCTCGATGCACGACTGCATAAACACACTCCTGAATAGATTGACCCATCCAACGATGAACACTCCCAGACCCACACTCACCGCCGCCTACAAGGATGGCGGCATTCACCCCCCAAACATTCTTAACGAGTGGACCGCACTTGACGTCGAACGCAACGTCGTCACATTTCAGCTGGACGAGAACAGCCAGCTCCATGAGAAACCGGTGCTCGGCAAGGAGGTGGAAGGAGCGAGCCTGTACCACACCTTCGGAAAGGATGCGCTTATCGCCTGGAACAATCAGTGCATCGCGGACGGTCGGCCTTTGCCCAACAAGCAACAGGGATGGCGAAAGCTACGCTTTGATTTCGACTACGCCATAAAGCATGACTCCAGAGTGCGGTTCATCCATATCCGCTATGGTCGTACACGCCCCGTGGAACAAATCGAGTCAGCCACGTTTCGCCACGACTGGATCGGAATGGTGACGCATCTGCATCCCAACTCCGGATGCTATGAGGTCGCGATCATGGTCGTGAGTCCCGATCAGCCGAATCCACAGCCAGTCGTCGTGACCTCCTGCACTTGATTCACGAACCGATTCCAGCTGTGAGAATTGAAACGGACGATGGCCTTTCAGTAC
>JAABQW010000077.1 GCA_011391275.1 Betaproteobacteria bacterium
TTCTCGACGAGGAGCTCCACGAAGCGGTCGGCGAGTTTCTCGTGCACCAGCATGCGCTTCACGGCGGTGCAGCGCTGCCCGCTGTTCTTGTAGGAGCCCTGGGCGGCAAGCGAGGCGGCCTCCTCGACGTCGGCGTCCTCCATCACGATGACCGGGTCGTTGCCGCCCAGCTCGAGGACGACGCGCCGGTAGCCCGCCTTCGAGGCGATGTACTTGCCGATGGCCACACCCCCGGTGAAGGTGACCATGTCGATGTGCTCGTTGGTGATGAGCTCGTCGGCGATCTCGCGCGGGTCGCCCGTCACCACCTGCAGCATCTCGGGCGGGAGCCCCGCCTCGTAGAGCACGTCGGCGAGGTAGAGCGCGGACAGCGGCGTCTTTTCCGTTGGCTTGAGCACCATGCGGTTGTTGGTCGCCACCGACGGCGCGACCTTGTGCGCCACCTGGTTCATCGGGTGGTTGAACGGGGTGATCGCCGAGATGACGCCCATGAGCGGGTCGCGGCGCGTGAACACGCGGCGGTTCTTGCCGTGGGGCGTGAGGTCGCAGGAGAACGACTGCCCGTCGTCGCGCAGCGCCTCCATCGCCGAGAAGGCGAGCACGTCGCAGACGCGGCCCACCTCGTAGACGGTGTCCTTCTTGCAGAGCCCGGACTCCAGGGTGATGAGGTCGGAGGCCTCGTCCACGCGGGCGCGCAGGAGCGCCGCGGCCTTCGTGAGGATCGAGGAGCGCTCGTGGCGCGAGAGCTTCGGCTTGTAGGGGCGCGCGATCGCGAAGGCGCGGCGCACGTCCTCGACGCTCGCCATGGGAACGGTGCCCACGACCTCGCCCGACCACGGGTTGAGCACCTCGATTTCCCGGCCCGTGGTGACGCGTTCGCCGCCGATGCGCATCGCCTCGGCGCGGTACCTGGGGCTGCGGGGGGGCTTGGCAACGGCGTTCATGGCTTGCTGGTCTCCCGGACGAGGGACGGCGGTGGCTGGAGGTCGACCTGCTCCAGCGCCTCGTGCAGGCGGGAGCGGCTCTTCATCGCGTGCTGGTAGAGCAGTTCGCCGGCGAGCGTGGCGTCGCGCGCCGCGATCGCCTCCACGATCCCGGCGTGCTGCGTCGTGGACTTGGGAAAGGAGTCGTGGCCGAGCGCGAGGGTGCGCCGGCGGTAGAGGTGCAGCTCGTTGATGAGGCGGCGGTAGGCCGCGAGGAGCGTCCCGTTGCCCGCGATCTGCGCGAGCCGGTCGTGGAAGCGGATGTTGAGCGGGTAGTAGGCGTCGACGTCCTTCGTGCGGCCCGCCTCCTGCATCTGGACGACCAGCGCGCGCAGCTCGGAGACCTGGCCCTCCGAGGCGCGCTCGGCCGCGAGGCGGCCGATCAGCTCGTCCAGCCCGGCGCGCAGCTCGTAGATCTCGTCGGCTTCCTTGAGGGAGACCTGGCGGACGAAGACCCCGCGGTTCTTCTCCGTGCGCACGAGACCGGCCTGCTCCAGCGCGCGGAAGGCCTCCCGCACGGGGCCGCGCGAGACGTTGAGTTCCGTGGCCACGTCGCTCTCGGTCAGCTTGTCGCCGGGGAGGATGTCCCCGGCGAGGATGCGCCGCTCGAGTTCCTGCTGGACGAGGGTGGTGAGGGAGTGTCTGCGCAGCAGGTCGATGGCGGCGGAGGGTCCGGAGGTGTCGGCTGGGGTCATGTCCTTGTCAGGCGGCGGAAATATCCTTGCACCATGCTTGACATTAGAACGCTCTATTTTGTAGATTGTCAACAATCTGCAACAAACGAAGCATATCCTCTGCCTGTGACGCGAGCATTACGGGCAGGCGGAAGAAAATAAGGGGAGTGCAGATCCGATGGCGAACGGCGCAGCGTTGTCCGTGGCGGGCCTCAGCAAGTCGTTCGGCGCGGCGCAGAAGGCGCTCTCGGACGTGCGCCTGGAGCTCGAGCCCGGCGAGATGGTCGCCCTCATCGGGGCGTCCGGCTCCGGGAAGTCGACGCTGCTTCGCCACATCTCCGGCTTCGTCGGGGCCGATGCGGGCTCCGGCCCCGTGCGCGTGGGCGACCACGAGATCCAGGCGGGCGGCCGCGTGGCGCGCAACATCCGCGACCTGCGCGCCGAGGTGGGATTCATCTTCCAGCAGTTCAACCTCGTGGGCCGGCTCACCGTGATGACCAACGTCCTCATGGGACAGCTGCCGCGCATCCCGTCGTGGAGGAGCCTCTTCGGCCGCTTCACGCAGGCCGAGAAGGCGGAGGCCTGGCACGCCCTGAGGAGCGTCGGTATAGAGGGCATCGCCTGGCAGCGCGCCAGCACGCTCTCCGGCGGCCAGCAGCAGCGCGTGGCCATCGCCCGGGCGCTGGTGCAGCGGGCGCGCATCATCCTCGCCGACGAGCCCATCGCCTCCCTCGACCCCGAAAGCGCAAGGAACGTGATGGAGATCCTCGCGCGCATCAACCGCGAGCAGGGCATCACCGTGCTCGTGTCCCTGCACCAGGTCCAGTTCGCCCGGCGCTACTGCACCCGCACGGTGGCGCTGCGCCTCGGCGAGGTGGTGTACGACGGCCCGTCGGCGGACCTCGATGCGACCATGCTCCGCAGGCTCTACGGCGCGGCGGTCGAGGAGATGCTCGACGGCACCGAGACGATCGACGCGGTGATGAACGACCCGGTGGTCGCCGAGGGCCTCGGGCCCGCGGTGGCCTCCGCGGCCGCCTGACCCGCATTTTCGCGTTCTTCCCCACCCCCAGGAGAGATTTCATGAAAAACGTCAAACGCGCGCTCGCCGGCCTCGCTGCCGTGCTGCTGGCCGGCGCGGCCTTCGCGCAGGAAGTCAACTTCGGCATCATTTCCACCGACAAGAGCTCGGCGATCAAGTCGCTCTGGGACCCGTTCATCGACGACATGCAGAAGCAGACGGGCCTGAAGGTGAACGCGTTCTTCTCCACCGACTACACCGGCATCATCGAGGCGCAGCGCTTCAACAAGGTGCAGGTGGCCTGGTACGGCAACAAGAGCGCCATCGAGGCGGTGGACCGCGCCAACGGCGAGGTGTTCGCGCAGTTCATCGACCTGCACGGCACGCCCGGCTACTACAGCTACGTCATCACGCACAGGGACAGCCCCCTCAACTCGCTCGACGACATGTTCAAGCGCGGAAAGGAGCTCTCCTTCGGCTCGGGCGACCCGCAGTCCACCTCGGGAACGCTCGTGCCCGGCTACTACGTCTTCACGCAGCGCGGCGTCGAGGCGAAGGACGTCTTCAAGGTGGTGCGCCCCGCCTCCCACGGGGTGAACCTGCTCGCGGTCCTCAACAAGCAGGTCGACGTGGCCACCAACAACAGCGAGGAGCTCGACAAGCTCAAGCTCAAGGACCCGGCCAAGCGCGAGATGGTGAAGATCCTGTGGACCTCGCCCCTCATCCCGCGCGACCCCCTGGTGTGGCGCAAGGACCTGCCCGAGGCGACGAAGAAGAAGCTCAGGGACTTCATCCTCGGCTACGGCAAGGACCAGCGCGAGAAGGACGTCCTCAAGGGCATGCAGCAGATCGCCGGTTTCCGCGCTTCCACCGACGCCCAGCTGATCCCCATCCGCCAGCTGGAGCTCGCCAAGGACCGCGCCAAGGCGGTCGGTGACACGACCCTCTCGGCCGATGCCAAGGCCGCGAAGCTCAAGGACATCGACGCGAAGCTCGCCGAGCTGGCCAAGCAGTCGAAGTGACCGCGGCGACCACCATCCCGGACGGGGCGCTCGCGCCCCCGGGCGAGGGCAAGCGGACGCTGGCCCAGGCCGTGGGCTGGGCCGCGTTCGCGCTCGTGCTGCTCTGGGCGTGGAAGGGCGCCGACATGCGCCCGCTGGACCTGTGGAAGGACAGCGGGAACATGAGGATCTTCCTCGCGGAGTTCTTCCCCCCCGACTTCCGGGAGTGGAAGTCGTACCTGCGCGAGATGATCGTGACGCTGCACATCGCGGTCTGGGGGACCGTGCTCGCGATCGTCTGCGCGGTGCCCTTCGGGCTGCTGTCGTCGTCCAACATCGTCCCGATCTGGGTGTACCAGCCGGTGCGCCGCCTCATGGACGCGTGCCGGGCCATCAACGAGATGGTCTTCGCGATGCTCTTCATCGTGGCCGTGGGGCTCGGGCCCTTCGCCGGCGTGCTGGCACTCTGGATCCACACCACGGGGACGCTCGCCAAGCTCTTCTCGGAAGCGGTCGAGGCCATCGACCCGCGACCCGTCGAGGGCGTGCGCGCCACCGGCGCCTCGGCGCTCGAGGAGATCTTCTACGGGGTGATCCCCCAGGTGATGCCGCTGTGGATCTCGTACTCGCTCTACCGTTTCGAATCGAACGTGCGCTCGGCCTCGGTGGTCGGGATGGTCGGCGCGGGCGGCATCGGCGTGATCCTCTACGAGGTGATCCGCGGCTTCGAGTACGCCCAGACCTGCGCGGTGATGATCATCATCATCACCTTCGTGAGCACGATCGACGTCGTCTCCGCCCGCTTCCGCAAGCTGTTCATCTAGCCGCGCCTCCAACGAACAGGAGCAGCACCCAAATGCCCCAGGAAAGACCGCCCGTTCTCGTGAACGGGGTGCAGTACCGCTGGCCCGACCGCCCCGTGGTCGTCGTGGTCATCGACGGGGGCGACCCCGCCTACATCCAGCAGTTCCTGCGCGAGGGCGCGATCCCGAACGTCGCGCGATTCATGAAGGAGGGCTTCGCGGTGGTGGCCGACGGCACCGTCCCGTCCTTCACCTGCCCCAACAACATGTCGATCGTCACCGGCACGCCCGCCTCGAAGCACGGCATTTCCGGGAACTTCTACCTCGACACCGCCACGGGCGAGGCGGTCGTGATGACGGGCCCGGAGCTGTTGCGCGGCGACACGGTCCTCAAGGGTTTCGCCGACGCCGGCGCCAGGGTCGTCGCGATCACCGCGAAGGACAAGCTGAGGAAGCAGCTCGGCAAGGGCCTGGACGTGAGCCGCGGCAACGTCTGCTTCTCGTCGGAGAAGGCCGACCAGTGCACGCTGGCCGACAACGGCGTCGAGAACGTGCTGGCGCTCGTCGGCCAGCCGCTGCCCGGCATGTACTCGATGGAACTCTCGCTCTTCGTGCTCGACGCGGGCATCAGGCTCCTCGAGGACGCGCACCGCGACCTCATGTTCCTGTCGCTCACCGACTACGTGCAGCACAAGTACGCGCCCGGCGAAGCCGAGGCCAGGCGCTTCTACCAGGAGCTCGACCGGCGCTTCGGGCGGCTGGCGGAGCTGGGCGCGGTGGTGGCGCTCACCGCCGACCACGGCATGAACGACAAGTCCACGCCCGAGGGCAAGCCCAACGTGATATGGCTGCAGGACATCCTGGACGCGAAGTTCGGCAAGGCGGACACGAAGGTGATCTGCCCGATCACCGATGCCTTCGTGGCACACCACGGGGCGCTGGGCGGCTTCGTGCGCGTGTGGTGCCGCGGCAAGGCCACGCCCGCGCAGGTCATCGAGGCGATCCGGGGCCTGCCGGGGCTGGAATCCGTGCTGGACAAGGAGTCGGCCTGCCGGCTGCACGACCTGCCGGCGGATCGCGAGGGGGACGTGGTGGTGATCGCGGAGGCGAACGTGTGCGTGGGGGCGTCCGCGAAGGACCACGACCTCTCAGGGCTGGAGGGCCATCGGCTGCGCACCCACGGCGGCGTTTCCGAGGCGAAGGTGCCGATCATCATCAACGCGCCCCTGAACGACGACTACCGGCTGCGCGGCGGCGCCGCCATCCTGAAGAGCTGGCAGCTCTTCGACTTCGCGATCAACGGGACGGCGCGCTGATGGCCACGCCCTCCGGCCTGATGGGGCGGCTGGCCGTCTACGACGCGCCCAACAAGCCCTTCGAGATCCGCCTCTTCCCGGTGCGCGCGCCGCGCGCGGGCGAGGTGCTGGTGAAGATCCGCATGTCGACGATCTGCCGCTCGGATGTCCATTCCTACCTTGGCCACCGCCCGAACCCGTGCCCCGGCGTGCTGGGCCACGAGATCATCGGGACGATCGTCGAGCTGGGGCAGGGGATCACGCACGACATGCGCGGCGAGGCGCTTCTCGCCGGCGACCGGATCACCTGGAGCGAGTACTTCATACCCGGCCCGAACTACTACACGGAGGTGCTGGACCTGCCGCAGAAGTCGCCCGGCGTCGACAAGTACGGCCACATGGCGGCCACCACCGAGCCCCATCACCACGGCGGCTTCGGCGAGTACTGCTACGTGCTGCCGCAGTCGTGGATCCTCAAGCTGCCCGCGGACCTCACGGACGAGGAGGCCACGCCCATCAACTGCGGCGTGGCGACGATGATGTGCGCGACCGAGCGGGCCGGCATCGGCATGGGAGATGCGGTCGTCGTGCAGGGGCTGGGGCTGCTGGGCCTCTACGGGGCGGCGATCGCCAAGGCGCGCGGAGCGCGACTGGTCGTGGGCCTGGACACGGTCGCGGGGCGCCGCGACATGTCCGCGAAGTTCGGCGTGGACCACGCGCTCGACCCCTCGGCGATGGGCGAGGCCGATCTCGTCAAGGCGGTGCGTGCCCTGTGCCGGCCCGAGGGCGCCGACGCCGTGATCGAGGTGTGCGGCTACCCCGAGGTGATCCCGGCCGGCATCCAGTTCCTGCGCACGGGCGGGACCTACGTCCTCGCCGGCGTCGTGAACCCGGACGCGTTCGTGCGCATCGACGCGAACCAGCTGATCAGGAAACTCGTCACGCTGCGCGGCGTGCACAACTACCACCCGCGCAACCTCGTCGAGGCGCTCGACTTCGTCCACGCGAACCGGGGCCGCTTCCCGTTCCACGAGCTCGTGGACGGCAGGTACGGCCTCGACGAGGTGGGGCGCGCCATGAAGGATGCCGAGGAGCGCAAGGTTCTCAGGGCCGCGATCGTTCCATGAGCGCGTGCCGGCGTCGCATTGCCGGTCAATACAACAAGGGGGGAGAAACCGCATGAACCGTCGTGAAATGATCGCCGCCGTCGGCGCCGCGCTGGCCGGCCTCGGGCTGAAAGACCTCGTCGCGCCGGAGGGCGCGTTCGCGCAGGCGAAGCCCAGGTCCGGGGGCAAGTTCGTGTACACGAACCTCTACCCGAACAACCGGATGGGGGACGCGAAGAACGGCCGCCACCCGTACTACCTGCTCGACATCAACACGCGCAGCGCCTTCAACGGCCTGGCCTACGTGAACGACCGGCTGCAGGTGGAGCCGGAACTGGCACTTTCCTGGACGCCCGCCGCCGACCTGAAGTCGTGGGAGATCCAGCTGCGCGAGGGCGTGGTCTTCCACAACGGGCGCGACATGACGGCCGACGACGTCATCTCGTCGTTCGCCTTCCACAAGGCGAGGACGTCCTTCGCCCGCCAGATCGACAAGGTGGAGAAGCTGGGCACCCACAAGGTGCGCATGCACCTCGTGAAGCCCAACAGCGAGTTTCCCTTCATCCTCGGCGAGTACCAGCTGATGATCATGCCGGCCGCCCCCATCGAGACGATCGGCCTCGACGGCATCGGCACGGGGCCCTTCCGCATCGTCGACCTCGACCCGAAGCGGCGCCTGGTCATGGAGAGGAACGAGCGCTACTGGCGCAAGGGCTTCCCGTACTTCGACCGCTTCGAGCTGGCGAGCTCGCCGGGGCGCATGGAAAGCGCGCTCAACGGCTTCCGCGGCGGGCAGTTCGACGCCGTGCTGGGCGTGGACCCGGGGCTGCAGCCGGAGCTCGAGCGCATCCCGGGCACGGTCATCAGCACGGCGCTCTCCGGCGACCAGGCGCTCATGATCCTGCCCAAGCACGAGGGCTCCCCCTTCGCCGACAAGCGCATCCGGCAGGCGCTCTCGCTCGCCATCGACCGCGAGAAGGTGATCCGCATCGTCTACGGCGGCAAGGCCGGCTGGGCGGGCAACAACTCCCACCTCACGCCGTCCAACCCCGAGTTCCTCCCGCTGGAGGTCCGGCGCGACGTGGCCCGCGCGAAGAAGCTGCTGGCCGAGGCGGGCTATCCCAACGGCATCACGCTGCCCACCTTCTACTTCACGGCCTCGTGGCCGGAAATCCCGCGCGTCTTCCAGGTGGTGTCGCAGTCGGTGAAGGAGGCGGGCATCACGCTGCCCATCGAGCAGCGCCCCTCGGACGGCTACCGCGACTGGCGCGTGGAGGACAAGGCGAAGACCCGCAAGCACCGCTTCGCCTACGGCCCGGCCGGCGTGCGCAATCCCGGCGTGAGCATGTACCGCATGCGCCCCGACAACAACGAGAGCGGCTACTGGAGCGGGCCGGCCTGCGAGGAGTACATGAAGCTCTACGACGAGGCGGTCGTCGAGCCCGACAAGCTCAAGCGCAAGTTCCTGTACGTGCGCATGCAGCAGATCCTGGGCGAAGAGGTGCCCGCGATCCACCCGGCCGGGCGGCGCAACATGCTCATCCACAAGAAGAACGTCCACGGGCTCGAGAACCACTCGCAGTTCTGGTCGATCCGCTTCGACGAGGTGTGGAAGGGCTGACGTGGCACGCGCGATCCTGCGCCGGCTGGGGCTGTCGCTGCTGGTGATCTGGCTGGTGACTGTGCTGGTCTTCCTGTCGACGGAGGTGCTGCCGGGCGACGCGCTGCAGGTGAGCCTCACCGCGGACGAGGCGGCGGAGATGTCGGAGGAGGACTTCGCGCGCCGGCGGGAGGAGCTGGGGCTGGACCGCCCCGCGGCCGTCCGTTACGCGGACTGGCTCGTGGCCGCCGCCCGGGGCGACTTCGGCACCACGATCATCGGCAAGGCGAACGTCACCGACGTGATCGCCTACCCGCTGCGCAACTCGATGCTGCTCGGGCTCGTCACCGCGTTGGTGGCGATCCCCGCGGCGCTCGCCATCGGCATCGCCGCGGCGTACTGGCGCGGGCGCGCGCCGGACTTCGCCGCCTCGAGCGGCGCGATCCTCGGCTACTCCATCCCGGAGTTCGCCTCGGGCAACTTCCTGATCCTGTGCTTCGCGATCTGGCTGCCGGTCTTCCCCGCCGTCATCACCGCCTTCACCAAGGACCCGCCGGCGGCCCTCCTCGGGGCCGCCTTCCTGCCCGTGCTGACGATCGTGATCGGCTCCATCGCGCACCTGGTGCGGCTGGTGCGCGCCGGCTTCATCGAGTCCCTCAACAGCGACTACGTGGAGCGGGCGCGGCTGGCGGGCGCCTCGCGGCTGCGCGTCGTGCTGCGCCACGCGCTGCCCGCCTCCGTCATCCCCGCGCTCAACTCGGCGGCGCTCTACGTCGCGGGCCTTCTCTCCGGGATCATCGTCGTGGAGAAGGTCTTCGGCTACCCCGGCCTGGGCCTCGTCCTCATCAACGCCGTGGAGAAGCGCGAGGTGGCCGTCGTCCAGGCCATCAGCCTCATCGCGGCGGTGATCGTGGTCACCATGAACCTCCTCGCGGACGCGGCCGTCATGGCGCTCGACCCGCGGGCGCGCAGCCGGTGAGCGGGTGAGGATCGACGCCTTCGCCCTGCGCAAGCCCGCGGCCGTCATGGGCCTGCTGCTCGTGGTCGTCCACGTGGCGCTCGCGCTCTTCTCGCCGTGGCTCGCGCCCTTCGATCCGACCGAGCTCGTCGGCGGCCGGGTCGAGGCCCCCGGCGCGGAGTTCCTGCTGGGCACCGACGTGCTCGGGCGCGACTACCTCTCGCGCCTGCTGCACGGCGGGCGCATGGCGCTCTTCGTGACCTTCACCGGCGTGGTCGCGGCGGTCGTCGTCGGCAGCCTGCTGGGCGTGGCCGCGGCCTACTTCGGGGGCGCGCTCGACGACGTGCTCATGCGCATTTGCGACATCAAGCTGGCGCTGCCGGGCATCCTCTTCGTCTCGCTCTTCATCACCGGCTTCGGCGAGTCGTTCGTGGTGCTGGTCACCCTCATCGGCCTGGTCTACTTCCCGGGCGTGGTGCGCATCGTGCGCGCGCAGGCGCTCACGCAGGTGAACCTGGGCTACGTGAAGGCGGCGCAGCTGCGCGGCGAGAGCGCCGCCTCGGTCATCGCGCGCGAGATCCTGCCCAACACGCTCGACGTCGTCTACGTGGAGTTCGCCATCCGCATGTCCCACGCCGTCCTCCTGCTTTCGACCATGTCGTACCTCGGCCTCGGGCTCTCGCCGCCCACGCCGGACTGGGGGCTCATGGTCTCCGAGGGCGTCGGCCAGCTCGCGTTCGCGCCCTGGCTCGTGCTCTTCCCGGCCGTCTTCATCAGCACGCTGGTGATCGGCCTGAACTTCGGCGCCGAGGCGCTCGCCAACGCCCTGGGCATGGACGCCTCGCGCGGCCACGTGGGGGGCACGTGAGCCTCCTCGAGGTGCGCGGCCTCAACATCGCCTACCGGCGCCCGGACGGCCGGCTCGGGCCCGCGGTGATCGACGCGGCATTCTCGCTCGCGGAGGGCGAGAGCCTGGGGATCGTGGGCGAGAGCGGTTCGGGGAAGTCGACGCTCGCGCGCGCGCTCCTCGGCTACTGCCGGCCGGGCGGCGTGATCACCTCGGGCGAGATCCTGCTCGAGGGCACCGACATCCTGCGGCTGGACCGCGCCGGCGTGCACCGGCTGCGCGGCGGGCGCGTGGCCTTCGTGCCGCAGAACCCGCTGAGTTCGCTCACGCCGCACCTGCGCGTCGGCAGCCAGGTGGCCGAGGCCGTGCAACTGCACCGCGCCTGCGGCGCGCGCGAGGCGCGCGAGGCCACGCTGGAACTCTTCCACGCCGTGAACCTGCCGGACCCGCAACGCCTGGCCGGTCGCTTCCCGCACGAGCTCTCGGGCGGCCAGCGCCAGCGCGTGGTGATCTCGGCGGCACTCGCGGGCAACCCGCGCCTGGTCGTGCTCGACGAGCCCACCACGGCCCTGGACAAGACTACCGAGACGCAGGTCCTGGAGCTCGTGCAGCGCCTGCGCGAACGCTTCAAGGCGACGCTCGTCTACGTGAGCCACGACCTGAACGTGATCTCGGAGATGTGCGACCGCGTCCTCGTGATGCTCGAGGGGCGCGTGGTGGAGGAGGGCGCCACCGCGCAGGTCTACGGCACGCCCGCGTGCGACTACACGCGCCGGCTCATCGCGGCCGTGCCGCGGATCGACCGCGACCCGGGGCCGCTCGCGGCGCCCTCCGCGCCCGAGCCGCTGCTTTCCGTGGCGGGGCTCGGCTACCGGTACGCCGCGGGGAGGCGCTGGCCGTGGACCCGGCGCGCCGCGGCGGAGCGCGACGCGCTCTCGGGCGTGTCGTTCGACATCTACCCGGGCGAGACTCTGGGGCTGGTGGGCGAGTCCGGCAGCGGCAAGAGCACGGCCGCGGCCGTCATCGCGGGGCTGCTTGCGCCGGCGGAGGGCACGATCCGCTTCGACGGCCAGCCGCTGCCGCCGCTCGCGGCCGGACGAAGCGCGCAGACGCGCCGGCGCATCCAGATCATCTTCCAGGACCCGCTCTCGTCGCTGAACCCGCGCCACCGCATCGACGCCATCCTCGCCCGCCCGCTCGCGCTCTTCCAGGGGCTTTCGGGAACACCGGCGCGCCGGCGCTCGGCGGAACTCCTCGAGGCGCTGCAGCTCGATCCGGGCTTCCTCGACTGCTATCCCAGGCAGCTCTCCGGCGGCCAGCAGCAGCGGGTCGCCATCGCGCGCGCGTTCGCCGCCGACCCCGACCTCATCATCTGCGACGAGATCACCTCCGCGCTGGACGTCTCCGTGCAGGCGCAGGTCCTCGCCCTGCTGAAAGGGTTGCAGGAGCGCTCGGGCACGGCCTGCCTCTTCATCAGCCACGACCTCGGCGTGATCGGCCAGGTGGCCGGTCGCGTCGTGGTGCTGCGCGACGGCACCGTGCGCGAGGCGGGGGCGACGCAGGCGGTGTTCCGCCAGCCCGCCAACGAATACACGCGCCTGCTCGTCCACGCCGCCAGCCGCGGCTATGCCAGACTTCCATTGCCTCCCGGTGCGCTCGCCCCCGCCGCCTGACCCCCCTTCCATGAAGATCATCCACATCACCGATACCCACCTCGTCGCGCCCGGCGTGATGCTCTACGAGCTCGACCCCTACGAGCGCCTGCGCCTGTGCATCGACGATGTCGTCGCCCACCACGCCGACGCGCGCTTCTGCGTGCTCACCGGCGACCTCGCGCACAAGGGCGAGGAGGCGGCCTACCGGGGGCTGCGCGAGCAGCTCGAGCGGCTGCCCATGCCCTGGTACCCGCTCCTGGGCAACCACGACGCCCGCGCGCCGTTCGCGAAGGTCTTTCCGGAGGTCGCGCTCGACGACGGCGGCTTCGTCCAGTCGGCGCTGCGCCTGCCCGAGGGGGACTTCCTCTTCCTCGACACGCTCGACGAGGGCGTCAACGGGGGGCTCTACTGCGCCGCCCGCGCCGCCTGGCTCACGCGCCGCCTCGACGAGGCCGCGGGGCGTCCCGTGTACCTCTTCATGCACCACCCGCCGTTCCCGATCCACATTCCCTGCCTCGACCGCATCTCGCTTGCCCGGCCCGAGGACTTCGCGAAGCTGGTGGAGGGGCGAGACAACATCCGCCACCTGTTCTACGGCCACGTGCACCGCCCCGTGTGCGGCAGCTGGCGGCGCATACCCGTTTCGACCATGCGCGGCTTGAACCACCAGGTGCCGTTCGACTTCGTGACCGCGACCCACGTGCCGAAGAGCCACGAACCCCCGGCCTATGCCGTGGTCTTCGTGGAGGACGAGCAGGTGACGGTGCACTTCCACGACTACCTCGACCGCCGCACCCTGGTGAAGGACGGCGATCGCTACGTGTACGCGCCATGAGCGATGCCACGATGGCGGTGCTCGTCGTCTGCGACAGCCTGCGCGCGGACCTGGTGGACGACGATTCGGCCCCCACGCTCGCGCGCCTGCGTGACGAGGGCACGCACTTCCCGGCGTTCCGCGGCGTCTTTCCGTCGACCACCCGCACCAGCGCGGCCTCGATCGCCACGGGTTGCCGGCCCGCCGCCCACGGGCTCCTCGGCAACACCATGGTGCTCGACGAAGGGCAGGGGCTCGTGTGCCACTCCGCCGGCAAGCCCGACTTCCTCGACCGGCTGCGCCGCGTCACCGGGCGGGCGCTCGGCCGGCCGACGCTGCACGAGCGCGTCGCCCCGCGCGGCGCCGCGGTGGCCATGTCCAACGTCTCGCCCGGCGCGGCCTACGTGCTCGACCCCGAGGGCGCCGGCTTCGTCTACCACCGCTCGGGTTCCTTCGGGCCGGGGCGCACGCCCCTCGGCGACGGGCTCGTGATCGAGGTCGGCGCGGCGGGCGACCGCGTCATGACGCAGCGCTTCTGCGACGACGTGATCGGGACGCGCCGTCCGCCGTTCGCGGCGCTATGGCTCTCGGAGCCCGACCACACCGGGCACCATTGGCCGCTCGGCTCGCCCGAGCACCGGCGCGCGATCGGGGAGGCCGACCGCAACGTGGCGAGCGTGCTCGAGCGCATCGAGCGGCTCGACCCCGCGGGCGAGCGGGTCCTCCTCGCCGTGTGCTCGGACCACGGCATGCAGACGATCCGCCGGCGAATCGACGTGGGCGCGAAGCTGGTGGAGGCCGGGTTCAAGGCCGCGGCCGATTCGCACGACGTCGTCGTGGCGCCGCAGGGCACGGCCGTGGTGATCCACCTCTCGCCCCAGGCGAGGCCGCAGCTGGCGGCCCTCGTCGGCTGGCTCGAGGCGCAGGACTTCGCGGGGCGCGTCTTCGCGGGGGATGCGCTCGCCGCGCTGGGGCTGCAGGATCACGGCACGCTCGCCATCGCGGTCGACCTCGCCGGCGACGACGAGCCCAACGCGTTCGGTGTCCGCGGCCGCAGCGACGTGGCGGAGAACGCGCTGGGCGGGGAGGCGGAGCCCGGCAACGGCCAGCACGGCGGGCTGGGCCCCTACGAGCAGCGCCCCTTCCTCGCGCTGCGCGGCGGCGGCTACGGGCGCGGCACCGTCACCGCGTCGGCAAGCCTCGTCGACCTCGCGCCTACCTTCCTGCGTCACCTGGGACTCCCCGCCGACGGGATGGACGGATCGGCGCTTCCGGGACGCGCCGCCCATCGGCATTTGCCTCGATGACCTCGATGAACAATTCCACGCAAGCCAACGGCCCACGGACGCGTACCGCGCGACCCGCACGGCCCCGGAGCCTTCCATGATCCTCGGCAACGACCCCATCCTGCTTACCCCGGGCCCCCTCACGACCTCGCTCGCGACGAAGACGGCGATGCTTCGCGACTGGGGCTCGTGGGACGCGGCCTTCAACGCGATCACGGGAACCATCTGCCGGGACCTGGTGGACGTGGTGCACGGCGCGGCCACCCACGTCTGCGTGCCGCTGCAGGGCAGCGGCACCTTCTCCGTGGAGGCGGCCCTCGCCAACCTGGTGCCCCGGGACGGCAAGGTGCTCGTCCCGCAGAACGGCGCCTATTGCCAGCGCATCCTGCGGATCCTCGGGTACCTCGGCCGCGCGCATGCGGCGATCGACATCGCCGAGGACCGCCACCCGACCGGCGCCATGATCGACGCGGCCCTGGAGGCCGATCCTTCGATCACGCACGTGGCGCTGGTGCACTGCGAGACGGGCACGGGCATCCTCAACCCGCTGCCCGAGATCGCCGAGGCCTGCGCGCGCCACGGCAAGGGCCTCATCGTCGACGCAATGAGCTCCTTCGGCGCCATCGAGATCGACGTGTCGCGCTATCCCGTCGACGCGGTGATCGCCGCCTCGGGCAAGTGCATCGAGGGCGTTCCGGGCATGGGCTTCGTGATCGCGCGCCGGGACGTCCTCGAGAAGAGCCGGGGCAATTCGCACTCGCTCGCGATGGACCTCCATGACCAGTGGACCTACATGCAGAAGACCACGCAGTGGCGCTTCACGCCGCCCACCCACGTGGTGGCCGCCTTCCGCGCCGCGCTCGACCAGTTTCTCGCCGAGGGCGGCCAGCCCGCGCGCGGCGCCCGCTACGCCCTCAACCGCGACACGCTCATCGACGGCATGGCAGCGCTGGGCTTCCGGACCTTCCTGCCGCGCGCCGTCCAGGCGCCCGTCATCATCACCTTCCACGCGCCGGGCGACCCGGCCTACGCCTTCAAGCCCTTCTACGAGAAGGTGAAGGCCCGCGGCTACCTCCTCTATCCCGGCAAGCTCACGCAGGTGGAGACCTTCCGCGTCGGCTGCATCGGCGCCATCGACGCGAACGAGATGCGCAACGTCGTGTCCGCGGTCGCCGAGACGCTGCGCGACATGGGCGTGAAGCGGATCGAGCCCGCGCGGGCGGCGGCCTAGCCATGGCGACACGCAGGCAGGTCCTTCAGTCGGCGGCCCTCCTTGGCCTCGGCGCCTGGCCCGCGCTCGCGCGTGCCGGGAGCGTGGCCCTTGCCGCAGTGCCGGTCGCCGGGCATTTCACGCACGATGCGGTGCGCCTGTGGGTGCAGGCCACGGGCGAGGCGCGTGCCACCATCGCCTTCCGGCCCGAGGCTGCGGTTGCGGCATCCGCGGCGGAGCGCACGGTGGACGTGACGCTCCCGGGCGACCGGTTGCACGCGGCCGTCGTGAAGCTCGGGGGGCTCGAGCCGGATACGGCGTACCGGTACCGCGTCTCCCTCGATGGCGGCGCGGCGGGCGAGCACGGACGGTTCCGCACCTCACCGGCACCCGGCGGCACGCCGCGCGACTTCCGCGTCTACCTCGGCTCCTGCGCGTATACCGAGACGCAAACGCGCGGCGGCTCGCCCTACGGCGACGAGATGCACGTCTTCGACACGATGGCCGCGCAGATGGGGGCGGACCGCCTGCCGCACTTCATGCTCTGGCTCGGCGACAACCTCTACCTGCGCAACGCCAGCCGCACGGGCGCCCCGGCCGACTGGTCGAGCGCCGCGCTGATGCAGGCGCGCTACCGCGACGTGCGCGCGCTGCCCTTCCTGCAAAAGCTGCTCGCGGCGACGCACCACTACGCCATCTGGGACGACCACGACTACGGGCCCAACAACGCCGACCGCCACTTCGCCCTGAAGGACGAGAGCCTGCGGCTCTTCGGCGGGTACTGGCCCAACCCGGACATGGGCGCCTCCGGCGTGCCCGGGACGTGCGCGCGCTTCCGCCAGGAGGACGCCGAGTTCTTCCTGCTCGACAGCCGCTTCCACCGCGACCCCGAGAAGGCGCCCGCGGACGCGACGAAGGCGATGTTCGGCGAGGCCCAGATGCGCTGGCTGCGCGACGGCCTTGCGAAGTCCAAGGCGGCGTTCAAGGTCGTCTGCAGCGGCAGCCAGCTCCTGAGCCGGAACGCCAACGGCGTCACCTCGGGCTGGCACAGCTACGAGGGGGAGCGCGCGCCCTTCCTCGCGTGGCTCGCGGGTTCGGGCATTCCCGGCGTCATCTTCCTTTCGGGCGACCGGCACAACACGCAGGTCTTCCGCCTCGACATCGAGGGGGCGGCGCCCGTGCACGAGTTCTCGTGCTCGCCGCTCACCTCGAAGCTCGCCGCGCTGTCGGACGCCGAGCGGGCCAACCCGCGCCTTCTCGCGCCGCTGGCGGTCGAGAAGCGCAACTTCGGCACCCTAGAGTTCGCGCGGCTTGGCGGCAGGCGCGTGGCGACGGCGCGCTGCTTGGACACGCGTGGCGAGCCGCTGTGGACGCAGGCGCTCGCCACCGTGTAGTGTCGGCCGCATTGCGATCACGGGAGCGCGGGCGATGACCACCCACCTGGCCGACACGCCGCCCTCGCCCTGGGTCACCCGCTGGGCGGGCCTGGTCCGACCCGGCGGCGAGGTGCTGGACCTCGCCTGCGGCGCAGGGCGCCACGCGCGTTACCTCGCGGCGCAGGGCTTCGAGGTGTGCGCCGTCGACCGCGACCCGGCGCTGTTCCCCGACCCACCGGCCGGCGTGACGCTCGTGGGCGCGGACCTCGAGGCGGGTCCCTGGCCCTTCGCGGGCCGGCGCTTCGACGCGATCATGGTCACGAACTACCTGCACCGGCCGCTCCTGCCCGTGCTCGTCGACTCCCTGGAGCCGGGCGGCGTCCTGGTCTACGAGACCTTCGCCCGGGGCAACGAGCGCTTCGGCAAGCCCTCCAACCCGGACTTCCTCCTGGCGCCAGGGGAGCTGCTGGAGGCGGTGCGAGGAAGGCTGCGGGTGGTGGCCTACGAGGACCTGGTCGTGACCGCCCCGCGGCCGGCCGCGGTGCAGCGCCTGTGCGCGCGCCGGGAGGACGGAAGTTGACGCAGGCCCGTGGGGAGGGGGGAATGCGGTAAAATCCCGCTCTTCTCCGATGCTTCCCGTCCCTGCAACCATGCTCACCGGCAGCTTAGTGGCAATCGTCACGCCCATGCAGGCGGACGGCTCGCTCGACATACCCGGCTTCAAGGCCCTCCTCGACTGGCACGCCGCCGAAGGCACCGACGGCATCGTCGTCGTCGGCACCACGGGGGAATCCCCCACGGTGGACGTGGAGGAGCACTGCCTCCTCATCCGCACGGCCGTGGAGCACTGCAAGGGGCGCGTGCCGATCATCGCCGGCACCGGCGGCAACTCCACGCGGGAGGCGATCGAGCTCACGAAGTACGCGAAGGAAGTCGGCGCGGACTACTCGCTTTCCGTGGTGCCGTACTACAACAAGCCCACGCAGGAAGGGCTCTACCGGCACTTCCTGGCCATCGCCGAGGCGGTGGACATCCCGATGATCCTCTACAACGTGCCCGGGCGGACTGTCGCCGACATGGCCACGGACACGACGCTGCGCCTCGCGCAGGTGCCCGGCATCGCCGGCATCAAGGACGCGACCGGCAACCTCGACCGCGGGGCCGACCTGCTGCGCCGCAAGCCCGCGCAGTTCGCCGTCTATTCCGGCGACGACGCCACGGCGCTCCCGTACATCCTGCTGGGCGCGCACGGCGACATCTCCGTCACCGCGAACGTGGCGCCGCGCGCGATGCACGAAATGTGCGCCGCCGCGCTCGCCGGCGACGCGAAGCGCGCCATCGCACTCAACCAGAAGCTCATGGGACTGCACCAGAAGCTCTTCGTCGAGGCGAACCCCATCCCCGTGAAATGGGCGCTCGCGCGCATGGGCCGGATCGGCGAGGCCATCCGCCTGCCGCTCACCACGCTCGCGCCCGCCTTCCACGACACCGTCACCGCGGCGCTGCGCGAAGCGGGCTGCCTCACCTGAACCGGACAACCGCCGCCATGAAACGCCTCCTGCCGATCATTCTCGTCCTCGCACCGCTTGCCCTGGCTTCGGGCTGCGGGATCTTCAAGACCGAGGAACAACAGCGCGCCGCCCGCTCGCGCGAGAAGCCCCTCGATGTGCCGCCGGACCTCACGAAGCCGGCCGTGGACAACCGCTATGCGGTGAACGATCCCCGCGCCACCACCAGCCTCTCGCAGTACAACCGCGACCGGGCGGGCGCCCCGCAGGGCACCCCCACGGCCGCCACGACGTGGCCCGGCGGGGTCCTTCCCGCGGTGCCCAACGCGCGCATCGAGCGCGGCGGCGACCAGCGCTGGATCGTCGCGAAGGCCGAGCCGGCGCAGGTCTGGTTCATCGTGCGCGAGTTCTGGCTGGACCTCGGCTTCTCCCTGGCCCGCGAGACGCCGGAGGCCGGCATCGTCGAGACCAACTGGTACGAAACGCGCGCGAACGTGGAGACCACGGGCCTTCGCGGCGTGCTCAACCGGACCCTTCCCGGCATGTTCTCCACGGGGGAGCGCGACCGCTTCCGCACCCGCATCGAGCGCGGGACCGAGCCCGGGATGACGGAGATCTACGTGAGCCACCGCGGGATGGAGGAGGTTTTCCTCAACTCGCAGGACACGACGCGCTGGACACCGCGCGGCTCCGACCGCGACCTCGAGGCCGAGATGCTGGGTCGCCTCCTCGTGAAGCTGGGCGAGCCGACGAGGAAGGCCACGCTGGCCGATGCAGGCAAGCCCGGCGCGCCCGCAGTGATGGCCGGTTCGGCGCCGACGCCTGCGCCGGTGAACGCCGTGCTGCAGAACGGCGGCGCCGGCCCGCTCGTCGTGAACGACGGCTTCGACCGCGCCTGGCGCCGTGTCGGCCTCGCGCTCGACCGCTCCGGCTTCACCGTCGAGGACCGCGACCGTTCCAAGGGCGTGTTCTTCGTGCGCTACATCGATCCGGATGCGGACGCCCAGCAAGGGCAGAAGCCGGGCTGGCTGGACACGTTCGCCTTCTGGCGCCCTTCCGCAAAGGCCCCGCAGCCGCAGTTCCGCGTCGTCGTGACCGAGTCCGGCAGCCAGTCCCAGGTGGTGGTGCAGAACGCCACGGGGGAACTCGAGACTTCGACTACCGGCAAGCGCATCCTGTCGGTCCTCTTCGACCAGCTCAAGTAGGGCCGGAGGGGCCGACCGCGCGCATGGCGCTTCGATTCGCCTCCCTCGGGAGCGGCAGCTCGGGCAACGGGCTGGTCGTCGAGCGGGGCAGGACGCGGGTCCTCATGGACTGCGGATTCACACTGGGCGACACGGCCTTCCGCCTCGGCCGCCTGGGGCTCGCCCCCGCCGATCTCGCCGCGATCGTGGTCACCCACGAGCACACCGACCATCTCGGGGGCGTGGCGCGGTTCGCCAGGCGGCATGCCATCGTCGTGCACCTCACGCGCGGCACGGCGCTCGCGCTGCCGGTGGACTTCCCGGCGAGCCTCGTGCGCCTCATCGACCCGCACGCCACTTTCGAGGTGGGCGACCTCCTCGTCGACCCTTTTCCCGTGCCCCACGACGCCCGCGAGCCGGTGCAGTACGCGTTCTCCGACGGCGCGTCCCGCCTCGCGGTGGCGACCGACCTCGGCATGTCGACGCCGCACGTCGAGGAGAAGCTCACCGGGTGCGACGCGCTCGTGCTCGAGTGCAACCACGACCCGGACCTCCTGGCCGGCGGGTCCTACCCGCGCATGCTCAAGGAGCGCATCTCCGGGCGGTTCGGGCACCTCGACAACGCGGCGGCGGCGGCCATCGCCTCGCGCATCGACGGCTCGCGCCTGAAGCACGTGGTGGCGGCGCACCTCTCGAAGGAGAACAACCGGCCCGAACTCGCCCGCGCCGCGCTCGCCGGGGCGCTGGGCTGCGAGGATTCCTGGATCGGCGTGGCCGGCCAGGAAGACGGCTTCGACTGGCGCGAGGTCTGAAAAAGGGATCTGACCCCTTTTTCAAAAGAAAAAGCCGGCCCGAGGGCCGGCTTTTTCCCGAGCGGAACGGCGAATTACTTCTTCGCCGCGTCCTTCGTGGCCTTGGCGGCCTCGGCGCCCTTCGCGGCGGCGTCCTTGGCGGCGTCGGCGGACTTGGCAGCGGAATCCGCGGCGGTCTTGGCGGAGTCAACCGTGCCGGTCTTGGCGGCTTCGGCAGCGTCCTTGGCAGCGTCGACGGACTTGCCGGCGGCATCGAGGGAGGCCTTGGCGGCATCGGCAGCGCCAGCGGCGGGCGCGGCGACGGGGGCTTCGGCGGGCTTCGGCGCCTCGACCTTCGGGGCGGGGGCCGGGGCGGGGGCTTCGGTCTTGCCGCAAGCGACGACGCCGGCAGCGAGGAGGGTGGCGAGGAGGTAGGAAATCTTCATTTTTAGGGATCCTTCGGGACATGGGTCAATGGGGGTTCTCGTGGCCCGGTCCCCCGGCGAATGCTGCGGTGCAAGATCGTTTCGCCGTTGGCTCGAACCAACTCGAAATGATAGCACCGCCGCCCCGTTCGCGGAAGGTGATTTTGGCGACAATCCCTATGGATTCAAAGGCCGGTGGTCGACGACCCGACGGCCGGCTCGGACAGTTCCCAGATCTCCTCGAACCGGTCGCGAAGCGGCGCGGCGTCCGGCGGGGAGTGCAGTGCAACAATCGCGCGGAAGCGGTCGTGGTGCAGCTGGTGCCAGACGCTGTGGTCGTCGGCCAGGACGAAGGGGTCGGTCGCGTTCCGCGCCTGTCCAAGCGTACGGTGGATGGCGATGGAGGCCGGGAACTGGCGCAGCAGCGTGATGAGGCGCGGCTCGTGGCGCTCGAGGACCTCCGGCTCGTGCAGCGCGATGCGCAGCCGGTGCGCCCGGCCGGCGAGCAGGAAGCGGCGCATCCTCTCGATGCGGGCCGCGTCCGCGAAGCCGCGGTTGCCCAGCGTGTAGTCGAAGATGCACAGGCTCTTCTGCGCGGCGCCGATGACCTCGTCGATCGCGGCGCGGGACTCCGCCACGCCCTCGATCTGGCGGTAGGAGGCCTTCGGTTGGGGCGTCCCCGGGGTGCTCATGGTTTCCTCTCCTCGGCGATGTGCAGGAATCCGCGCGCGTACCAGTCGTGCGCCAGGTCCAGGAAGGTTGCCGGCGCGCCGGCCACGGAAGCAAGGGTGCGCGAGTCGGCCAGGCGGCGCAACCACGCCGCGCAAGCGCCGCGCGCGGCCACGGGCTCCCCGTTGAGGAAGAACCTGCCCCTGGCATGGAGGAGGCGGGTGCGCCCGTCCAGCACCAGCCCGCGATGCCGTGCGGCGGCGTCGAAGCGCGCGCGCGCGAGCGGCCGCGCCGGCGGCGTGAAGTAGACGTGCGCCTTGGGCTCGGACAGGAAGCGGCCGGCGAAGTCGAGCGCATCACCCGGACGCCAGCGGATGCGGTCCAGCGTGCCCGCGACATGCGCGAGGAGTTCCGGCGGGATGCGCCCCGGAGCCCGGGTGGGCGCGAGCCCCGGGTCGGCATAGCGGCCCGCGAGATCGAGCCGCTCGCCGAGGTAGTCGAGGAATCCCGAGGCCAGCTCCTGGTCCGACGGCGCGCGAAAGCCCACCGACCAGGTGAGGCATTCGGTTTCCGCGATCCCGTAGTGCGCGACGTCGGGCGGCAGGTAGAGCATGTCGCCGGGCTCCAGCACCCACTCCTCCTCGGGCTCGAAGCGCGCCAGGACGCGCAGGTCCAGGCCCGGCACGAAGCCGAGGTCCTTCTGCCGCGAGACCTGCCAGCGCCTGCGCCCCGTGCCCTGGATGAGGAAGACGTCGTAGGAGTCGACGTGCGGGCCGACCGTGCCGCCGGGAACGGCGTAGCTCACCATGAGATCGTCGACGCGCGCGCGCGGCACGAAGGCGAAGCGTTCGAGGAGTGCGGCCGCCCGGTCGCTGAAGTGATTGGTGTCCTGGACGAGCACCGTCCAGTCCTTGCGCGGGCGCCTTGCGAGCGCGGCGCGGGCGAAGGGGCCGTGCTCGAGGGACCACCAGTCTCCCGCGCGGCGCACCACGCGCGATTCGGCGTCGGGCGACTGCGCGAGCGCCAGCACCTCGCGGATGCCCAGCGGGTCACGGAACGCGGGGAACGCGCCGCGCACGAGCAGCGGGCGCTTCTGCCAGTGGCGGCGCAGGAACTGCGCGGCGCTCATCGGGCCGGGGAAGCCTGCGACTTGATTCTGCGGCCGCCCGATGCGCGGCCCGTCCTTGCTCGCCATAAATCCGCTAGAATCGATTCGAGTCTCGAGGACACCCATGTTACAGGTAGGACACCCGGCCCCGTCTTTCTCGCTCCCCGACGCGAGCATGGAGATGATGCATCTCTCCAGCTACCGCGGGAAGAAGAACGTCGTCCTCTATTTCTACCCGAGGGACGGCTCGCCCGGCTGCACGATCCAGTCGATCGACTTCAGCGACCGCGAGCAGGAGTTCTCCCGGCTCGACACGGTGGTCTTCGGCATCTCGCGCGACGACGTGCTCTCGCATGCCGCCTTCCGCGACGAGCAGGGGCTGTCGGTGCAGCTTCTCTCCGACACCGATGCCGTGGTGAGCCGCAAGTACGACGTGCTCGAGAAGAAGGTGGTCGACGGCAAGCCCCGCGAGTCCCTGTCGCGCTCGACCTTCATCATCGACAAGAAGGGCATCCTTCGCCACATCCTTCGCGACGTGAGCCCGAAGGACCATGCCGACGAAGTGCTGAAGAAGGTCAAGTCGCTCAATGGCCGAACGGATTGACCGCGGCACCGTCGTCACGATCGCCTACGAGCTGCGCGACGTCGACGGCGCCCTCCTCGACGAGGAAGGCGCGACGGTCGCCTACCTGCACGGCGGCTACGGCGGCATCTTTCCCAAGGTGGAGGACGCGCTCGAGGGCCACGGACCGGGTCACGAGGTGACGCTCACCCTCGACCCGGAGGACGCGTTCGGCGACTACGACCCGGACCTCTTGCGCGTCGAGCCGCGCGAGGCCTTCCCCGATGTCCTGCAGGAGGGCATGCGCTTCGAGGGCGTGCCCGGCGAAGTGCCGTCCGAGGACCTGCGGGTCTACACGGTCACCGGCATCGCGGACGACAAGGTCGTCGTCGACGGCAACCACCCGCTCGCGGGCGAGCGCATCTGGTTCCACTGCACGGTGAGGGAGATCCGGCCGGCCACGGCCGAGGAACTTCGCCACGGCCACGCGCACGGCGAGCACGCGCCGGAGAGCGAGGAAGGCTAGCCGCCCGGCGTCGCCGGAAGCCTCGGCTCGAAACGGAACAGCCCCGCGTCGTTCGGATCCACCGTCACGCGCACCCAGCCCACCTGCGGGCTTCCGAAGGTCTCCAGCCGCCGCGCGTTTTCCAGGGGCTTGCCGCGGCCGTCGCGGAACGGCCGGTCGGCGTGGTACGTGTGCGTGTCGCCGTGCACGAACAGCACCGGCTTCGCGAGCCGGACTGCGCCGGCGGCCACCTGGGAAAGCAGCCAGTCATAGGTTCCGCGGCCGTCTCCGACCCATGGGTTGGCCTGCGCGAGGATCACGAGCCCGCGGCGCTCGGGCGCCTCGGCGAAACGGATCGCGCGCGCGAGCCACGCGCGGTTGGCCGCCGACCGGCACGCCTGTTCCGCGTCGTTCGCGGTGTCGAAGCCGAGGTTGTCGTTGCTGCCCACCACGTGCAGCGTCGCGAAGACGACGCCGTTCTTCGTCCAGAGTCGGTTCTCCGGGATGCCGGGGCAGCGGCACGTCGTGCCGCTCCTCTCGGCGCACTCGTCCTGGCGCGCGAGCGGCAGCCGCGCGCGCCCGAGGGACCACGCGTCGCCGAAGAAGACCTCGCGCAGCTTCGCGAGGCGCTCGAGGGGATCCATCCGGCCGTTGGACTCGCGGCGGCAGTCCGTCCAGTCGTTGTCGCCGGGCGTGAGGATCAGCGGGTGCGGCGAGGCCTGCAGGCGCGCCTTCGCGGCCGCGTAGAGCTCGTCGGTGCAGGGCGAGCCGCCCCCCGCCTTGAAGTCGCCGACGTGGACGACGAAGGCGAGGGGCTCGGCGCGCATGGCGCCGAGCATGGCGTCGAAATCGAGGGCCTCGCTGTCGCTGTAGGGCGTGTCCCCGATGACGCCGAACGAGAATGCCTCCGGATGCGGCGGCTTCGTGGCGCAGCCCGCGGCCGCGGCGAGGACGAGGAGGCCCGCCAGGAAGCGCCGCAACGTCAGTCCTCCCCGTCCAGGCGGGCCTTGAGGCGGTAGAGCGCCTCCTGCGCCTCGCGCGGCGTGAGCGCGTCGGGGTCGATGGCCGCGAGTGCCTCGACCACCGGATGCGGCGCGGCCGGCGCGGCGGCAGCCGCGGCGGCGAAGAGATCCGCCTGCGCGCCGGCCGGCCGAAGGTGGGTCTCCAGCTCCGCGAGGTGCTTCCTCGCCGCGCGAACGACGTCCTTCGGGATCCCGGCGAGGTGCGCCACGTGGATGCCGTAGGACTTGTCCGCCGGGCCCGGCTCCAGGCGGTGCAGGAAGACGATGCGGTCCCGGTGCTCCACCGCGTCGAGGTGGACGTTGGCGATGTTGGGCAGCTCCGCGGCGAGCTGCGTGAGCTCGAAGTAGTGCGTCGCGAAGAGCGAATAGCAGCGCACCTTCTCGGCGAGGTGGCGGGCGATCGCGTAGGCGAGCGCCAGCCCGTCGAAGGTGGACGTCCCGCGCCCGATCTCGTCGACCAGCACGAGGCTGCGGGGCGTGGCGTTGTTGAGGATCGCGGCGGCCTCCGTCATCTCCACCATGAAGGTCGAGCGCCCGCCGGCCAGGTCATCGGAGGCGCCGATGCGCGTGAAGATGCGGTCCAGCGGGCCGAGGGTCGCCGCGGTCGCGGGCACGAAGGCACCGCAGTAGGCGAGGAGGGCGATCTGCGCGACCTGCCGCATGTAGGTGGACTTGCCGCCCATGTTGGGCCCGGTGACGAGCAGGAGCTGGCGCGAGCGCGTGAGGCTCGTGTCGTTGGGGATGAAGTCGTCGACCTGGCTTTCGACGACCAGGTGCCGGCCCCCGGCGATCTCGACGAGGTCCTCGCCCGTGAAGGCCGGGCGCGTGAGCCGGAGCGCTTCGGCGGAGGCCGCGAGTGCGGCGAGCGCGTCCAGTTCCGCGGCTGCCCCGGCGATCTCCTGCAACCGCGCCAGCCGCGCCTGCAGCCGCGTGAGGAGCGCTTCGTAGAGCTCCTTTTCGCGGGCGAGCGAGCGGTCCCCGGCGGCGAGCGCCTTGTCCTCGAACGCCTTGAGCTCGGGCGTGATGAAGCGCTCGGCGTTCTTCATCGTCTGCCGGCGCCGGTAGTCCGCGGGCACCTTGTCGAGCTGGCCCTGGGTCACCTCGATGAAGAAGCCGTGCACCTTGTTGAACTCGACGCGCAGGTTGGCGATGCCCGTGCGCTCGCGCTCGCGCTTCTCCATTTCCAGCAGGAACGAGCCGCAGTCCGACTGGATGGCGCGCAGCTCGTCCAGCTCGCGGTCGAAGCCGTCGCGGATGACGCCGCCTTCGCGGACCACCGCCGCGGGCTCTTCCCTGAGCGCCGCGTCGAGGTCGGCGTGCACGTCGTCGACGGGGGCGAGCGGCTCGGCGAGGCGGTCGAGGGCGGGCATGGCCGCGGAGGAGAGCAGGCCGTGCAGCGCGGGCAGGGTGGCGAGCGTGTCGCGCAGCCCCGAGAGGTCGCGCGGCCGCGCGGTGCCCAGCGCCACCCGGGAAGCGATGCGCTCGACGTCCGACCAGCCCGAGAACGCCTGCCGGATCGCGGGATGGCGCACGGGCGAGTTGGCGGCGACGAGGGCCTCGATGCCGTCGTGGCGGCGGGAGACGACCGCGGTGTCGCGCAGCGGGTGGTGCAGCCAGTGCCGCAGCCGGCGGCTGCCCATGGCCGTGGCGCAGCGGTCGAGGAGCGAGGCGAGGGTGGGGGAGTCGGCGCCCGAGAGCGTCTCGCTGATCTCGAGGTTGCGCCGCGTGTGCGCGTCCATCTGCACGAACTCGCTCTCGCGCTCGACCGCGAGCCCGGTCACGTGCGGCAGCGCCGACTGCTGCGTGTGCCTCGCGTAGGCGAGCAGCGCCCCGGCGGCGCCCAGCGCCGCCGTGAGCCCCTCGACCCCGTAGCCGGAGAGGTCGGCAGTGCCGAACTGGCGGGCGAGCTCGCGGTTGGCCGAGGCGGGATCGAACTGCCACGACTCGATGCGCTTCACGGGTGCCCTCGCGGCCGCGGCGGGGTAGTCGCCATCGTCCGGGACGAGAAGCTCGGCCGGCTGCAGGCGCTCGAGTTCGGCGTCGAGGCGGCCGGCGGGAACCTCGGTCACGCGCAGGCTGCCGCTCGCGAGCGAAAGCCAGGCGAGGCCCGCCGTGCCCTCGACGATCGAGGCGGCGACCAGCAGGCTCTCGCGGGTGGCGTCGAGGAGCGCGGAATCCGTGAGCGTCCCCGGCGTGACCACGCGCACGACCTTGCGCTCCACCGGCCCCTTGGCGAGCGCGGCGTCGCCCACCTGCTCGCAGATGGCGACGGACTCGCCCAGCTTCACCAGCTTCGCGAGGTACGGCTCCAGCGCGTGGAAGGGCACGCCCGCCATGCGGATGGGCTGGCCCGCGGAGGCGCCGCGCGTGGTGAGCGTGATGTCGAGGAGCTTCGCGGCGCGCTCGGCGTCGCCGTGGAAGAGCTCGTAGAAATCCCCCATGCGGTAGAAGAGCAGCATGTCGGGGTACCCGGCCTTGAGGCCGAGGTACTGCTGCATCATGGGGGTGTGGGCGGTCGATTTCGCTTGCGCCGGAACCGGGCCTGGTGCCGAAGGTCGTTCAGTCATGGCCTGCCCAGGTAGGTTGCCAGAGTCATGAGGGGAATATCTTCGAACGAGTCCAGTGCGAGGAGGCCTTTGTCTCCGGTGACGGTCGCCTGCGCGCTTCCCGCCAGAGCGCATTCAAGAATCCGGTTGTCGGGATCATCCTTCACGACGTGCAACCTGCGCTTCGGAGCGACGACCGTTGCCAGGTCGGTGAAGAATACGGCGACGTGAGCGAGTTCCTCCGCATCGCGGGCGAATTTGCGGCCCAGTACCTCCAGGAGCTCGTCGAGGATGGCCCTTGAAAGCACCAACTGATCCTTTCCCTCGATGACGCGCCGAAGCGCCGCGTCCCCCTGTCCGCCGGGGAAGACAAGCGCGGCGACCAGGACATTGGTGTCGAAGACAACTCGCATGCGCGCCTGGTCCGTCCTGTCCTGGCGCGCGGGCTAATCGCGCAGATAACGCGCAAGATCCCTTTCGGTGAGAATTCCTCTCGCTCGAGCCTGTTGGCTCCAGAAGGCCTGGATGCCGCGCAGTTCCTGCAGGCGGCGTTCGATGCCCGCCTGCCGAAGCGCATCCTGAATCACGCCGCTCAGCGACTTTCCCTCGGCCTTTGCAAGCGCCTCGGCCTGCTGTGCCAGGTCGGCGGGCAGCGAGATGGTCTTCTTGACAGCATTGCTCATTGCCAGGGACTCCCGGAAAGTATGAAGAAATCATACTCCGCGCCCGGTGATGGCGCAATTCTGCTCTCGGGGAGGGCGGCGCTGGAGGTCAGCCCCTGGCCCGTGCCCGAGGGCG
The DNA here is from genome assembly GCA_011391275.1 of Betaproteobacteria bacterium. GTDB lineage: Bacteria > Pseudomonadota > Gammaproteobacteria > Burkholderiales > Usitatibacteraceae > FEB-7. The sequence continues at coordinate 27,748 of JAABQW010000077.1, forward strand.
CTTCTTCGGAAGGGCTCTGCCCGCCTTCGCGCGGGGGCGGCCCGCCTTCGGCGGCGCGTCCCCGACGTCGAGAGCCGCCTTGATGCGCGCGAGCATCTCGCTCGTATCGTCGTTCATCTCCCCGGGCGAGCCGAGGACGAATTCGCAATCCCGGATCGCTCGCCGCCGTTCCGCCACGCCGGGCACCAGCGCCGACAGCTTGGCGAGCGCGAGGCCGGGCTCGAATTCGACGATCAGGCCCTGCTCGTGGATGATCCTCGCCCGCGTGGCGGGGCCCAGCGAGGCAAAGGGTTCCTTCGTGGAGAGCAGCTCGTTGGACCGCTCGAGGCGGTCGCGCCGCACGGACTTGCGCGCGTGCGCCAGCAGGATGAGCATGCGGATCACCGCCACGGCGTAGCCGCCGCGCTCGATGTTGTCGAGCGCGAGGCTCACCTCGTTGAGCGAGCGCAGGTCGGTCCCGGCGACCTCGCTGATCTTGCCGGGCTCGGAGGACGCCAGCTCGCGCATCCAGGGCGACGAATAGGTCGCGAAGAAGAACATCTCGGTGGCGGCGTCGCGCAGGTCCCGGCCGAGGTCGAGCCACTGCGTGACGAGCCCGGCGTTCATCTTCTCCAGTCGGTAGAGCGGGTTCTCCTTGCCGCGCGGGACCCGGTTGGCGCGGGCCATGTCCGCGATGGCGGGGACCATCGCCAGGAACGGGTTGCGGTCGCTGAGCAGCGTGCGCTGCAGCCGCAGCGGCTGCGTGTCGGCCAGCACGCGCGCCGTGGCCTCGCTGGACATCGCGCGCACGAAGGGCCGCATCGTGAGCTCGTAGGCTTCCACGGCGATCCGGGAGAGCCGGGACACGGCGGCAAACGGGCGCTCGTCGGCGCGCTCGTCGTCGAGCGCCAGGATGTCGTCGATCGTGCGCTCGTGGAACGAGATCGCGTAGCGCCTCTCGAGCCCGTCGCCCTCGACGTCCTCGATCTTCATCTCGTAGAGCCCCGGCGCCATCGCCTCGATGGCCTTCAGCGTCGAGACGATCTCCCGGTGCTCCTTCTGCGCGATCGACGAGGAGACGAAGATGCCCAGGTGGCCGACCTTGTCGTGGATCGTGTAGACGATGCGCTGCCCCCGCGCCTTGATCTCCTGGACGCTCGCGTAGAGGTCGGAGATCCAGTTGAGCGCCTGCGGCGGCGGCGTGATGTTGTCGCCGTGCGAGGCGAACACGATGATGGGCGCGCGGATGTTGCGCAGGTCGATGTGCAGGCGCGGGTCGAGCTGGGCGCCGCCGTGGGCGAGCGTGTTTCCCACGAAGAGGTTCTCGACGATCCAGCGGATCTCGGCCTCGTTCATGAAGTAGAAGCCCGACCACCAGCGCTCGAAGTCGAGGTAGCGCTCGGCCTCGCCCTCGACGTCGGCGAAGACGTCGTAGTATTTCTCCCACAGGCTGTTGCCGGGGTTCAGGTTCTCGAAGTTGAGCACCAGGTTCGCGCCGTCGAAGCGGCCGTTGCCGAGGTCGGCCATGAGGAGCGCGGGCGTGACCCCGCCCAGCATGCCGCCGGCGTAGCGCATCGGGTTCTTCCCGCGCGTGCCGGCCCAGTAGGAGAGCGGCGCCCCGTTGACCACCACAGGGCCGGCCAGGTCCGGGTTGGAGGCGGCGAGCAGCATTGCGGCCCAGCCTCCCTGGCAGTTGCCGATGATCACGGGCTTGGGGCTGCGGGGGTGGCGGCGGCGGACCTCGCGCACGAAATCCGCCTCGGCCCTCGTGACGTCGGCCAGTGTCTGGCCCGGCGCCGGCTGGGTCGCGAAGATGCAGAAGTAGACCGGGTGCCCCGCGTGCAGGGCGACGCCGACCTCGCTCTCGTTCTTGAACCCGCCGATGCCGGAGCCGTGGCCGGCGCGCGGGTCCACGATGATGTAGGGGCGGCCGTCCTGCCTGACCTTCACGCCCTTCGGGGGGTGGATGGCCACGAGCGAGTAGTTCACCGGGCGCTCGAGCGTCATGCCGTCGATGATCACGTCGTAGTCGTACACGAGGACGGGGGGGCACCCCTCTGCCGTGTGCTGCACGAAGGTGTTGCCGCGCCGGCGCATGATGTCCATGAAGATCGCCCAGCGCTGCCAGACGTCGGCGCAATAGTTCGCGACGTCCTGGGGCTGCACCCCGCCGAGCGTCTCCCGGACCTTTTCGCCCGCGTCGGCCTGGTTGCGGCCCAGGGCATCCAGCTTCTCCTGGAGGGACTTCGCGTTGATGCGCGCGGCCGACGACACGTCGTCGACGTAGTCGCCCAGCGAGCGAGCGCCCGAGCTGAAGTGCCTGGCGGCAGTTTCGTGCTGGAGGACGGCATCCATCCCCGAAGAGCCCAGCAGGTCCCGGGCCGTGATGGTGCGGACTTCGGCGCTGGCTTGGCGTTTCATGTCTTGCTCCTTCGGGATCTCGTTGGCAGGAAGGGGAGGACGAGGCCGGTCACGCGCCGACCAGCCGCGCCGTGTGGCGCGCGATCATCCACTCCTCGTTGGTCGGCAGGACGAGCACGGCGACCCGGCTGCCCGGGCGCGTGATCTCCGTGCGGCCGGCGTCGTTCGCCTCGCGGTCCAGGTCGATGCCCAGCCACGCGAGGGCGGTGCAGGTCCGCTCGCGGATCGGCGCCGCGCGCTCGCCGATGCCGGCCGTGAACACGATCGCGTCCAGCCCGCCGAGGATGGCCGCCATGGCGCCCGCCTCGCGGACGAGCCGGTGGCAGTAGAGGTCGACCGCCTCGCGCGCCTCGGGCTCGTCGCTCGCGAGCAGCTCGCGCATGTCCTGCGAGATGCCGGAGACGCCGAGCAGGCCCGACTCCTTGTACAGGAGCCGCTCGAGCGCCTTGGCGTCCAGGCCGTGGTTCTGCATCAGGTAGAGGATCACGCCGGGGTCCAGGCTCCCGGTGCGCGTCCCCATCATGAGGCCCTCGACGGCGGAGAAGCCCATCGAGGTGGCGCGGCTCTTCCGCCCTTCCATGGCGCACATCGAGGAGCCGTTGCCGAGGTGCGCCACGATGACCTTGCCGTCGGCCCGGTCGCCGAGGTGCTGCGGCAGCACGTCCGCGATGTACTCGTAGGAGAGGCCGTGGAAGCCGTAGCGGCGCACCCCCTCGGCGGTGATCCGCCGCGGCAGTGCGAACATCTGCGCCACCGGCAGCTGCGTGCGGTGGAACGCCGTGTCGAAGCAGGCGACCTGCGGCACGCCCTTCAGCGCGGCGGTCATCGCCTCGATGCCCGCGATGTTGTGCGGCTGGTGCAGGGGCGCGAGCGGGCAGAAGGTCCTGAGCGCCTCGATGGTGGCCACGTCGACCCGGATCGGCTGCGAGTACCTGGCGCCGCCGTGCACGACGCGATGCCCGACGGCCGCGATGCGCCATCCCGACTCCCGGCCGCGCATCCAGTCCAGCAGGAAGCCCAGGGCGGCGCGGTGGGGCGCCTCGGTAGCCACCGGCAGGTCGACGTCCTCGAGGATCGCCCCCGAGGCGTCCTTCACCCGGAGGTGCGTTCGCGCGCCGATGCCGTCGATCTGGCCGACGACCTCCGGGGCGCGCGGGACCGGATTGTCGTGGCGGAACAACGCGAACTTGATCGACGACGAGCCCGCGTTCAGCGTGAGAATGGCCTCGCTCATGGGGCTTTCACCGCCTTGCGGCACGCCATCACCGCGGCGACCGCCGTCGACGCGGTGCGCGTCTCGGCCGAGTCCGCGCGGCTGGTGAGCACGATGGGCACGCGGGCGCCGAGGACGATGCCGGCGGAGACGGCCTCCGCGAGGTGCTCGAGTTGCTTGGCCAGCATGTTGCCGGCCTCGATGTCGGGCACGAGGAGGATGTCGGCCTGGCCGGCCACCGCCGAGCGGATGCCCTTCGTGCGGGCCGCCGCGATGGAGATGGCATTGTCGAA
>JAABQW010000068.1 GCA_011391275.1 Betaproteobacteria bacterium
CTGGAGAACATCCAGGACTGGTGCATCTCGCGCCAGCTCTGGTGGGGCCACCAGATCCCGGCCTGGTACGCCGACGACGGCACTGCCTTCGTGGGCCGCAACTTCGCGGAAGCGGAGGCGAAAGCCAGGGCCGCCGGCCAGTCCATCCGCCCGGACGCGCGCGACCCCGACGTGCTCGACACCTGGTTCTCGTCGGCCTTCGTGCCCTTCTCCACGCTCGGCTGGCCCGACGAGGCGACGATGGCGAGGGAGCGGCGCTTCTACCTGCCCTCCTCCGTCCTCATCACCGGCTTCGACATCATCTTCTTCTGGGTGGCGCGCATGATCATGACGACGCTCCACTTCACGGGGGAGGTGCCGTTCCGCGACGTCTTCATCAACGCCATCGTGCGCGACGCCGAGGGCCAGAAGATGTCGAAGTCGAAGGGCAACACCATCGACCCGCTCGACGTGATCGACGGCATCACGCTCGCCGACCTGGTGGCCAAGTCGACGCAGGGCCTCATGCTCCCCGCGCACCGCCAGGAGGCCGAGAAGCGCGTGAAGCGCGACTACCCCGAGGGCATCGCCGCCTACGGAGCCGACGCGCTGCGCTTCACCTTCGCCGCGCTCTCCACCCACGGGCGCACGCTCAACTTCGACCTGAAGCGCTGCGAGGGCTACCGCAGCTTCTGCAACAAGCTCTGGAACGCCACGCGCTTCGTGCTGATGAACTGCGAGGGCAAGGACACCGGGCTCGACGCGGACGCGCCTGTCGAGCTCTCGTTCGTCGACCGCTGGATCGTCTCCCGGCTGCAACGCGCCGAGGCCGAGGTCGCGCAGGGCTTCGAGGAATACCGCTTCGACACCGCCGCGCGCGCCCTCTACGAGTTCGTGTGGGACGAGTACTGCGACTGGTACCTCGAGGCCGCCAAGGTGCAGCTGCAGGGCGGGAGCGAGGCCGCGCAGCGCGGCACGCGCCGCACCCTCATTCGCGTGCTCGAGGCGACTCTCCGGCTCGCCCACCCCGTCATCCCGTTCATCACCGAGGAGCTGTGGCAGAAGGTCGCCCCTCTCGCGGGCGCCGCGGGCGATGCGGTGATGCTCGCGCGCTGGCCGGAGCCGCAGCCCGAAAAGATCGACGAGGCCGCCGAGCGCTCGGTGGCCGCGCTCAAGGAGCTCACCAACGCGGCGCGCAACCTCCGCTCGGAGATGGGCCTGGCGCCCGGCCAGCGCGTGCCGGCCTACGTGCAGGCCGCCCCCGAGATCGCCTCCCACCTGCCCTACCTGCAGGCCCTCGCGCGGCTGTCGGAGGCGACGGTGGTCGCCGCCCTGCCGGAAGCCGACTCGCCCGTGGCCGTCACGAGCAGCGGCAAGGTGATGCTCCACGTCGAGATCGACCGGGCCGCCGAGCGCGAGCGCCTCGCCAGGGAGGCCGCGAGGCTCGACGGCGAGATCGCGAAGGCGGAAGCCAAGCTCGGCAACGCCTCGTTCGTGGAGCGCGCCAAGCCCGCCGTGGTCGAGCAGGAGAAGAAGCGGCTCGCGGACTTCCGCGCCAAGCTCGAGGACATCCGCGCCCAGCTCGCGCGCCTCGCGTAGCTTGTCCGGACGAGCCGCATAGCCGCACTCCGTGCCCATTCCGCACAGCCTCCGGGCGCTCGCCTCCCCCAACTTCCGCCTCTACTACGCGGGCCAGGCGGTGTCGATGATCGGCACCTGGGTGCAGTCGCTCGCCCTGATGTGGCTCGCCTACGGGCTGTCCGGCTCCACCTGGTTCACGGGGCTGGTGGGCTTCCTCAACTCGGCGCCCTACCTCGTCCTGTCGCCGTTCGCCGGCGTGCTGGGCGACCGGCTCGACCGGCGCCGGATCCTCATCACGGTCATCACGCTCCTCTTCCTGCAGTCGCTGGCACTCGCGATCCTGTCCGGGTTCGGCGTCCTCACGATGATGCAGCTCGCGGGACTCGCGCTCTTCGCCGGCATCGCCAACTCCTTCGAGACGCCCACGCGCCAGTCCTTCTTCGTGCAGCTGCTGGACAACCGCGACGACCTGCCCAACGCCATCGCGCTCAATTCCGTCCTGATGAACGGCGCGCGGCTGGTCGGCCCCTCGATCGGCGGGCTGGTGATCGCGGCCTGGGGCGAGACCGCGTGCTTCGGGATCAACGCCGTGAGCTACCTCGCCGTGATCGCTGCGCTGCGGCGCGTCCGGGCGGTGCGCCCCGCCCCGGCCCGGGCGCCCACCCACCCGCTGGCCGACCTCGCCGACGGGTGGCGCTACGCGATGGGGTACCTTCCCATCCGCCGCATGCTGCTCCTCCTCGCCACGGTGAGCGTGACGATCGGCCCCTATTCCTCGCTCATGCCCGCCATCGCGGTGAAGACCTTCGGCGAGGGCGCGCAACTGGTGGGCCTCTTCATCGGCGCGGTGGGCCTGGGCGCCGTGATCGCCGCGGTGATCCTCGCGCGGCGCCCCTCGGTGCGCGGGCTCGCCAAGTGGATCGGCGTCTCCGCCATCGCCGCGGGCGTGGGCACCTCGGCGTTCTCCTTCTCGCGCTCCGTTCCCCTTTCCGCCGTGCTCATGGCGATCGCGGGGTTCGGCATGTTCATGACCGCGGCCTCCTGCAACACCATCGTGCAGAGCGTGGTGCCCGAGGACAAGCGCGGCCGCGTGATGAGCTACTACACGATGTTCTTCATCGGGTCCCTACCCCTCGGGCACCTCGCCGCCGGGGCGATCGCCGAGCGCATCGGCGCCCCCCTCACCTTCCTCGCGGGCGGCGTCGCCTGCGCGCTGGCGGGCACGCTCTTCACCGCGGGCCTGAAGTCGCTCCGCGACCACCTGCGACCCGTCTATGTCGAGCGGGGTATCATCCCGCCCACCGGAGAGCCGCCCCAATGACCGACACTGTCCTTCTCGAGCGCCGCGGTGCGGCGGCCGTCATCACGCTGAACCGCCCCGACAAGCTCAACGCGCTGGACGAGGCGCTCATGCGCGACCTCGACCGCGCCACGCGCGAGGTCGCCGAGGACGACGCGGTGCGCGCGGTGCTGGTGCGCGGCGCCGGGCGTGCCTTCATGGCCGGCGGCGACGTCGCCTACTTCCACGCGCACCTCGACTCGCTCGGGCCGCGCTTCGCGGAGATGGGCCAGGGCTTCCACGCCTCCGTGAAACGCCTGCGCACGATGCCCAAGCCGGTGCTCGCCTGCGTGCACGGCGCGGTCGCCGGCGGGGGCCTGTCGGTGATGCTCGCCTGCGACCTCGCCATCGCCTCCCGCGACGCCCAGTTCTCGCTCGCCTACGCCAACATCGGCACTTCCCCCGACGGCGGAAGTTCCTTCACGCTGCCGCGCATCGTGGGCCTGCGCAAGGCCCTGGAGCTGGCCTTCCTGGGCGAGCGCCTCGACGCGGAGGCCGCCTGCGCGCTGGGCGTCGTGAACTGGGTCGTCGACGCGGAGGCGCTGGAGGCGCGCGCCGCGGAGATGCTCGACCGCCTCGCCGCCGGCCCCACATTCGCCTACGGCCGCACCAAGGCGCTCTTCAACGAGACCTGGGAGCGCCCTATGGCGGAGCAGCTCGACGCGGAGCTCGCCTCCTTCGGTCAGTGCATCCCGACGCACGATTTCGCCGAGGGCACCGGCGCCTTCGTGGCCAAGCGGCCGCCCGTGTTCAAGGGCCGGTAGGCGCGATGGCCACGCTCGCCGGCAAGACTCTCTTCATCACCGGCGCCTCGCGCGGCATCGGACGCGAGATCGCGCTGCGCGCCGCCCGCGACGGCGCAAATGTCGCCATTGCGGCCAAGACCGTCGACCCGCATCCCAAGCTCAAAGGCACCATCCACACGGTGGCCGCCGAGATCGAGGCGGCGGGCGGCAAGGCGCTCGCCATAGCCTTGGACGTGCGCGACGAGGCCGCCATCGGCAAGGCCGTGGAGCAGGCGGCGCTCGCCTTCGGCGGCATCGACGTGCTCGTGAACAACGCGAGCGCCATCAGCCTCACCCCCACCCTCGGGACGCCGGCGCGGCGCTTCGACCTGATGATGGGCGTGAACGTCCGGGCGACCTTCCTTTGCTCGCAGGCCTGCGTGCCCCACCTGCGCAGGTCGGCCAACCCGCACATCCTCAACCTCGCCCCGCCGCTCGACATGAAGGCGAAGTGGTTCGCGCCGCACACCGCCTACACGATCTCCAAGTACGGCATGAGCCTGTGCACGCTGGGCATGGCCGGGGAATTCGCGCCCGACGGGATCGCCGTGAATTCCCTGTGGCCCGCGACGACCATCGCCACCGCGGCCGTGGAGTTCAACTTCCCGCCGGAGATCCTCGCGGCGAGCCGCTTGCCGGCCATCATGGCGGACGCGGCGCACGCGATCCTCACGAGCCCGAGCCGCGCCACCACGGGCCGCTTCTTCCTCGACGAGGAGGTGCTGCGCGCCGCCGGCGTGACCGACTTCGACCGCTACGCGGTGACGCCTGGCGTGACGTTGTTCAAGGACCTCTTCGTCGAGTGACGACCGATGTTGCGGCCCCCCGCGGGCGCCGCAGGTCGTCCCGTTCTCCGAAGCCTTCCGGTTCTGGCTGAAGCCGGGCCCCGAGGCGCAGCAGCTCGCCACCTACATCGGGTGGCTGATGCGCGGCACCCCCGGCGGGCTGGCCCTGGGCGAGACGACACCCGGGCCGCTCATCATGTTCGTCGCGTTCGTGGGCTTCGTGGGCGGGTGGACCAAGGCGCTGCTCCTGAAGAACAGGGCCGGGGTGGTGACCGTGATCGCCGGCTCGGCGCTGGCCGGCATCGCGCTGATGGCGCTGCGCGCGTAGCCCCTTCAGGGCGCGACGTACCGCCCCGACTTCCCGCCTTCCTTTTCCAGCAGGCGGATCTCCCCCATCACCATCCCGCGGTCCACGGCCTTGCACATGTCGTAGATGGTGAGGAGGCCGGCGCTCACCGCGGTGAGGGCCTCCATCTCGACGCCCGTGCGGCCGAGGCACTCCGCCACGGCGCGGCATTCGACCCTCGAGCCCGCCTCGTCCACGTCGAAGTGGACCTCCAGCGCGGTGAGCGCGACCGGATGGCAGAGCGGGATCAGTTCCCAGGTCCGCTTGGCCGCCTGGATGGCCGCGATGCGCGCGATGCCCAGCACGTCACCCTTCTTCGCGGTTCCCGACCGGATGATGGCGAGCGTTTCCGGGCGCATGCGGATGCTGCCGGCGGCCACCGCGCGCCGGGCCGTCTCGTCCTTGGCTCCGACGTCGACCATCCAGGCCTGGCCGCCGTCGTCGAAATGGGTGAGTTTTTCGTTCATAATCAGGCACTCCGTAAGCGGCGAACCAATGCCGTCGCCGCCTGTCCCAAGTATCCATGATTTCATCCGCCGCCGCTGCGGCCCCTGGGCCCGTTTCCCGATGATGATTCGCCGCCTCGTCGCCCTGGCCGTCTGCGCCGCCCTGCTGCCCGTGCAGGCGCAGGTGCTGCCCGACCTCGGGGACGTGTCGGACGCCGCCCTGTCGGACAAGCAGGAGCGCACCATCGGCAACCGCGTGATGCGCGAGGTGCGCACCGACCCGGCCTTCGTGGACGACCCCGAAATCGCCGACTACGTGCGGACGATGGGCAACCGCCTGCTGGGGGCCGCCGACCCGCCGCGCCGTCCCATCGAGTTCTTCGCCGTCGAGGAGGAGTCGGTCAACGCCTTCGCGCTGATCGGCGGCCACATCGGGATGCACACCGGCCTGATCCTCCTCACGCGCAACGAGGCGGAACTCGCCGGCGTGATGGCCCACGAGATCGCGCACATCCTGCAGCGCCACCAGTCGCGCCTCTACCACGGGCAGACGAAGTACCAGATCGCCTCGCTCGCGGCGCTGGCGATCGCCATCCTCGCCTCGCGCGGCAGCAGCTCGCAGAGCGGCCAGGTCGCCGAGGCCGCGATGGTGGGCGCGAGCGCGATCATGATCCAGGGCCAGCTCGACTACACGCGCGAGCACGAACGCGAGGCCGACCGCGTGGGGCTCACGATCCTGGAGCGTGCCGGCTACGACCCGCGCGGCATGGTGAGCTTCTTCGAGCGCATGCAGCGCGCCAACCGCTTGAACGAGTTCAAGAGCGCGCCCTCGTACCTGCGCACCCACCCGCTCACCGTGGAGCGGATCGCGGACATGCAGGGCCGCGTCGAGACGATGGCCCCGCGCCTGGTCCCGGACAGCTTCGAGTACCGCCTCGCGCGCGCCAAGATCCGCGCCGCCACCGGCTCCGCGAACGACCAGGCGACCTACTTCCGCCAGCAGCTCGCCGACCGCACCGTGGTGCGCCCGCGCGAGGACGTCTACGGCCTCGCCCTCGCCCTGCGCCGCGCGCGCAGCTTCGCCGAGGCCGAGAAGGAGCTGGCCACCATCCGCTCGGGCGACGGCGCCCACCCCGCCTTCGAGTCGCTGGCGGCACAGCTGCATGCCGACCAGGGGCGCACGGAGGCGGCCATCGAGACGTACCGCGCCGCGCTCAAGGCCCATCCCCAGTACCGCGGCCTCGTGCACGGCCTCGCCACGGTCCTCATCGAGGCCGGCCGCCACGCCGAGGCGCTCGCCCTGCTGGAAGCCCGCATCCGCGAG
>JAABQW010000069.1 GCA_011391275.1 Betaproteobacteria bacterium
ATCTGCGGACATTCGAACTCAACGCGCACGACGAGCGTGTGCCGCTGCCGAGCGGGTCGAACCAATGCTAAGGAGGTGCGACGTCGGACCGGACTGGAACGTCCGTCGATTGCTGTCGCGTGCTGTGGGTTACTGCAGAGAAATGGAGCCGACTGTGCCAAAACTGTGCCATTTGGCGGTTTTGGCACAGTCGGAAGCGCCGAAAACGACGCTAACTCTCTGATTATTCTGGTGGCGAGTCAGGGATTTGAACCCCGGACCAACGGATTATGATTCCGCTGCTCTAACCGCTGAGCTAACTCGCCGGAAAGCCTAGTATTTTCGGGTATTTGCGTACCCCGGTCAAGGAACGCAGTACGCCGTCGCCGTCGAGTGACGCGCTGTGGAAGGCTGCTCGTCAGCGCCCGGCGGCGTGTTGACAACAGCTATACACGCAACGTAAAGTGCGTATATCGATTGTATGTACACAACGGGAGACACTCATGCGCGACGCCGCCATCAACCTGCGGGCACGTCCCGAACAGCGGGACCTGATCGACGAGGCTGCGCAACTGCTCGGCAAGAACCGCTCCGACTTCATGCTCGAAGCCGCCTGCGACAAGGCGCAGTCGGTGCTGCTCGACCAGGTATTCTTCAGGCTTGATGCGGAGAGGTTCCGGCAGTTCGCGAGGCTCCTCGACGCGCCGCCCTCGCGCAATCCCGGGCTCGAGCGCCTCATGGCGGTAAAGGCTCCCTGGGACAAGAAGTCCGCGAAGGCCTGAACTTGCAGTTCGGTTCGCCAGAGCCCCTGGCGCCTTCGCATTTGCTGGATGACTTCGAGTGCGGCGAGGCCGTGCTCGATGACTGGCTGAAGCGAAGGGCACTGGCCAACCAGTCAAGCGGTGCAAGCCGCACGTTCGTCGTCACCGACGAGGGCGGCAGAGTGCGCGGCTACTACGCCATGGCAGCCGGCGCCGTATCGCACCAACTAGCGACGAGCAGCGCGCGACGGAACATGCCTGATCCGGTTCCCGTCATGGTTCTCGCCCGGCTTGCGGTCGACCGCAGGGCGCAAGGATTGCACCTCGGTGCCGCCCTGCTTCGGGACGCGGTCTGTCGCGCAGTAGCCGTGTCGGAGAACGCGGGCGTAAGGGCCCTGCTCGTTCACGCCCTTCACGAGAAAGCCAGGCAGTTCTACGAGCACTTCGGGTTCCAGCCCTCGCCGACGCACCCGATGACGCTCATGCTGCGCCTGGGGCACGTGAAGTCCTGAGGGTCGCTCCCGCGCTCAGACGTTGAAGCGGAAGTGCATCACGTCCCCGTCCTTCACGACGTATTCCTTGCCCTCCAGCCGCATCTTCCCCGCGAGCTTCGCGCCCTGCTCGCCCTTGCAGGCGATGAAGTCGTCGTACGCGATGACCTCGGCGCGGATGAAGCCCTTCTCGAAGTCCGTGTGGATGACGGCGGCGGCCTGCGGGGCGGTGTCGCCCTTGTGGATCGTCCACGCGCGCACCTCCTTCTCGCCGGCGGTGAAGTAGGTCTGCAGGCCGAGCAGGCCGAAGGTCGCGCGGATGAGGCGGTCGAGGCCCGGCTCGTGCATGCCCATGTCCTCGAGGAACATCTCCTTTTCCTCGCCGGAGAGGTCCGCGATCTCGCTTTCGATCTTGGCGCAGATGGCGACCACCGGGGCGCCCTCCCTGGCGGCATATTCCTTCACCTTCTCGAGGAGCGGGTTGTCCTTGAAGCCGTGCTCCTCCACGTTCGCGATGTATAGCGCGGGCTTGGCCGTGAGGAGGAAGAGCGGCTTCAGCAGTTCCATTTCCTCCGGCGTGAGGCCCAGCGCCCGCACCGGATGAAACCCGTCGAGTGCCTTCTGCACCTTCTCGAGGACGGCCACGAGCTTGACCGCCTCCTTGTCACCCGAGCGCGACTTCTGGATGTGGCGCTCGCGGGCCTTGTCGACCGTGGCCATGTCGGCCAGCGCCAGTTCCGTGTGGATCACCTCGATGTCGGAGATGGGGTCCACCTTGCCCGCCACGTGCACGACGTTGTCGTCCTCGAAGCAGCGCACCACGTTCGCGATGGCGTTGGTCTCGCGGATGTTGGCCAGGAACTGGTTGCCCAGCCCCTCGCCCTTCGAGGCGCCGGCCACGAGCCCCGCGATGTCGACGAACTCCACCACCGCCGGGATCACCTTGAGGGGCTTTGCGATGGCCGCGATGGCGCGCAGCCGGGGATCGGGGACCTCGACCACGCCCACGTTGGGCTCGATCGTGCAGAAGGGGTAGTTCTCGGCGGCGATGCCGGCCTTGGTGAGCGCGTTGAACAGGGTGGACTTGCCGACGTTGGGCAGGCCCACGATGCCGCATTGCAGGGTCATGGCGTTTCTTTCTTTTGCTGGATTCGCGCTTTTGCGGGAATGACAGTGTCGGCCTTCGCAGGAACGACGGGATCAACGGGGACGACAACCTCCGCCTTGGGGGGCGTGTGCAGCCAGGTGGTGGCGTCGTTCAGGCGCCCGGTGGCGATCTTCGCGAGCAGCCCCAGGCTCCGGTCGAAGGCAGGGCCGATCGCTTCGGACTCCTCGCGCCGTGCCTCGTGCAGGACATAGTCGGCCACGGCATCCTTGTGGCCCGGGTGCCCGATGCCGATGCGCAGCCTCCAGAAGTCCCGGGTGGAGAGGACCTCGTCGATGTCGCGCAGGCCGTTGTGCCCGCCGGTGCCGCCGCCGAACTTGAGCTTCACGGTGCCCGGCGGCAGGTCCAGCTCGTCGTGGACGACCAGCATCTGCGGCGGCTCGATGCGGTGGAAGCGCAGGAACGCGCCCACGCTGCGGCCGCTTTCGTTCATGTAGGTGGCGGGCTTGAGGAGCCAGAAGTCGCTGCCCCCCTCGTTCACCCGCGCCACCCAGCCGAAGAACTTGGACTCCTTCGCCCAGCGCCCGCCGCGCTCGCTCGCGATGGCATCCACCCACCAGTAGCCGGCGTTGTGGCGCGTGCGCTCGTATTCCCTTCCGGGGTTGCCGAGGCCGACGATGAGGCGGATGGGTTCCATGGAGATCCTGGCGGGGGTCCGAGGTGCGCTCCGGGGGCCCAAAACGAACGCGCCCGCCGGGAACGGCGGGCGCATCCGCGAGGCTCGCTCGAAGCGCCCCGAGCGGTCTTATTTCTTCTTGTCGTCCTTGCCGCCCTTGCCTGCTTCCTTGCCGCCCTTGGCTGGTTCCTTGGCGGTCTCCTCCTCCTTGGCCTTCTGGGCCGTGGTCGGCACGTCGGCCGCCGACGGCGCGGCCGTGCCCAGGTCCGCCGCTTCTTCGTCGGCAGACATCGCGCGGGTCATGACGATCGTCGCCACGGTGATGTCGTCGCCCTTGGAGAGCGCCGTGGACTCGACGCCCGCCGGGAGCTTGATGTCGGAGACGTGGACCGAGTGGCCCGCCTGCAGTTCGTGGAGATCCACCTCGATGAACTCGGGCAGGTCCTTCGGCAGGCAGGTGATGTCCAGGTCGTTCACGATGTGCTGCACCGCGCCGCCGGCGACCTTCACGCCCGGGGCGATGTCGCCGTTCTTGAAGTGCAGCGGCACCTTCATGTGGATCTTGCGGTCGGCGGCGACGCGCTGGAAGTCCGCGTGCAGGATCATCTGCTTGAAGGGGTGCATCTGGTAGTCGCGCAGGAGCACCTGCATCCTGTCGGCCCCGATCTCCATGTCGAGGATGGAGGCGTGGAAGGCCTCCGTCTTCAGCTTGAAGAACAGGTCCTTGTGGTCGAGCTGGATGGGCTGCGCGTCCTTGCCGGCGCCGTACAGGATGCCAGGCACCTTGGACTCGCGACGCAGACGGCGGCTCGCACCCGTTCCCTGCAGGCTTCGCGGTTCGGCTTTGATTTCGATCTTCATGTTCACTCCAGTATCGGCGGGCGCCCGCGACCAGGCTTCCCGCCCTTCGAGGGGGAAACGGCCCCCTCACCCGAATCCCCGCCCCCGTTGCCGGGCGCGGGGCGAATTCGTCACTCCACGAAGAGCGAGCTCACCGAGCTCTCCTCGCAGATCCTGCGCATCGTCTCGGCCAGCAGCTCGGAGACGCTGATCTGGCGGATCTTCTTGCACGCCTCCGCATCGGGGCGCAGCGGGATGGTGTCGGTCACCACCAGCTCGTCGATCACCGAGGCCTCGATCCGCTCGACTGCCGGCCCCGAAAGCACCGGGTGCGTGCAGTACGCGACCACCCGCACGGCCCCGCGCTCCTTCAGCGCGCGCGCGGCCTCGCAGAGCGTGTTGGCCGTGTCGACCATGTCGTCCATGATCACGCACGTGCGCCCGTCCACGTCGCCGATGATGTTCATCACCGTGGCGACGTTGGGCCGCGGCCGGCGCTTGTCGATGATCGCGAGGTCGCTTTCGAGCCTCTTGGCGATCGCCCTTGCCCGCACCACGCCGCCCACGTCCGGGGACACCACCACCAGGTCCTTGTACCCGTGCTTCCACAGGTCGCCCAGCAGGATCGGTGTCGCGTAGACGTTGTCCACCGGGATGTCGAAGAACCCCTGGATCTGGTCCGCGTGCAGGTCCATCGTCAGCACGCGGTTCACGCCCGAGGTGGTGAGCATGTTCGCCACCACCTTGGCCGAGATGGCCACCCGCGCGCTCCTCGGCCGCCTGTCCTGGCGGGCGTAGCCGAAGTACGGCATGGCCGCGGTGATCCGCGCCACGCTCGACCGGCGCAGCGCGTCCACCATGATCAGCAGCTCCATCAGCGTGTCGTTCGTCGGCGCGCAGGTCGACTGGAGCACGAAGACGTCCTTGCCGCGGACGTTCTCGAGCAGCTCGACCATGATCTCGCCGTCGCTGAACTTCGACACGCTTGCCTTGCCCAGCTGCACGTTGAGGTGCCGCGACACCTTCTGCGCGAGCTTCGGGTTGGCGTTGCCCGTGAACACCATCAGGTTGTCGAAAGGCATCGCGCTCTAGGTCCCGATTCGCCGTGCACCGAAAAGTTGGCAGGGGAGGAAGGATTCGAACCTTCGCATGCTGGAATCAAAATCCAGTGCCTTAACCAGCTTGGCGACTCCCCTAGCGCCCGCGCCCATCGCCTCCGGCCGCGGGTATTGCCCTACAGGTCGCGCAAGGGGTGCTGCTCGAGGCCCCGCGCGACGAATCCGGCCATCGGCCCGGGGAGCTCTCTCAGCACCCGCTCGGCCGACGCCCGGTCCTCGAACCGGGCGAAGACGCACGCGCCGGAGCCCGTGAGCCGCCCCCCGCCGCGCGCGGCAAGCCACGCCAGGTGGCTCGCGACCGCGGGGTACCGGGCGGCCACGACCGCTTCCAGGTCATTCCGGAAGCGCCCCTGATGTTCGTGCGCCGAAAAGTCTTCCATTTTAAGGGGTTCCGTATCCCGGGTCAATTCAGGGGCAGCGAAGATCTCCCGGGTCGGGACCGCCACGGGGGGCACCAGGACGAGGTACCAGGCTGGCGGCAGGGCAAGGGGGGAAAGGCGCTCGCCCACCCCCTCGACCCAGGCGTTTCGCCCGAAGATGAAGAAAGGCACGTCCGCCCCCAGGCGCGCGCCCAGCGCCTGCAGGTCCGGCCGGGAAACACCCGTCCCCCAGAGCCGGTTGAGGGCGATGAGCGTCGTGGCTGCATCCGAGCTTCCCCCGCCCACCCCGCCTCCCAGGGGAAGGCGCTTTTCGACCTCGATGTCCGCGCCCAGCGGAGTGCCGGTGTGCTCCTTCAGGAGCCGAGCGGCCCGCACGACCAGGTCGGCCTCCGGCTCGACCCCCGGCAGGTCGCTCACCCGCCGGATCCCTCCGTCCTCCCGCACCACGAAGCGCAGGCGGTCGGCGGCGTCGATGAGGGCGAAGGCACTTTGCAGCAGGTGGTAGCCGTCGGCCCGCCGCCCCACCACGTGCAGGAAGAGGTTGAGCTTGGCGGGCGCGGGGTAATCGGGGCCTGCGAGCTGCATGCCCTACTCCGGGCCCGCGCGGTAGTCGTCCACGACCAGCTTGACCACGGTGTCCCCCTGCGACGCCGTGATGCGCCGGGCGAGCGCCTGGCCGCCGATGCGCTGCGGCTCGTCGATCGTCACGGCCCAGCCCTCGGGCCCCGCGAGCGGCCGCCCGTGCAGCCAGGCCACCAGGAGGCGCTCGTCGAGGGCCGCGCCCAGCAGGTATTCCGTGAGCTCCGCGAAGCTCGACGCCGAGATCGGCGTGGCCCCGGGGCGATGGACGGTGAGCGCGGCCTCTTCCCGCTCGATCCGCGCCACCTCCGTCCCCACGGGTGTGGCGAGCACCCACGCGGCGGAGGCAGGGGCGTGGCGCCAGCGCAGGCGCAGGATCTCGCCCTGCCCGGCCCGCGCGACGGACAGCCTCCCGGTCATCTCGAAGGCGCGGGGAAGGCCGTCGAGCGGGATCGGGGCGGGGGGCACGGCGGCGCAGGCCGCGAGGAGCAGCGCAGCCAACGGGGCGAGGCGGGTCACGGGGCAGGTCGGGGGCCGCGGGCCCTCAGGGCTGGAACTTCTGGATCACCGCGAGCAGCGTCTCGTGGCCGGGGTGCTTGGTGAGCGCGGCCTTCCAGACCTTGCTCGCCTC
>JAABQW010000070.1 GCA_011391275.1 Betaproteobacteria bacterium
CGCCCTCGGCCCCGCGCATAGAGCAGGCGATGTTGCGGCAGGCCTGCAGGTGGATGCGCCCGATGGGCTTCCTGCGCAGCATCGTGTAGTAGGAGAGCACCTCCTCGACCTGGATGCGCGGCACCTTGAGGTAGTCCACCAGGGCGACGATGTCCTCCTCGGCGACGAACCCGCGGTCCTCCTGGATGCGGCGAAGGCACGGCAGCACCAGCGAGGACTCGAAGCCCGCCGGGTAGCGCTCCTTCATCTTCTCGAACTCGGGGATGAGGTGTTTCACCGGTCGCACTCCCCGCCGATCATGTTGATGGAGCCGAAGGTCGGCACGAGGTCGGCGAGCTGGTAGCCCTCGAGCATGAGGTGCGCCCCGCCCATGTGCACGAAGCTGGGCGCGCGGCAGTGGACCTTGTAGGGAACGCCCTCGCCGGTGGAGACGAGGTAGAAGCCCAGCTCCCCGTTGGCCCCCTCGTGCGCCACGTAGATCTCGCCGGCGGGGACCCGCGGGCCCTCCATCACCAGCTTGAAGTGGTTGATGAGCGACTCGATCTCGCCGTAGACGAGGGGCTTCTCCGGGAAGGTGCAGCGGCGGTCGTCGACGTTGATCGGCCCGTCCTCGAGGAGATCGACGCACTGGCGGATCATGTGCACCGACTCGTCCATCTCGCGGGCGCGGACGTAGTAGCGGTCGTAGTTGTCGCCCTTGATGCCGACGGGAACCTCGAAGTCGAGCTCGGGGTAGGCGAGGTAGGGCGTGTCCTTGCGCACGTCGATCGCCAGGCCCGTGGAGCGCAGCATCGGCCCCGTGTAGCCGTAGGAGAGCGCGTCGGCCTGCGAGAGGACGCCCACGTCGCGCATGCGGTCGATGAAGATGCGGTTCCTGTCCACGAGCCCGTGCACGCGCCCCATGAAGTCGTCGTACTGGACGAGGATCTCCTCCAGGCGGGGGAGCCAGCCCGGCGGCAGGTCGTTCGCGAGGCCGCCGATGCGCCCGTACGAGTGCGTCACGCGCGCGCCGGTGAGGGCCGCGATGTGCTCGTACATGTAGTCGCGGATCATCACCAGGTACAGGAACGCGGTCATCGCCCCCAGCTCCATGAGGGTCGCCGCGATGCACGTGAGGTGGTCGCACAGCCGCGAGTACTCGGACAGGAGAGTCCGCAGGACCACGGCCCGGCGCGTGATCTCGATGCCCATCAGCCGCTCGACCGTGTCGCAGTACGCGAAGTCGTTGATGAGCGGCGAGCAGTAGTTCAGCCGGTCCATGTACGGGATGCAGTTGTGCCAGGTGTGCGACTCGCACTCCTTCTCGAAGCCGCGGTGCAGGTAGCCGCAGTGCACGTCGGCGCGCAGGATGCGCTCGCCGTCCATCTCGGCGAAGATCTGTATCGTGCCGTGCGTGGCCGGGTGCGACGGGCCGATCGAGACGACGACCGTGTCGTCGCGCTCGCCGGGGGAGAAGGCGGAGCGGACGGGGTTGGCGATGCGGGGGTTCGAGGCCATCGTCAGCCGCGCTCCTCGAAGCCTTCACGGTACGGCACGAGCGGCTGCTCGCGCTCCTTCGGGTAGTCCTTGCGCAGCGGGTGACCCACGAAACCCTCGTAGAGGAGGATGGGGCGCATGTCCGCGTTGCCCTCGAAGACGATCCCGTACATGTCGTGGCACTCGCGCTCCATGAACGCGGCCGAGCCGTAGAGGGCCGTGAGGGAGGGGACCGCCGGGCTCGCCTCGGCCACGCGCGCCTTGAGGCGCACGCGGACCTTGTGGGCCGTCGAGTAGAAGTGCCAGACCACCTCGAAGCGCGGCTCCTGCCCCGGCCAGTCCACGGCCGTCACGTCGAGGAAGACGTCGAAGCCGAACTCCTGCTTGAGCGCGCGGGCGGCGCCCGCCACCGCGCCGGGCGCGAGGTCCAGGACCAGGATGCCGTGGGAAACCCCGGCGGGGACGCGAGCCTGCCCCGGCGTGGATTGCCCCTCCTCCTCCCCATCGGCCAGGCGGGATTGGATCCGGTCGAAGACCTCGGCGCCCATGTGTCTAGAAGTCCTTGGTGAGGATGGGGTGCTTCTCGCGGGCGATCTGTTCCTGCAGCTTCATGATTCCGTCGATCACCATCTCGGGGCGCGGCGGGCAGCCGGGGATGTAGATGTCCACCGGGACGATGCGGTCGATGCCCGGGACGGCCGCGTAGTTCTGGTAGAAGCCGCCGCTCGTGGCGCACACGCCGAAGGCCATCACCCACTTCGGCTCGCACATCTGCTCGTACACCTTGAGGAGGATCGGCGCCTGCTTGTGCGTGACCGTGCCCACGACCATCAGGAGGTCCGACTGGCGCGGCGAGAAGCGCGGCAGCGCGGCCCCGAAGCGGTCCGTGTCGTAGGGGGTGGAGCTCACCGACATGAACTCCATCGCGCAGCAGGCGGTGACGAAGGGATAGGGGAAGATCGAGAACTTGCGCGCCCAGCCGACGAGCTCGTCCTTGCGCGTCGAGATGTACTCGAAGGCCGCCGACTTGCCCGAGCCGCCGGCCGGCTCGATGGGAATGACGCGCTTGTCCATGGTCATTCGCGCACCGCCTCGAGCAGCCGCGCCTTGTAGACGTAGAGGAGGATGAGCACCAGCAGGAAGACGAAGACCCCCAGCGTGAAGAGCATGAACCCGGTGAGCGGCTGGGCGCCCAGCGCCCAGATGAAGAGGAAGACGGTCTCGAGGTCGAACAGGATGAAGATGATCGCCACCGCGTAGTACTTGATGGGCACCGCCTTCACGTTGTGGGTGTCGACGGGCGTGGCCCCGCACTCGAAGGGCTCCAGCTTCGTCTCGGTGTCCACCGGCTTCGGGCCGAGCACCTTGTTCAGCAGAAGCATCAAGGCCACGACGCCGAGGATCGCGGCCATGTACAGGAGGAAGACTACGTAGGGGTTCATCGTCGGGTAGGGCGGCGCAAGGTGAGGCCGCGTTCCTGCACCGGCAGATTAGCCTTTCGTCCCATGGGGCGTTTGATGCACGTCAATCCGCCGCCCCGGGTCCGGAGAGCGCCGTTCGCGCGCAACAGGCAAAATGCGGGCCATGAGTGGAAGACGATTCGCCGCCGTCGCCGGGGCGCTGGCGGTGTGCGGCGCGGGCGGCGCGCTGTGCGCCTGGCTGGGGACGCCGCTGCCGTGGATGATCGGCCCGCTCGCGGGAATGGCGCTCTTCCAGTTCGGCGGCGCGAGCCTGGAGGCGCCGCGCTTCGGGCGGGAGGCGGGCCAGCTCGCCATCGGCATCGCGCTGGGGCTCTACTTCACGGTCGCGCGCGAGGTCGTCTCCCACGGCCAGGCTCTCGTGGCGGCCGCCGCGGGCGTCTTCCTCATCGGCGTCGCCGCCGCGTGGTTCCTGGAGCGTGCGGCGCGCACCGACCACGCCACGGCCTTCTTCGCGAGCGCCATCGGCGGCGCGGCGGAGATGGCGAACCTCGCGGAGCGCCACGGCGCGATGGTCGACCGGGTGGCCGTGGCGCATTCGCTTCGCCTCCTCGTGGTCGTGACCTCGGTGCCGGTCGCCATGACGCTCCTGGGCCAGACGGGCACCGACGATTACCAGCCGATCGCCGTGCCCTTCGACGCCACGAAGCTCGCCGCGCTCGCGGCCGTCGCGCTGGCCGTCGCCTTCCTGTGGAAGAGAACGCGGCTGCCCAACCCCTTCATGATGGGCCCGCTCCTCGTCACCATCGCGCTCACGGCGGGTGGCATCGTGTTCTCCTCCATCCCCTCGTGGATCACCAACGCCGCGCAGCTTCTCCTCGCCTGCAGCCTCGGCGCGCACCTCCAGCAGAGCTTCCTGCGCGAGGCGCCGCGCTTCGTGGCAGCCGTGCTCGCCTCGGTGACGCTGATGCTGCTGCTGTGCGTCCTCCTGGCGCTGGGCCTGGCGTGGATGGCGGGGCTCCTGCCGGCCACCCTCCTCCTCGCCTGCGCGCCCGGCGGCATCGCGGAGATGTCGATCACCGCGAAGGTTCTGCGCGTGGGCGTGGCCTTCGTCACCGCCGCCCACGTCATCCGCTTCGTCCTCGTCGTCCTCTTCACCGAACCCGCCTTCCGCTACCTCGCGCGCCGCCGGCTCGCGCTATGATCTCTCCGGAGGAAGCACGTCCTTGACCACCCGCCGCAAGACCCCCGAGGAGCTGCGCAGCCACCGCTGGTACGGGGTGGACGACATGCGCTCGTTCGGCCACCGCTCGCGCACCGCGCAGATGGGCTTCCACCGCAGCGACTACGCGGGCAAGCCCGTCATCGCCATCGTCAACACCTGGAGCGACATCAACCCGTGCCACACGCACTTCCGCCAGCGCGCGGAGGAGGTGAAGCGCGGCGTCTGGCAGGCCGGCGGGTTCCCCGTCGAGATGCCAGCGATGAGCCTGTCGGAGCCGTTCCAGAAGCCCACCACGATGCTCTACCGCAACCTCCTCGCCATGGAGACGGAGGAGCTGCTGCGCTCCTATCCGGTGGACGGCTGCGTGCTCATGGGCGGCTGCGACAAGACGACACCCGCGCTGGTGATGGGCGCGCTCTCCATGAACCTGCCCGCCATCTTCATGCCCGCCGGCCCGATGCTGCGCGGGGACTTCCGCGGCCAGTACCTCGGCAGCGGCAGCGACACCTGGAAATACTGGGCGGAACTGCGCGCCGGCAACATCACGCAGGAGGACTGGCGCGGCGTGGAGGAAGGCATCGCGCGCGCCCCCGGCCACTGCATGACCATGGGCACCGCTTCGACGATGACGAGCGCGGCCGAGGCCATGGGCCTCACGCTGCCCGGCGCCGCGTCGATCCCGGCAGCCGACTCGCGCCACGCGCAGATGGCCACCCTCACCGGCAAGCGCATCGTGGACATGGTCTGGGAAGACCTCAAGGTGCGCGACATCGTGGACGCGCGGGCCGTGGACAACGCCGTCACCGCGGTGCTGGCCCTGGGCGGCTCGACCAACGCCATCGTCCACCTCATCGCGCTGGCGCGCCGGGCCGCGGTGCCGCTGGACCTCGCGCGCTTCGACGCGCTGGCGCGCCGCACGCCGGTGCTCGCCAACATCCGGCCGTCGGGCAGGTTCCTGATGGAGGACTTCTTCTACGCCGGGGGCCTCAGGGGCCTCCTCGCGCGGCTGCCCGACCTGCTCGACGCCTCCGCCGCGACCGTGAACGGGCGAACGCTGGGCGAGAACCTGGCCGGGGCCGCGGTGTGGAACGACGACGTGATCCGCCCGCGCGACAACCCCGTGGTCGCCGCCGACGGGCTGGCCGTGCTCACCGGCAACCTCGCGCCGCGCGGCGCCGTCATCAAGCCGCCGGCGATGGAGGCGCGGCTGCAGAAGCACACCGGGCCGGCGATCGTCTTCGCGAGCTACGACGACATGGCCGCGCGCATCGACGACCCGGACCTGCCGGTGACCGCGGACTCCGTCATCGTGCTGCAGGGCGCCGGGCCGCAGGGCGCGCCCGGGATGCCCGAGTGGGGGCAGCTGCCCATCCCGAAGAAGCTGCTGAAGGAAGGCGTGCGCGACATGGTGCGCATCTCGGATGCGCGCATGAGCGGCACGAGCTACGGGGCCTGCGTGCTGCACGTGGCGCCCGAATCCCACGTCGGCGGCACGCTCGCGCTCGTGCGCGACGGCGACCTCATCTCGCTCGACGTGCCCGCGCGGCGCCTGGAGCTCAACGTGGACGCCGCCGAGCTCGAGCGCCGCCGCGCGGCTTGGAAGCCCCCCGCGCCGCGCTTCGAGCGCGGCTTCGGCGCGCTGTACCTCTCGCACGTCACGCAGGCCGACCAGGGCTGCGATTTCGACTTCCTCGAGGACGGCCCGCCGACGCCGGACCCCGAGATCCACTAGCGCCCTTCCCGAAAGCCGACCGATGTCCACGAAGCCGACCGTCATGCAACTGGGCCCGCTGCTCCCGCTGGTGGAGCAGGGGCTCGTCGCGAACTACACGCACCTGCACCTCGGGAAGGCGCCCGACGCCGCGGCCTTCCTCGCCACCCACGCCGCTTCGGTCGACGCCGTCGTCTCGTCGGGGAAGAACGGCGTGACGGCCTCGCTCCTCGACGCCCTGCCCAACTTGAAGCTCGTCGCGCACTTCGGCGTCGGTTACGACAACGTCGACGCCGAGCACGCGCGCAAGCGCGGCGTGGTGGTCACCAACACGCCCGACGTCCTGACCGACTGCGTGGCCGACCTCGCCATGGCGCTCCTGGTCGACGTGGCGCGCGGAATCTCGGCGGGCGACCGCTACGTGCGCGCCGGCCGCTGGCCCGCGGGGCCGATGCCGCTCGCGACGAAGGTGAGCGGCAAGCGCCTCGGGATCCTGGGGCTGGGCCGCATCGGCCGCGCCATCGCCGCGCGCGCCGAGGGCTTCGACATGGAGAT
>JAABQW010000071.1 GCA_011391275.1 Betaproteobacteria bacterium
AGCCCCACGACCGCGGCTGTCAGGCAGGTGGCGAGCGTCCCCGCGACGATGGACTTCATCCCGAGCGCCACGATCTCCCCGCGCCGCTCCGGAACCATCGCCCCCATCCCGCCGATCAGGATGCCGAGGCTGCCGAAGTTGGCGAAGCCGCACAGCGCATAGGTCATCAGCAGCCGCGAGCGCGCGCTCATCGCCTCGGCCGGCAGCTTCGCGAGGTCCAGGTAGGCGACGAACTCGTTCAGGATGGTCTTGGTGCCGAGGAGCGCGCCCCCGGCCTGCGCTTCCGCCCACGGCACGCCGGCAGTCCACGCGAGCGGTGCGAAGAGCCACCCCAGCATGCGCTGCAGGGTGAGGGGCTCGCCACCAGGGCCGGGCAGGAAGGAGAGCGCCGCGTTCGCCAGGTGCACCAGCGCGATCAGCACGATGAGGAGCGCCACGATCTGGACGAGGAGTTGCGCGCCCTCCACGGTGCCGCGCGTGACCGCGTCCATGGCGCTCGCGTCCTGGCGCGGGATCTCGATCGCGGCCTCGTTCGACATCGTGCCCGGCACCATGAGGGCCGACACCACGATGGCCGCGGGCGTGGCCACGAACGAGGCGACGATGATGTGGCCCATGGCGTCCGGCACCAGGGGCGCGAGGATCGCCCCGTAGAGGGCCATCACCGTGCCGGCGATCGTTGCCATGCCGCACACCATCACCATGAAGAGCTCGGACCGGGAGAGCCGTGCGAGGTAGGGCTTCACCACCAGCGGCGCCTCCACCATCCCGACGAATACGTTCACGGCGGAGGAGACGCCGACGGCCCCGCCCAGCCCCATGGTCCTGTTGAGCACCCACGCGAAGGCCTTCACGACGGCGGGCAGCACGCGCCAGTGGAAAAGCAGGGCCGACAGGGCGCTTACCACGAGCACGAGCGGAAGCGCCCGGAAGGCGAGGACGAAGGCGGCCGGGGGATTGGTCTCCGTGTAGGGCGCCGGCCCCCCGGCGAGGTAGCCGAACACGAAGGTGGTCCCGGCCCGGGTGGCGCGTTCCAGCGCGACCAGCCCGTCGTTCAGGGAGAAGACCGCCCCCTTGAGCCAGGGCACCGCCAGCAGCAGCCCCGCGAGGGCCACCGTGAGGGCGAGCCCCGAGGCGACGACCCGCCAGCGCACGTCGCGCCGGTTCTCGGAAAATGCCCAGGCCAGGGCGAGGAGGGCGGCGATGCCGGCAAGGGCGTGAAGGGCTTGCATGGGAAGAGGGGAATTATCCTCCGGGGCGGGGCTTTCGTTGAAGAAGCGGCGCGAATTTGCTATGATTTCAGGCCAATGAAAGCGGGATGAGCCTGCGGTTTCAAGCAAAAGCTCCTCCCGTTTTTTTGCGCCCGTCGTAACCCCCCGTTTTCGGAGCCGTCCTTGCCGCAGAAGACCCCCGCCCTCCTGGTTCTAGCCGACGGGTCCGTCTTTCGCGGCACCGCCGCCGGCGCTCCCGGCCGCACGGTCGGCGAGGTGGTGTTCAACACCGCGATGACGGGCTACCAGGAGATCCTCACCGACCCGTCCTACGCCGGCCAGGTGGTGACGCTCACCTACCCGCACATCGGCAACACCGGCTGCAACCCCGAGGACGACGAGTCGCGCGGCGTCTTCGCGGCCGGCCTCGTGATCCGCGACCTGCCGCTGCTGGAATCGAACTGGCGCATGACGGAGACGCTGCCGGAATTCCTCCGGCGCCACGGCGTGGTGGCCATCGCCGACATCGACACGCGGCGCCTCACGCGGATCCTGCGCACCCACGGCGCCCAGAACGGCTGCATCGTCACCGGCGAGGCGGACGAGAAGGCGGCCCTCGAGGCCGCGCGCGCGGCTCCCTCCATGACCGGCCAGGACCTCGCCCGGGTGGTCACCTGCAAGGCGCGCTACGAGTGGAACGGCTCGCTCTGGTCGCTCGGGGCCGGCCACGGGACCGGCGCCGCGCCGCGCTTCCACGTCGTGGCCTACGATTTCGGGGTCAAGCACAACATCCTGCGCCACCTCGCCGAGCGCGGCTGCCACGTGACCGTGCTCCCCGCCCAGACGAAGGCCTCCGAGGCCCTCGGCTTCAAGCCCGACGGCGTCTTCCTCTCCAACGGCCCCGGCGACCCGGAGCCCTGCGACTACGCGATCGCCGCCATCCGCGAGATCGTGGCCTCCGGCACGCCCACCTTCGGCATCTGCCTCGGCCACCAGCTGCTGGGGCTCGCGAGCGGTGCCAGGACCGTGAAGATGAAGTTCGGCCACCACGGCGCCAACCACCCCGTGCAGGACCTCGACACGAAGCGCGTCTTCATCACCAGCCAGAACCACGGCTTCGCGGTGGACGAGGCCACGCTCCCGGCCAACGTGCGCGTCACGCACAAGTCGCTCTTCGACGGCTCGCTGCAGGGCATCGAGCGCACCGACGCCCCGGCCTTCAGCTTCCAGGGCCACCCCGAGGCCTCGCCCGGCCCGCGGGAGATGTCGTACCTCTTCGACAAGTTCATCTCGATGATGGCGAAGAGAAAGTCTTAGGAACACGGATGAACACGGATAACCTCGGATGAACACGGATAAGGCTGTGCGAATCGATCGCGCCGGATTGATGCATGCCGCCATTCATCGGCGCAGTGCGCGCATTCGCCTGAACATCCGGAGTTTGATCCGTGTTCATCCGGGGTTATCCGTGTTCATCCGTGTTCCGGGGGTGCCAGTGCATGCCTAAGCGCACCGACATCAAGAGCATCCTGATCATCGGCGCCGGCCCGATCGTCATCGGCCAGGCGTGCGAGTTCGACTACTCCGGCGCGCAGGCCTGCAAGGCGCTGCGCGACGAGGGCTACCGGGTGATCCTGGTGAACTCGAACCCCGCGACCATCATGACCGACCCGGAGATGGCCGACGTCACCTACATCGAGCCCATCACCTGGCGGATGGTCGAGAAGATCATCGAGAAGGAGCGCCCCGACGCGCTGCTGCCCACGATGGGCGGGCAGACGGCGCTCAACTGCGCGCTCGACCTCGCGAAGAACGGCGTGCTGGACAAGTACGGCGTCGAGATGATCGGCGCCAAGAAGGAGGCGATCGACAAGGCCGAGGACCGCGAGAAGTTCAAGAACGCGATGGCCTCCATCGGCCTGGAGAGCGCGCGCTCGGCGCTGGCCCACTCCCTCGAGGAGGCGGTCCAGGTGCAGGCGAGCGTGGGCTTCCCCACGATCATCCGGCCCTCCTTCACGCTGGGCGGCGCCGGCGGCGGCATCGCCTACAACATGGACGAGTTCGTCGCCATCTGCGAGCGGGGGCTGGAAGCCTCGCCCACCAAGGAGCTCCTCATCGAGGAGTCGGTGCTGGGCTGGAAGGAGTTCGAGATGGAGGTGGTCCGCGACAAGGCGGACAACTGCATCATCATCTGCTCCATCGAGAACCTCGACCCCATGGGCGTGCACACGGGCGACTCCATCACGGTGGCCCCGGCGCAGACGCTCACGGACAAGGAATACCAGATCATGCGCGACGCCTCGATCGCGTGCCTGCGCGAGATCGGGGTGGAGACCGGCGGCTCCAACGTGCAGTTCGCCATCTGCCCCGAGGACGGGCGCATGGTCATCATCGAGATGAACCCGCGCGTGTCGCGCTCCTCCGCGCTCGCCTCCAAGGCCACCGGCTTCCCCATCGCCAAGATAGCCGCCAAGCTGAGCGTGGGCTACACGCTCGACGAGCTGGCCAACGAGATCACCGGGGGCGCGACGCCGGCCTCCTTCGAGCCCACGATCGACTACGTGGTGACGAAGGTGCCGCGCTTCGCCTTCGAGAAGTTCCCGCAGGCCGACGACCGCCTCACCACGCAGATGAAGAGCGTGGGCGAGGTGATGGCCATCGGCCGCAACTTCCAGGAGTCCCTGCAGAAGGCCCTGCGCGGGCTGGAGGTCGGCGTCGACGGCTTCAACCTCAAGTCCGTCGACATGGAGAAGATCGAGGACGAGCTCGCCTACCCGCGCGCCGAGCGCCTCTGGTACGTGGCGGACGCCTTCGGCATCGGCATGTCGCTCGAGGAGATCCATCACTTCACTAAGATCGACCCGTGGTTCCTCGCGCAGATCAAGGACCTGGTCGACACCGAGCTCGCCATCGAGAAGCGCCCCTTCTCCGATTTCCCGGCCGAGGAGCTGCGCGCGCTCAAGCGCAAGGGGTTCTCCGACCGGCGCCTCGCCCACCTGTGGAAGACGAGCGAGCACCAGGTGCGGGCGCGCCGCCACGCGTTCGGCATCCGCCCCGTCTACAAGCGCGTGGATACCTGCGCGGCCGAGTTCGCCACGAAGACGGCCTACATGTACTCCACGTACGACGAGGAGGACGAGTCCGAGCCGACCGATCGCCGGAAGATCATGGTGCTCGGCGGCGGGCCGAACCGCATCGGGCAGGGGATCGAGTTCGACTACTGCTGCGTCCACGCGGCGCTCGCCCTGCGCGAGGACGGCTACGAGACGATCATGGTCAACTGCAACCCCGAGACCGTCTCGACCGACTACGACACCTCCGACCGCCTGTACTTCGAGCCGCTCACGCTCGAGGACGTGCTGGAGATCGTGGACAGGGAGAAGCCCGAGGGCGTGATCGTGCAGTTCGGCGGGCAGACCCCGCTCAAGCTCGCGCGCGACCTCGAGGCGGCCGGCGTGCCCATCATCGGCACCACGCCGGACTCCATCGACAAGGCCGAGGACCGCGAGCGCTTCCAGCAGATGCTGCACGAGCTGAAGCTGCTGCAGCCGCCCAACCGCACCGCGCGCACCCCCGAGGCGGCGCTCGAGGCGGCCAAGGAGATCGGCTACCCGGTGGTGGTGCGCCCCTCCTACGTGCTGGGCGGGCGCGCCATGGAGATCGTGCACGCCGAGTCCGACCTGGTCCGCTACATGAAGGAGGCCGTGAAGGTCTCCAACGATTCCCCCGTGCTCATCGACCGCTTCCTGAACGACGCGATCGAGGTGGACGTGGACGCGGTGAGCGACGGCACCCAGGTGATCATCGGCGGCATCATGGAGCACATCGAGCAGGCAGGCGTGCACTCCGGCGACTCCGCCTGCTCGCTGCCGCCCTTCAGCCTTTCCGCGGAGCTCCAGGACGAGCTGCGCAGCCAGACGGTGGCGATGGCGAAGGGGTTGAACGTCATCGGGCTCATGAACGTCCAGTTCGCGATCCAGGACGGCAAGGTCTTCGTGCTGGAGGTGAACCCGCGCGCCTCGCGCACGGTGCCCTACGTTTCCAAGGCGATCCGCACGCCGCTGGCCAAGGTGGCCGCGCGCTGCATGGCCGGGCAGTCGCTCGCCTCCCAGGGCGTGACGGGTGAGGTCGTGCCGCCGTACTACTCCGTGAAGGAGGCCGTCTTCCCGTTCATCAAGTTCCCTGGCGTGGACACGATCCTGGGGCCGGAGATGAAGTCCACCGGCGAGGTGATGGGCGTGGGCCACACCTTCGCCGAGGCGTTCGTGAAGAGCCAGCTCGCCGCGGGCGTGCGCCTGCCGAAGTCGGGCAAGGCGTTCCTGTCCGTGCGCGACGAGGACAAGCCCAGGCTGGTGGAAGTGGCGCGCACCCTCGCGGGCCTGGGCTTCACGCTCGTGGCCACCAAGGGCACGGCGGTGGCGCTGGAGGCCGCGGGCCTCACGGTGCAGCGCGTCAACAAGGTGATGGAGGGCCGCCCCAACGTCGTGGACATGATCCGCAACAAGGAGGTGAGCCTCATCGTCAACACCGTCGAGGAGGACCGCCGTTCGGTGCGCGACTCCTGGTCGATCCGCAACTCGGCGCTGCAGGGCCGGGTCACCTACTACACCACCGTCTCCGGCGCGCGCGCGGCTTGCGTCGGCATGCAGCACATCGAGGAACTGCGGCCCTACGACCTGCAGGGCCTGCACGCAACTCTACCCTGAGGCACAATCCGGCATGGGCAAATTCCCGATCACCCGCATCGGCGTCGACCTGCTGAAGGCGGAACTGCATCGCCTGAAGACGGTGGACCGCCCCGCGGTCATCACGGCCATCGCCGAGGCGAGGGCGCACGGCGACATCTCGGAGAACGCGGAGTACGACGCCGCGCGCGAGAAGCAGGGCTTCATCGAGGGGCGCATCCTGGAGCTGGAGGCGAAGCTCGCCAACGCCCAGGTGATCGATCCCGCGCTGCTGGAGGACGACGGCCGCGTCGTGTTCGGCACCACCGTCGAGCTGGTCGACGTGGCCGGCGCCGAGAAGATGACCTACCAGATCGTCGGCGAGGACGAGGCCGACATCAAGGCGGGGAAGATCTCCTACTCCTCCCCGATCGCCAAGGCGCTCATCGGGAAGTACGCGGGCGACGTCTCGGAAGTTCGGACTCCGGGC
>JAABQW010000072.1 GCA_011391275.1 Betaproteobacteria bacterium
GTCCCCTGCTTTCCCCTCTCGGGCTTATGCGGTATTAATCCGGCTTTCGCCGGGCTATCCCCCACGACATGGACATGTTCCGATGCATTACTCACCCGTTCGCCGCTCGCCGCCAGGTTGCCCCGCGCTGCCGCTCGACTTGCATGTGTAAAGCATTCCGCCAGCGTTCAATCTGAGCCAGGATCAAACTCTTCAGTTCAATCCATCAAAACTCACAAAGAATCACATGGATTCCAAGTGAGTACTGCAAAGTGCTTAACTTTCGGCCCCTCGCCTTGCGGCTCAGAACCTCGCGCACCCACAGCACCCACCTCTATCGGCTGTAACTTGTTAAAGAGCGTTTGCGCCTGCCTCCGTCGGGAGACCCCCGAACGACTTGGGGTGGCTGCGAAAAGACAGCGATTATAGCGCCTTTTTCGGCCCGGTCAAGCACATTGGCCGGCCGGGATCAGGAAACCGCGCGAAGGCTCACCCGGGCGAACTTGCGCTTGCCCACCTGCAGGACGTAGGTCGCCCCGGCCGCAAGCTTGAGCGCCTTGTCGGAGACCTTCTCGCCGTCCACCTTCACGCCCCCCTGCTCGATCATCCGGATGGCCTCGGAGGTGCTGGGGCAGACGCCCGACGACTTGAGCACCTGGCCGATGCCCCCGCCGTCGGCCGGGACGTCGATCACCTGCTCCGGGAGGTCCTGGGGGATCTCGCCGTGACGGAAGCGCGCCTCGAAATCCTCCAGGGCCCGCCGGGCCGCCGCCTGGTCGTGGAACCGGGCAATGATCTCCTGGGCGAAGCGCACCTTGATGTCGCGCGGATTGGCCCCCTCGGCGACCGAGCGCTTCCACCCGGCGATTGTGTCGAGCGACGCGAAGGAAAGCAGCTCCACGTAGCGCCACATAAGCTCGTCGGAGATGCTCATGAGCTTGCCGAACATCTCCCCGGCCGGGTCATGGATGCCGACGTAGTTGCCCAGCGACTTCGACATCTTGTTCACGCCGTCGAGCCCCTCGAGGAGCGGCATCGTGAGGATCACCTGCGGCTCCTGGCCGTGGTGCTTCTGCAGCTCGCGCCCCACGAGGAGGTTGAACTTCTGGTCGGTGCCGCCCAGCTCGATGTCGGCCTTCATCGCGACCGAGTCATAGCCCTGCATCAGGGGGTAGAGGAACTCGTGGATCGAGATCGGGCGCTGCTCGGCGAAGCGCTTCGAGAAGTCGTCGCGCTCGAGCATCCGCGCCACCGTGGAGGTCGCCGCCAGCTTGATCATCCCCGCGGCACCGAGCTGGTTGCACCACGCCGAGTTGAAGAGGATCTCCGTGCGGCCCTCGTCCAGGACCTTGAACACCTGCGCCTTGTAGGTTTCGGCGTTCTCCGCGATCTGCCCGGGCGTGAGCGGCGGCCGCGTGGCGTTGCGCCCGCTCGGGTCGCCGATCATCCCCGTGAAATCGCCTATGAGGAACATGACGTGGTGCCCCAGTTCCTGCAGCTGGCGCATCTTGTTCAGCACCACGGTGTGGCCGAGGTGCAGGTCGGGGGCCGTCGGGTCGAATCCCGCCTTCACGCGCAGGGGCTTGCCCTTCGCGAGCTTGCGAAGAAGGTCCTCCTCGAGGATCAGCTCGTGGGCGCCACGCCGGATGGTCTCGAGGTCGGATCGTTGACTCATTGATTTGATTCCGTTTTTTAACCTGAGAGCGGGGATTTCCTGCTATCCTGCGGCCTTTACGCCCCGCCCTGCCAATGAACGTCGAAAAGGTCGTCATTCTAGCGCAGCGCCTCGCCGCGCTCCTGCCCGTCCGGCAGCTGGCCTTCGGGGCGACCCTGCTCGGCCTTCCCGCGCTGGGTGTGGTGACCGCCTTCGGCCTGGCGCCGGGAACGGTGGTCGACACCGTGGAGCGCGCCAGCATCACCGTCGACGTCCCGCTGCCTGCGCTCGCGCCGGCACCGGCGCCCGCCGCACAACGGTTCACCAACCAGGAACGCGTGATGCGCGGCGATACGGTCGCCGGCTTGATGGCCCGGCTCGGCATCTCGGACGATGCGGCGATGTCGTTCCTGCGCGCCGACCCTGTCGGCCGCCAGATCTTTCGCCAGCTGATCCCGGGGCGGACGATGCAGGCCGAGATGGACGATGGCGGCGGGCTCGTCTCGCTTCGTTACTTCGTCGGGCCTGGCAAGGTCCTCGAGGTGACGCGCGGCCCGGACGGCTTCTCGGCCCGCGAGCGCGCCGCGCAGGCCGCACCCCGCGCCTTCTACAAGTCCGCGACGATCCACTCGTCCCTCTTCGCCGCGACCGATGCCGCCGGGATCCCGGACGCCATCGCGATGCAACTCGCGCGCGTGTTCGCGACCGACCTCGACTTCCACGTCGACATCCGCAGCGGCGACCGCTTCGCCGTGATCTACGAGATGTCCTACGAGGACGGCGAGCTCGTCTCGCCCGGCCGGATCCTGGCCGCGGAGTTCGTGAACCAGGGGCGGACCTACAGCGCGGTCCTGTTCCAGGACGAGGAAGGCGACGACGCGTACTACGAGCTCGACGGGACCAGCCGCGCCAAGGCGTTCCTGCGCTCCCCGGTGGAGTTCTCTCGAGTGAGCTCGGGCTTCGGCCGCCGGATCCACCCGATCTTCAAGTCCTCGCGCGCCCACACCGGCACGGACTTCGCGGCGCCCACGGGAACGCGGGTCCTGGCGGCGGCCGACGGCAACGTCGTATCGGCCGGGTGGCGCGGCGGCTACGGCAAGGCGGTCGAGATCCGGCACGGGGGGTCGATCACCACGCTGTACGGGCACCTGTCCGGATTCGCGCCGAACATGAGGGCCGGTGCGCGCGTCCGGCAGGGCGACCCCATCGGCTTCGTCGGCGCGACCGGCTGGGCGACCGGCCCGCACCTGCACTACGAGTTCAAGATCTCGGGCATCCACCAGGATCCGATGAAGGTCGCGCTGCCGAAGGCGACTCCCGTTCCCGCCAGCCTGAGGACCCGCTTCGACGCCGCGGCGGCCAGCGCCGGCTCCCGCATCGCGATGGTCCGATCCTCGCCCTCGCTTCGATTCGAATAGCGTGCGCGGCCTGGCGATCGGCATCATGTCGGGGACCAGCCTCGACGGGGCTGACGCCGTCCTGGCCGACTTTTCCGCCTTCCCGCCACGCTGCCTGGCCGCCTCGTCGATTCCCTTTCCCGCCGACCTGAAGCAGGGCCTCCTCGCCTTGAGTACCCCGGGGAGCGACGGCCTCGACGCGGCAGGTGCCTGCGCCGTTCGGCTGGCCGACATCTACGCCGAGGCAGCGGCGCTCGTGCTGGCGGAGGCTTCGGTGCCCGCTTCGGCCGTCGAAGTGATCGGCTGTCACGGGCAGACGGTTCGCCACCGGCCCGATCTCGGCTTCACGATCCAGCTCAATGACGCCGCCCGGCTGGCCGAGCGGGCAGGCATCGACGTGGTGGCGGACTTCAGGAGCCGCGATGTGGCCGCCGGCGGCCAGGGCGCTCCGCTGGTGCCGGCATTCCACGACGCGGTCTTCCGCCACCCCTCGCTCCACCGCGTCGTGGTGAACATAGGGGGAATCGCGAACGCCTCTTCCCTGGACCCCGGACGCCCGTTTGCCGGCTTCGACACCGGGCCCGGAAACGTCCTGATGGACGCATGGGCACGCCGACACCTGGGCGCCGACTTCGACGTGGACGGACTCTGGGCTGCGCAAGGGCGGGTGAGCCCCGGGCTGCTGGCGCGGCTGCTCGACGAGCCGTTCTTCGCGAAACCGCCCCCCCGGAGCACCGGCCGGGAGCTCTTCAACGAGGCGTGGCTGGCAGTCCGGCTGGAAAGCGACACCTCTCCCGCCGACGTACAGGCAACCCTCCTGGAGCTGACGGCGCGAACGGTGACGGATGCGATCGGCCGCCATTGCGGCTCGCCCGACGAGGTCTACCTTTGCGGGGGCGGTGCCCGCAACACGAGGCTGGCGGCGCGGATCGGCGAGCTGGCGGCGCCCTGCGCCGTGCGCCCGACGGACTGCCTGGGCGTGCCCACCGGGCGCGTCGAGGCCATGGCCTTCGCCTGGCTGGCGCTCAAGTGCGCCCGGCGCGAGCCGCTCGACCTCGTCGCCGTCACCGGCGCGAGGCACCCCTGCATCCTGGGCGCCCTCTACCCGGCCTGAAAAGCCGAAGGGAGAGCCGAGGCTCTCCCTTCGGGCACGAAACGGCCGGTGTCAGGCGGTGAACGACGACCCGCAGCCGCAGGTCGACGACGCGTTCGGGTTCTTGATCACGAACTGGGCGCCCTCGAGGCCTTCCGAGTAGTCGATCTCCGCGCCCACCAGGTACTGGTAGCTCATGGGGTCGATGAGGAGGCTCACGCCGTTCTTCTGCATGACGGTGTCGTCCTCGTTGACGGCCTCGTCGAAGGTGAAGCCGTACTGCAGGCCCGAGCAGCCGCCGCCGGTGACGAAGACGCGGAGCTTCAGCTCGTTGTTGCCCTCTTCCTCGATGAGGGCCTTCACCTTGTTGGCCGCGTTGTCGGTGAAGACCAGCGGATCGGGCATCGTCGTGGACATGTCGTTCATGGAAATCTCCTGAGTTGTGTGCTTGCCGCGTCAGTCCGATGCGCTGGTCGCGGTCTTGAATTCGACGACCTTCTCGCTCTTCTGCGGGTTTTCGTAGACCAGCTGCCCCATCACGATCGCGCCCACGTGGACCTCGATCGACTTGTACGCCACGTCCCCTGTGACCCGCGCCTTGGGGAGAAGTTCGACGTACTCGGTCGCCCGGACCGGGCCGGCCACCGTGCCGTTCACGACGACGTGGCCCACGTCGATCTCGCCTTCCACCTTGGCGAGTTCAGACACCACCAGCGTGCCCGGCTTGTCGCCGGTCGCCTTGACGTTGCCCTTCACGTGCCCGTCGATGCGCAGGCCGCCCACGAAGCTGATGTTGCCTTCGATGACGGTTCCGGCCCCGATAAGGCTGTCGATCGGGCTCGGCTTGTTGCTCTTGCCGAACATGGCATGCCCCTTATTGCAGGTTGACGCTCCGGGAAAGTTTAACCTGTCCCCCGGGAAGCGCAAGGACCCGGACTTCGTACCCCGTGAGAATGGCTCCCTCCGGGATCCGGAACCGGCCGTCGACCTTCTGGTAGAAGCGGAACTCCACCGCGCCGGACTGCTCCCCTTCCGACGGGCCGGGGAACGACAGGGTGGAGGCGCTTCCCTGGTGCGCGATCCGCGCCAGGACCTGGACCCTGCCCTTGAAGTCCTGCCTGCGCTGCCCGCCCTGGGTGAGCAGGAGGCGGTAGCGGTACTCGTGGGGCAGACCGTCCTGCTCGACCTTCAGGTTGGCCATCCCGAGCCCTTCCGGGGTGGCGCCCGACGACATGATGTTGCGCAGGAACCCCAGGTCCTCCTTGAGCGTCGCGTTCTCGTCCTGGAGCTGCGAGACGTTGCGCGCGAGCTCCATCTGCGCCGCCTTGTCGATGGCGAGCTGCCGGTCCCGCTCGGCGACGGCGGCGCGCGCGGCCTCGAGGTCGCGCCTGAGCTGCACATTCTCCTCGCCGAGGGTCTCGATCTGGCGCTTGGCCTCCTCGCGGTTGAAGCCCGTGATGCGGTAGCTGTTCTCGACGAGCCACCAGACGGCGCCGGCGACCGCGGCCATCACCAGGAGGTTCAGGAACCACCGCCAGTACCAGGCCATGTGCGAGCGGATCGTCATCCGCGAGGAGCGGATGCCGAAGTTGCTGCGCAGGCGCCGGGCCAGGCCTCTCACGGCAGCAGCGCCACCTGCTCGAGGCCGCGGCCCTCGGGTAGCCCGAATACGATGTTCATGTTCTGCACGGCCTGCCCCGCGGCGCCCTTGACGAGGTTGTCCTCGACCGCCAGGACCACGAGCGTGTCGCCGCCCATCGGCCGGTGGACGGCGATCCGGCACATGTTCGACCCGCGCACCCACCGGGTCTCGGGCTGCGTGCCGGCCGGCAGGACGTCGACGAAGGCCTCGCCCGCGTAGCGCTTCTCGAAGAGCTGCTGGAAGTCCGCCTCGTGCGTGACGCGCGCGTAAACCGTCGCGAGGATCCCGCGGATCATCGGCACGAGGTGCGGCACGAACGTGAGCCCCACCTCCCCGCCGCTCGCCTCGCGCAGGCCCTGCACGATCTCGGGATGATGGCGGTGTCCGCCGACCGCGTACGCCTTGAAATTGTCCGCGGCCTCAGCGAAGAGGATGTCGACCTCGGCCTTGCGGCCCGCGCCGCTGACGCCCGACTTGGCGTCCGCGACCAGGTGCGCCCTGTCCACAAACCCGGTTTCGACCAGGGGCAGGAGAGCCAGCTGCACCGCGGTGGCGTAGCAGCCGGGGTTGGCGACGAGCCTCGCGCC
>JAABQW010000073.1 GCA_011391275.1 Betaproteobacteria bacterium
AATCGCGCCATCGAGGGAACCGCGACGCTGGGCAATGGCGCGGTGTACCCGGGAGCCTCCGCGGCGTCGAGCCCGGTGCCGGCGGGCACTGCGCTCATCGCTTCCTCCGCCTCCGGCCTGGTCGGCGCCAATGCGACGTTGGTCGCCCTGTGCTACCCGGCGCAGGACAACGGCGGCGTGGCGGTGCTGGACCCGGCCAAGGTCGCCGGAAAGATCGTCGTTTGCGACCGCGGAACCATCGATCGCGTGGCCAAGAGCCGGGCGGTGCTGGAGGCGGGCGGCGTCGGAATGATCCTGGTGAACACCTCCGCAGGTTCGCTCAACGCCGATTTCCACTCAGTACCCACGGTGCACCTTGCGCACACCGACCGTGCGGCGGTCCTGGCCTATGCCGGCGGCGCCACGCCCACCGCGGCGATCAGCCAGGGAGTGGTCTCGCTGACCGCGCCGGCGCCGAACATCGCGTCCTTCTCCTCGCGCGGACCGACCCTGGCTGCCCAGAGGAACCTGATCAAGCCCGACATCTCCGCGCCGGGGCAGGACATCCTGGCAGGGGTGGCACCCACGCCCGCCGGCGGCGGGCGCCTGTTCGACCTGAAGAGCGGCACCTCGATGTCCAGTCCGCACGTGGCGGGCCTCGCGGCCCTGATGAAGGAACTCCATCCGTCCTGGTCGCCGATGGCGATCAAGTCGGCGCTGATGACCACGGCGAGCGACCTTCTCGACTTCCCGGGCACCAGCGTGTCCGCGATCTACAACCAGGGCGCCGGTCACGTGCGTCCGATGAACGCCACCGACCCGGGGCTGGTCTTCGATTCCGGCCTCGACGACTGGTTGAGCTTCACCTGCGGCGCACAGGGCGGCGCCTCCTGCCCTTCGTACACGGCCATCATCCCGAGCAACCTGAACTCGGCGTCGATCGCCATCGGCGCCGTGGCGGGGGCGCAGACGGTCACGCGCCGCGTGACCAGTGTCGGCTCGCAGCCAGAGACCTACACGGCATCCTTCGCCGGGCTCACCGGCTTCGACGTGGCCCTTCCGGGCCCGATGACGATCGCAGCGGGAGCAACCCAGTCCTTCGACGTCACCTTCACGAGGACGACGGCCGCGTTCGGCACCTTGACGGCCGGGCAGTTCACCCTGACCGGCGACCAGGGGCACGTCGTGCGAATCCCCGTGCTGATCGCCGCGACTTCCGCGGCGATGACCGCCCCGGCGCGCGCCAACGGCAGCTACCAGGTGACCTTCGGCTACGCCGGAGCGTTCACGGCGACGCCGCGCGGCCTGGTGCCGGCCGCGATCGACGCGGGAACGGCGGGGACGGGATCCTCGCAGTCGTTTCCCGTCGTGATCCCAGCGGGCACGACCCATGCGCGGTTCTCGCTCTTCGACGCCGACGTCGCGTCAGGCAGCGACCTCGACCTGTACGTCAGGGAACCCGGCGGTGCGATCGTCGGTTCCGGCGAGAGCGCCTCCTCGGCCGAGGAGGTCAACCTCGCGAATCCGGCTGCCGGAACCTACACGGTGGAAGTGGCGGGATACGCCGTGCCGGCGGGGACCTCTCCCTTCAAGCTGCACACCTGGGTGCTCGGTGACGCTGCGGCCGGCAACATGACGCTCACGGCCCCGGCCTCCGCGGCCATCGGGGTCGGCACCATCGGCATCGCGGTCAACGGACTGGTCACCGGCACGAAGTACCTGGGCTCGGTCGTCTACGGCGGCACGGCGGGCCTGCCCGCCCCGACCCTCGTGAGCATCGAGCTCGCCAGCCAGGCGATCACCTTCGCTGCGCTCGCGAACCGGACGTTCGGGGATGCGCCGTTCGCGATCGGCGCCACGGCCTCGTCCGGACTGGCGGTGGCTTTCAGTTCCGCCACCCCCGGCGTGTGCACGGTTTCCGGCACCACTGTCACGCTCGTCGGCGCCGGACTCTGCACCATCGACGCCGACCAGTCGGGAAATCTCGGCTACGACGCCGCGCCTCGGTTGTCGCAGTCGTTCACGGTCGCCAAGGCGTCGCAGGCGATCGCCTTCGACGCGCTCCCGGACCGGACTTTCGGGGAGGCGCCGTTCCCGGTGGGCGCCACGTCCTCGTCGGGCCTCGCGGTGAGCCTCAGTGCTTCCGGCACCTGCTCGGTCTCCGGCACCACGGTGACCCTTCTCGCCTCGGGAAGCTGCACCATCAGCGCCGACCAGCCCGGCGGCGCAAACCACGAGGCCGCAGCACAGGTCTCGCGGTCCTTCACGGTGCTTTGCGACGTGAACCTCCCGGTCGATTGCGACGGCGACGGCATCCCCAACACCGTGGAAACGGCCGAGGGGAGAAACCCCCTCGTCAGGGACAACGACCTCTTCTCGCCCGGCGCGGGCTCCGCGCGGCTCTTCGCGATGCAGATGTACCGCGACTTCCTCGGCCGCGAGGGCGATCCGGCGGGCATCGCGGGCTGGGCCGGCGCCATCGACGCCCAGGCCTACACGCGGGCACAGGTGATCGACGCCTTCCTCGGTTCCCAGGAGTTCGCCGGGTTCGTCGCTCCCGTGGTGCGGCTCTACTTCGCGACCTTCCTGCGGGTGCCGGACTACGCCGGCATGAGCCACAACGCGGCCCTGGTGCGCGCCGGAACGATCACGGTGACGCAGCTCGCGGACTTCTTCGCCGCGAGCCCGGAGTTCGCGACCCTGTACGGTTCGCTCGACAACACGCAGTTCGTGACGCTCCTCTACAGCAACGTGCTGGGGCGGGCGCCGGATGCGCCGGGCCTGAGCGGCTGGGTGGCGCTGCTCGACGGCGGGATGAGCCGCGGGCAGGTGTTGCTGGGCTTCTCGGATTCTCCGGAGTACCAGGCGGCGATGGCCAATGAAGTCTTCGTGACGATGATGTACGCGGGGATGCTGCGCAGGACGCCGGATCCGGCGGGCTTCAGCGGCTGGCTCGGCCTCATCGATGCGCTCACCTACACCCGCGAGCAGGTCATCGAGGGCTTCTTCCTCTCCACCGAATACCGCGCGAGGTTCCTGCCCTAGCGCGGCGGTTCCGGAACACGGCCGCAGCAACGACAAGGCCCGCAGCGATGCGGGCTTTTCGTTGGCCTGGAGCGTCCTGAATCAGCCGGAGGGCGTCGTGCACCGCCGCGAAACCCGTCGACAGCCTCGTGTCAGCGCCGCTTCCCGCCCCCGCGCGCGGCATCGTGCGCCGCGAGCCAGTCGAAGAACTCCGTGTACCAGAGCTTCGAGTTGCGCGGCTTCAGCACCCAGTGGTTCTCGTCGGGGAACCACACCAGCCGCGCGGGCACGCCGCGCGCCTTGAGCGTGTTGTAGTAGGCGAGCCCGTTGTGGTCCGGCACGCGGTAGTCGTTGTTGCCGTGGATCACGAGGGTGGGCGTGGCCATGCGGTGCGCCGCGCGGTGCGGGCTCTGCGCGAGGACCTTCGCGGGGTCGTCCCACCAGAGCGCGTGCAGGTCCTTCGGGCGCTCCGGATAGCTGTCCGCGCTGAAGGTGGCCACGCGATCGAAGACGCCGGCGTGGCATATATAGGCGCGGTAGCGCCCGGCCGGGACATGGCCGTTCATCCACGCGACGAGGAAGCCGCCGTAGCTGCCGCCGGACGCGAAGACGCGCCGGGCATCCGCCCAGGGCTGCGCGAGGATCCAGTCGGTCGCGGCCTCGATGTCCTCGGTCTCGAGCCTGCCCTGGCGGCCCATGATGCTGTCGCGGAAAGCGAAGCCGAAGCCGCTCGAGCCGTGGTAGTTGACGCTCGCGACGACGTGGCCGCGCGAGGCCAGCAGGTGCGTGTTCCAGCGGTAGCCGAAGGTGTCGCCCGAGGCGGCGTAGGGGCCGCCGTGGATCACCTGCAGCACCGGGTGCTTGCGGCGGGGATCGAAGCGCGGCGGGAAGGTGAGGAACACCTGCACCGCATCGCCGAGCGCGCCTTTCACGGTCAATTCGCGCGTCTCGCCGAGGTCGACCCGCGAGAGGATCGCGTCGTTGAAGCGCTCGAGGCGGCGCGGCGGGCGATCCTTGCGAACGGCGTGCACCTGCGCGGGGTGGGCGGCGCAATCGATGGCGACGACGACGGTCTCGTCTCCCGCGGGGCCCGCGAGGTCGAAGCCCTGCACCCAGCCGCCCTGCACGGCGACGGTGAACGATTCGCTTGCGAGATCGAGGCGCCAAAGGTGCCTACGCCCGCGCGCCTCGGCCGCGAAGAGGATCGCGCGTGCGTCCTTCGTCCAGCGCAGCGGACCTTCCACGTCGCCGTCCCAGCGCTCGCCGAGGACCTTCCACCGCTTGCCGCCCTGCCACAGCGCGATCCGCCCCGGCATCGTGTGGCGGCGGCCGACGTTCGCGGCGATGCAGGTGAGTTCGCCGCCCGGGCTGTAGCGGGGCGCGTCGTAGCTCCAGGCCGCGTCACCCGTGAGCGCGGTGATCCGCCGGGTGGCGAGATCCAGCTCGGCGATCGCGAGCGGGTTGCCCACGACCTTGCGTCGCAAAGGGTCGTGCACGAAAGCGACGCGCTTCCCGTCGGGCGAGATGTCGAAGTGCACCGCCCCCGGCTCCGCGCGCGGCAGCTCGTAGCCCGTGCCCTCGAAGAGGTCGGTGACGCGCCCGCTCGCGAGGTCGAGCACCAGCAGGTGCGGCACGCGCCCCATCGGCAGGTTGCGGTCGAAGTGGCGGTACTGCGCCTCGGCGGTGACGTAGGCGCTTTCCTTGCGCTCGGTGAACGCCTCGTGCCGCTTCGCCTGCGCCTTCGCGCCGCGAAGCTCCGGCCATACCCAGGAGACGAACACCACGCGCCGGCCGTCCGGCATCCACTTGAAGTCGTCGATGCCGGGGCCGAAGTCGCTCGCGCGCTCGGCCTCGCCGCCGGCCGCCGGGATTACGTAGAGCTGGCGTTCGGCGTCCTTCTTCCCCTCCTGCTCGCGCCTGGCGAGGAAGGCGATGCGATCACCCTGCGGCGACCACGCCGGCTGGCCGTCCTTCTCGCCGCAGCGGGTGAGGCGTCGCGGGGCGCGGGCAGCGGTGGGGAGAAGCCAGAGGCTGGTCGCGGACTTGTTCTCGCGCATCGAGCAGGAGGTCAGCGCGCAGACCGCGGCGGAGGCGTCGGGGGAGAGGGTGAGGGAACCTACCCGGTCGAGGGACCAGAGGGTGTCGATGGAGAGGGGGTCGCGGGCCGGCATGTCGGTGGAGTGGGAGGCGGGAAGGCGCAATGCTACCCGGGGCGCCCCTTCTTCGGCGGCGGCCCCGTCGTCCCCCGCACCACCAGCGGCGCGGGCATTTCCTTCACTCGCGGCACGCTATTGCCGGCCAGGCGCGCCAGCAGCCGCCGCCCCGCCTCGCGCCCGATCTCGGCGGAAGGCACGCGAACCGTCGTGAGGCCCGGCGAGAGTTCGCCCGCCAGCTCGATGTCGTCGAAGCCCGTGATCGACATCTGCCCCGGCACGTCGATGCCCCGGTCGCGGCACTCGAAGAGCGCGCCGATGGCGAGCGGGTCGTTGCCGCCGATCACGGCCGTGAAGCCGGGTGCGCGCTCGAGGAGCTTCGCGAACCCTGCGCGCCCGTTGGCCACCGAGAAGTCCACCTCGACCACGCGCTTCGCCGGGAGCTTCACGCTGCGCGCGGCGAGCGCGTCCTTCACGCCCGCCAGGCGCTCGCGAGCGCGGTCGTTGCGCTTCGTGTCGCCGGCAATCACGGCGATCTCGCGGTGCCCCAGGTCCAGCAGGTGCTGCGTGACGCGAATCGATGCGCTGCGGTGCGAGAACCCGATGCAGTGGTGGCGGCCCGACTCGTCCAGCGACCAGGTGATCTCCCAGGGCACGCCGGCGCGCTCGAGGACGGCAAGCGTCTCGGGCCGGTGGTCGAGGCCCACAAGCACCATGCCGTCGGCACCGCGCCCGACGAGCGCGCGCACCGCCGCCAGCTCGTCGCCGAGGTCGTAGTCGTAGCTCGCCAGCAGCAGCGTGTAGCCGGCCGCGGCGAGTTCCTGGGCGAGCGCGTGCGTGGCGCCCGCGAAGATGGGGTTGTCCACGGGCGGGAAGACGGCGCCGATGGTGCGCGTGCGGCTGGTGGCCAGCGCGCGCGCCGCGCCGTGCGGCACGTAGCCCAGCATTGCCGCGGCCTGCTCGACGCGCCCGCGCGTGTCGTCGCGGACCATGCCCGGCTCGGAAAGCGCGCGCGAGGCGGTTGCGAGCGACACGCCCGCGGCGCGCGCCACGTCCTCCAGGCGGGGGTTTGGGTTGCTTCGCGGCATGGGAAGGACTCTACCACCACCCTGAAAGCGCTTGCGATACCCCCATGCTGCACCGCACATTGACGCTCGGCCGGGACCTGCATACCCTGCGTGCAAGCGCTTTCAT
>JAABQW010000074.1 GCA_011391275.1 Betaproteobacteria bacterium
TCGGTGTAATGGACGATCTTCGCGGCATTGAGCTTCTCGCGCGCCTGGGCGAGCTTCTGGTCGTCCCGGAAGGCGCCGACCTGGACGGCAAAGCCCGAGAGCCTGGGCGCCGGCGGGGCGGGCTTCGTGGCCGCGGCCGGGGTGGCCGCCCGCGGCGGGGCCGGCTTGAACTCGGCCGCCTTCGGCGCCACGGTGGCCACGGGCGCGGGCGCAGGGGGCGGCGTGGCGGAGGGTTCCCCGGCGCCGCCGGATGCCGCGGCAGCCGGGCCCCTGGCGGTCTCGGGCGCAGGAGCGAGAGGGGTGAGCGGCGGCGCGTTGTCCTTCGGCGGGATCGACAGCACG
This sequence comes from Betaproteobacteria bacterium, assembly GCA_011391275.1. GTDB lineage: Bacteria > Pseudomonadota > Gammaproteobacteria > Burkholderiales > Usitatibacteraceae > FEB-7. Next base: position 343 of record JAABQW010000074.1, read on the forward strand.
GGATCCACCCGGTCCCGGCGCGGCTCGGGATCGAGGACCATGGGAACGAAGACGACGGCCACGAGGGCGAGCACGGCCGCGCCGACCAGGCGCTGCCGGCCCTTGCGGCGAACCTCAACCTGCTCGGCGATGGGGTCGTTCGGCATGTGGGGCGGGGATCAGCGCGGAAGCTCGAGCACTTCCGCGACGGTGTGGAACGAGCCGAAAACGAGAATTCTATCATTCGGGCCCGCCTCGCGAAGCGCGGCCTCGTACGCGAGGGGCACCGTCGCGAAGGTCCGGGTGCGCGCGGCAAGCCCCCTGCCCTCGAGGATCTTCGCGACCTGTGCGGCGCTCGCCGCGCGCTCGTTGGGGACGGTGGCGACGTGCCAGCGGTCCACGCGCGGCGAAACCGCGTCGACGACGGCCCCGATGTCCTTGTCCGCGAGCATCGCGAAGACCGCGATCGTGCTCTCGTGGAAACCCATCTCGCCGAGACCGCGCGCCAGGGCCCGCGCGGCGTGCGGATTGTGGGCGACGTCGAGCACGACCGTCGGTCGCCCGGGGAGCACCTGAAGCCGCCCCGCCAGGCGCACAGCGGTGAGGCCGCGCTTCACCTCGCCCAGCGACACCGGGAAGCGCCCCGCCACCTCGTCGAGCGCCGCGAGGGCAGTCGCCGCGTTCGCGAGCTGCCAGCTGCCGCGAAGCGCCGGCAGGGGAAGCGCGCGCCTGGCGCCGAGGCGGCCCTCGAAGTCCCATTGCCGTCCCTCGCGTGCCACGGCGCGGAAGTCGCGGCCGAGCACCTGCAGCGGCGCGCCGATGGCCTCGGCGTGCGCGACGAGCGACGCCGGGGGATCGGTGTCACCGAAGAGCGCGGGTCGCCCGCCGCGGTAGATGTGGGCCTTCTCGCGGCCGATCGACTCGCGGTCGTCGCCGAGCCACGCCTGGTGGTCGAGATCGACGCTCGAGACGATCGCGCAGTCCGGGTCGACGGCGTTCACCGCGTCCAGCCGCCCGCCGAGCCCCACCTCGAGGATGGCGGCCTCGATCCGGGCCTCCTCGAACGCCGCCAGCGCGCCGAGCGTGCCGAACTCGAAGTAGGTGAGCGGAGTGCCGGCACGGGCCGCCTCCACGCGCGCGAAGGCGCGAGCGAGCGGGGCGTCGCCCGCCTCCTGCCCGTCGATGCGCACGCGCTCGTTGTAGCGCACGAGATGCGGAGACGTGTAGAGCCCGGTGCGGTAGCCGGCGGTGCGCAGGATGCACTCGAGGTAGGCGCAGGTGGACCCCTTGCCGTTCGTGCCGCCCACGGTGATCGAGAACGGCGGTGGCACCAGCGCCATGCGCCCCATCACCTCGCGCACGCGCTCCAGGCCCAGCGCGATCTGCGCCGGGTGCTGCGCGCTGATGTGGTCGAGCCAGCGCTCCAGGGGCGCGTCGGGCCCGGGCGTGGCCGCGGGGCTCATGGTGCGGGCGTTCCGGCCGCGGGCGCGCTCACGCCTCCGGCGCGGGCTCGCGCTTGAGGAGCGAGATGAGGCGAGAGACCCGCTCGCGCATCTCGCGGCGGTCGACGATCATGTCGATGGCGCCCTTTTCGAGCAGGAACTCCGACCGCTGGAAACCCTCGGGAAGCGTCTCGCGCACGGTCTGCTCGATCACGCGCGGGCCCGCGAAGCCCACCAGCGCCCCGGGCTCGGCGATCACCACGTCGCCGATCATCGCGAAGCTCGCCGAGACGCCGCCCATCGTGGGATCGGTGAGCACGGAGATGAACGGCTGGCGCGCGGCGGCGAGCTGGTGGAGCGCGGCCGTGGTCTTGGCCATCTGCATGAGCGACAGGAGCCCCTCCTGCATCCGCGCCCCGCCCGTGGCCGTGAAGCACACGTAGGGCAGCCGCTCGTCGCAGCAGGCCTGCACGGCGCGGATGAAGCGCTCGCCGACCACGGATCCCATCGAACCGCCGAGGAACTCGAACTCGAAGGCCGCGGCGATCACCGGGACGGACCGGACCGCGCCCTGCATCACCACGAGGGCGTCGGTCTCGCCCGTCTCCTTTTCCGCTTCCGCCAGCCGCTCGGTGTACTTGCGGCTGTCCTTGAACTTGAGGGGATCGACCGGAACGACTTCGGACGCGAGTTCCGCGCGGCCCTCGGGATCGAGGAACGCGTCCAGGCGCTGGCGCGAGGTGAGCCGGTTGTGAAAACCGCACTTCGGGCACACGTGCAGGTTCTTCTCGAGGTCGGTGAAGTACAGCACCGCCTCGCACGAGGGGCACTTGCTCCACAGTCCCTCGGGGACGGCCTTGCGCTGGGCACCCTCCTCCCGCTTGATCTTCGGGGGCAGGAGCTTGCGGAACCAGCTCATCGGCTCGCCCTGTCGCCCACCGCCGCGTCGACGCCGGCGCGGAACGTGGCGAGCACGGCGCCGGCGCGCTGCGCGGCCTGGTCCGGCTCGGCGCGCTCGATCTCCTCCACGATGCGGCTGCCGATCACGACCGCGTCGGCGAACCGGGCGATGGCCCTGGCCGTCTCCGGATCGCGGATGCCGAACCCGACGCCCACGGGAACGGAGGTGCGGCCGCGGATGCGCGCGAGCATGCGCTCGACGTCGGCCGTGTCGATGTTCGCCGCGCCGGTCACGCCCTTGAGGGAGACGTAGTAGATGTAGCCCTTAGCCAGGCGGGCGACGAGGTCGATGCGCGCCTGCGAAGACGTGGGCGAGAGCAGGAAGATCGGGTCGATGCCGGCGGCGCCGAGCGCCTCCACCCACGCGCCGCTCTCCTCCGGCGGGTAGTCGACGACGAGGACGCCGTCGACGCCGGACTCCTTCGCGCGCCCGGCGAACGCCGCGACTCCCATGTGCTCGATCGGATTGGCGTAGCCCATCAGCACGATGGGCGTGTTGTCGTCCTCGCGCCGGTACTGCTTCACCGCGTCGAGGATCATCGCGAGTCCCGTGCCGGCGCGCAGCGCGCGTTCCGAGGCGCGCTGGATGGTCGGGCCGTCGGCCATCGGGTCGGAGAACGGCACGCCCAGCTCGATCACGTCGGCACCATTCGCGACGAGCGAGCGGAGCATGCCGGGGATGTGGGCGGGCGACGGGTCGCCCGCCGTCACGAAGGGCACGAGCGCCGCGCGGCGCACGGCGCGAAGCCTGTCGAAGGTGGCTGCGATGCGGCTCATGGATTTCCTGGGGGAACGGGTGGCGACCCGGCGGCGGTCAGAGGGAAAGTCCAGAGGCCTTCGCCACGGTATGCATGTCCTTGTCGCCGCGCCCGGAGAGGTTCACCAGCACGATGCGGTCGCGGCCGAGGGTGGGCGCGAGGCGCATCGCGTGCGCCACCGCGTGGCTCGACTCGAGCGCCGGGATGATGCCCTCGGTGCGGCACAGCGTGTGGAACGCCGCGAGCGCCTCGTCGTCGGTGACGGACACGTAGGACGCGCGCCCCGAGTCCTTGAGCCAGGCGTGCTCCGGGCCGACGCCCGGGTAGTCGAGGCCCGCGGATATCGAGTGCGTCTCCAGGATCTGGCCGTCGGCGTCCTGCATCAGGTAGGTGCGGTTGCCGTGCAGCACGCCCGGGGAACCCGCCGACAGCGTGGCCGCGTGCCTGCCCGTGGCGATGCCGAGGCCGCCCGCCTCCACCCCGACCAGCTTCACGCCGGGATGGGGAATGTACGGATGGAAGATGCCCATCGCGTTCGAGCCCCCGCCGACGCAGGCGAGGACGTAGTCGGGCTGCCGGCCGGCCAGCGCGGGCATCTGCACGAGGCACTCCTTGCCGACGATCGCGTTGAAGTCGCGCACCATCATCGGGTAGGGGTGCGGGCCGGCGACGGTGCCGATGATGTAGAACGTGTTGGCGACGTTGGTCACCCAGTCGCGCATCGCCTCGTTGAGCGCGTCCTTCAGGGTGCGCGAGCCGCTCGTGACGGGGACGACGGTGGCGCCCAGGAGCTTCATGCGATAGACGTTCTGAGCCTGGCGCGCGACGTCCTCGGTGCCCATGTAGACCACGCATTCCATGCCGTAGCGCGCCGCCACGGTGGCCGCGGCCACGCCGTGCTGGCCGGCGCCGGTTTCCGCGATCACCCGCGGCTTGCCCATGCGGCGGGCGACGAGCGCCTGCCCCATCGTGTTGTTCACCTTGTGGGCGCCGGTGTGGTTGAGGTCCTCGCGCTTGAGGTAGACCTGCGCGCCGCCCAGCTCGTCGGAAAGCCGCTTCGCGTGGTACACCGGGCTGGGGCGCCCCACGTAGTGCTCGAGCTCGTAGGCGAGCTCGGCCTGGAACGCGGGATCCGCGCGGCAGGCCGCGTAGGCATCGCGCAGCTCCTCCAGGGCCGCCTGGAGCGTCTCGGCCACGAACGTGCCGCCGTAGGGCCCGAAATGGCCGGTCGCGTCGGGCATGTCATACGCCACTGGGGACCGGGGCTCAGCCACCGGCACGCGCATCTGCATCTTTCACACTCCTCACGAATTCCTCGATCAGGGCCGCATCCTTGACGCCCCGCGCGGCCTCCACGCCGCTCGAGACGTCGACCGCCCACGGCCGCACGGCGCGGATGGCACTGCCCACGTTCCCGGCATCCAGCCCTCCCGACAGCACTACCGGGCGGCCGAGCCTCGGGGGGACGAGGGACCAGTCGAACGGGGTGCCGGTGCCCCCGAACTGGCCGGGTACCTGCGCATCGAGCAGCAGCCCCGAGGCGCGCGAAAAGCGACGTTCGCATTCTAGCAAATCGGTCCCCGGCCCGACCCGGAACGCGCGGATCCAGGGCAGCCCGAACTGCTCGCAGTATTCCGGGGGCTCGTCCCCGTGGAACTGCAGCAGCCCGACCGGGACGCGCTCGAGCACGGCCCGAACGTCGGCGGCATCGCGGTTGACGAACAGCCCCGCGACGGTGACGAAAGCGGGAACGGCCTGCGCGATGTCGCGCGCCAGGTCGGGTTCCACGGTCCGCGGGCTGGCGGCATGGAACACGAGCCCGATCGCGTCGGCCCCGGCCCGCGCGGCGGCACTCGCCATGCGCGGGTCGCGGATGCCGCAGATCTTGATGCGCGTTCGATGAGCGGTCATGCGGGGGGCAGGAGGGGATTCGGCCGGAAGCCGGGCAGGCCGAGCGATTGATCATACTCGATGGCCGATAGGTACAGGCCGTCGGGGGCGAACGTGGGCGCCGCGAGGCGCCGGTCGCGCTTCATCAGGAGCTCGTCGATCCACCCCGGGGGCTGGCGCCCGGCGCCCACGTAGACCAGGCTGCCGACGACGTTGCGCACCATGTGGTGAAGGAACGCGTTGGCGCGGAGCGTGAACACCACGAGAGGGCCGGCCCGCTCGACCTTCACCTCGTGAAGGGTGCGCACGGGCGACCTTGCCTGGCACTGGGCGTCGCGGAAGGCGCTGAAGTCGTGCTCGCCCGCCAGCGCCCGGGCCGCCTCCCGCATCGCGTCGACGTCCAGCGGCTTGTGGAACCAGCCGGCCTTCGCCCGCAGCAGCCCCGGGGCGACCGCATCGTCGAGGAGCAGGTAATGGTAGGTGCGCGAGCGGGCATGGTGGCGCGCGTGGAATCCGTCCGGCACGCCCCTCGCCCACACGATGCGTATCGTGCCCGGGAGCGACGAGTTGGGCCCCCGCACCCACGAGCGCTCGTCGCGAACGGCGCCGGTGTCGAAGTGCACCACCTGCGCGCGGGCGTGGACCCCGGCATCGGTACGCCCGGCGGCCACCGTGGCGACGGCGCCATCGGCGAAGGACGACAGGGCGCGCTCGAGATGGTCCTGCACGGCGCATCCCGAAGGCTGGTGCTGCCACCCGCAGTAGGGGGCGCCGTCGTACTCGAGGCCGAGGGCGATTCGCATGGGGCGGGAAAGAAATCGGCGGGGGGGAACCCCGCCGATCAAGCGACTTGCAACAGCGAAGAGGTCAGAGCGAGGCGATCAGTTGCTGCGCTTCGGACTTCTGCGCAGCCGATCCTTCCTTCGCCACTTCCTGCAGGATCTCGCGCGCGC
>JAABQW010000075.1 GCA_011391275.1 Betaproteobacteria bacterium
ACGGACGCGGCGGGCAACAGCGGCAACGCCAACACGTCCGCTCCCAAGGACACCGGGCTGCCGACGGTGGCCTTCGGCGCCATCGCGCCGATCAATGCCGCGAACGCGGGCGCCTACTCGGCGAGCGGCACCTGCTCGGAAAACGGGCGCGACGTGACGATCACGGTCACCGACACGGGCACTGGCATCATCAGCGCACCCTTCACCTGCGGGGCCGTCACGCCGGGCACGTTCACGGCCGCCGGCGATCTCACGGGCCTGGCCGACGGCCTGATCACCATCGCGGCGGTCCACGCGGACGCGGCGGGCAACAGCGCCAACGCCAACACGTCCGCTTCCAAGGACACCGTGGCGCTCGCCCCGGCAATCACCTCGCCCGCCTCCGGCGCCAGCGTGGCGGCCAATCCCGGCGTCTCCGGCACTGGCGAGACAGGCGCGACGGTGACGGTCACGGAGGGCATGGCGACCGTATGCACCGCGCCGGTAAGCGCCGGCACGTGGGCCTGCACGACGACCCTTGGGGTCGGCAGCCATACCCTCGTCGCCACGCAGGTGGATGCGGTGGGCAATGCCAGCCCGGCCTCGCTGGAAGTGACCTTCACCGTGCTCACCGGGCAGACGATCACCTTCGACGGCCTGCCACCGCGCACCTTCGGCGACGCGCCCTTCGAGGTGTCCGCCACGGCGTCCTCGACCCTCGCGGTCACGTTCAGCTCGCTCTCGACGGGCGTGTGCACCGTCTCGGGCAGCACCGTGACGATCATCGCGGTGGGCGGGTGCACGATCGCCGCCGACCAGGCGGGTGACGCCACTTACCTGCCGGCGCCCCAGGTCACGCAGACCTTCTCCGTGGCACAGGGCACGCAGACGATCACCTTCGGTGCGCTTTCCGATCGCACGATCGGCGCGCCGCCCTTCGTCGTGACGGCCACGGCGTCCTCCGGACTCGAAGTGAGCTTCAGCTCGCTCACGACCTCCGTCTGCACGGTGAGCGGCTCGCTGGTGACCATGATCGCCACGGGCACCTGCACCGTCGCGGCGGACCAGGCCGGCAACGCCAACGTGGCCGCCGCCCCGCAGGTGCCGCAGTCCTTCCAGGTGCTCTGCGACACGGGCGCGCCCGGCGACTGCGACAACGACGGCATCCCGAACGACGTGGAGGTCACCGAGGGGCGCAACCCGCTCCTGAAGGACAACGACATCTTCTCGCCGGGCGCGGCCTCGGCGCGGCTCTTCGCGATGCAGCAGTACCGCGACTTCCTCGGCCGCGAAGGCGACGCCCCCGGGATCCAGGGCTGGACGGATCTCGTCGACGGCGGCACCTACACGCGCACCCAGGTGATCGACGCGTTCCTGCAGTCGCCGGAGTTCGGCGGGTTCGTGGCGCCCGTGGTGCGGCTCTACTTCGCGACGTTCCTGCGCGTGCCGGACTACGCCGGCCTTACGGCCAACGCGGCCCTGGTGCGCTCGGGGACCACGACGCTCCAGCAGCTCGCGGACTTCTTCACCGCCAGCCCCGAGTTCGCCGCGACCTACGGCGCGCTCGACAACGCGCAGTTCGTGACGCTTCTCTACAGCAACGTGCTGGGCCGCGCGCCCGACCCGGCCGGGCTCGACGGCTGGGTGACGCTGCTCGCGGGCGGCATGAGCCGCGGGCAGGTGCTGCTGGGCTTCTCGGATTCCGCCGAGTACCAGGCGGCGATCGCCAACGAGGTGTTCGTGACCATGATGTACGCCGGCATGCTGCGGCGGACTCCGGAGGCCGCCGGGTTCTCCGGCTGGGTCACGTTCCTCGACAACGCCACGTACACCCGCGACCAGGTGATCAACGGCTTCTTCCTGTCGTCGGAGTACCGCGCGAGGTTCCTGCCCTAGGGCGGGCAAGTCAGTGCGGGGCGCCTTCGGGCGCCCCGATTTTTTTCCGGCGGAGCCGAAGGGCCCCGCCAATGTTCGAGGCAAGCGCCCAGGGCGCTCACGGAGAAACCGCAATGATCCACGCAGATTCCAGCCCCATCGGCCGGCCACCCCTCAGGTTCCGCGGCCGTGCGGCCCTGGCGATCGTCCTGGCGGTCCTCGCGACCGGCGCGGCGGCGCGAAAGCTCCCCAACGTCGACGCGCTTCAGGACGCGCCGGCGCCTGCCGCGAAGGCCGCCCGTGCCGATGCGCGCGTGACGCGCATGCACCTGGAGCCGCGCCTGGGCCTGCCCAGCTTCGTCTGGCTGCGCCCCGGCGTGCAGAAGTCGCTCTTCGGCCTGGACGCCGAGTCGGCCGCCCGGCGCACGCTCGCCGGCCTGGCCGACCTCTACGGCCTCGATGCCGGGGAGGCGGGCGGCGCCTCGGTGAAGACCGTGGAACGGCTCGGCGGCGGCGGGCACCTCGTCCGCTTCCAGAACCGGGTCGACGGGATCGAGGTCTTCCGCGAGTCCGCGGCCGTGATCTTCGACGCCTCGATGCAGCCGGTCGCCATCGGCGGCCTCATCGGCCCCGCGCTGGGCGCGAAGAAGCTCGCGAAATCCGCGACGAACCCGTTCACCCTCTCCGCCGCGCAGGCCATCGCCGCCGCCCTCGAGGACTACCGCTACGGCCCCGAAGTGCTCGCCGCGCTGAGCGCCGTGCCGGTGGGCAAGTCGATTGCCGCGAGCGCGGCCGCCGGCTACGAGCATTACGCCATCCCGCGCGACCTCCTGAGCCCCGACGGGGCGCGCATGAACGAGGCGGCGCGCGCCAAGCGCGTGTGGTTCCGGCTGCCCGCGGGCCTGGTGCCCGCGTACTACGTCGAGCTGCAGATGGCGGAGACGCGCCTGCCCGGCCTCGACTACTACGCCTACGTGATCGCGGCCGACGACGGCCGCCTGCTCTTCCGCAACAACCAGACCGCCCACGCCGCGTTCACCTACCGCGTCTACGCGGAGTCCGCCGGCGCCGGCCTGCCCCTGCCCAGCCCCGTGGGGCGCGGCGCCACGCCGCACCCCACGGGACTCAACGACGGCTTCGTGCCGCCGTTCCTGCCGTCCAACCTGGTCACGCTGCAGAACGGCCCCATCTCCACCAACGACCCGTGGCTTGCCGACAACGCCACGCGCACCGAGGGCAACAACGTCCTGGCCTTCTCGAACCGCTTCCTGGGGAGCCCCGGCCCCGAGGGCGACACCCTCGACCTCGACCCCGCGGAGTGCAACCTCGGCGTCGCCCCCACCGCGGACTTCCGCGCCTGCATCACGGCGGCGAATGCCTTCGACCACGCGTACGACCCGAACGCCGAGGCGCTCGCGAACAAGACGCAGTCGGCCGCGGCGGTGACGAACCTCTTCTACGTGATCAACTGGCTGCACGACTGGTTCTACGACTCGGGCTTCAAGGAGGCCGACGGCAACGCGCAGTACGACAACTACGGGCGCGGCGGCATCGGTGGTGACTCCATGAGGGCCCAGGCCGAGGACAACGCGGGCGTCAACAACGCGAACATGTCCACCCCGTCCGACGGCGCCCGGCCGCGCATGCGCATGTACGTCTTCACCGGGCGGTCCCAGGCGTCCCTTGCCGCCACGCCGGGTGGCGCGTTCGTCACCGGCACGGCGTCGTTCGGCCCCGGGCTTTTCAACCTCACCGCCGAACTCGTGCTGGCCATCGACGGCGCGGCGCCCACTTCCGACGCATGCACCGCCCTCACGAACAACGTCGTCGGCAAGGTCGTCCTCGTCGACCGCGGCAGCTGCCCGTACGCCCTGAAGGCCGCGAACGTCCAGGCCGCCGGCGGCATCGGCATGGTCGTGGCAAACAACCAGGTGGCAACCCTCCCCCCGGGCATGGGCGGGGCCGACCCGTCGGTCACCATCGGTTCCCTTTCCGTCACCCTGGACAGCGGCAATGCGCTGAAGTCCCAGCTGGTCGGTGGCCCCGTGACGGTCACCATGACCCGCACCAAGGAAGCCGACCGAGACGGCGCGCTGGACAACGCCATCGTGACCCACGAGTGGGGCCACTACATCAGCAACCGCCTCGTCGCCGACGCCAACGGCCTGGGCACCAACCACGCCGGCGGGCTCGGCGAGGGGTGGGCGGATTTCCACGCGCTCCTCCTGATGCTGAAGGAAGGCGACCCCCTGAACGGCGTGTACGCCACGGGCGGCTATGCCGGCGACAGCGCCATCGTGGGAGCCGCGGTTCCCAATCCCGCGCACTACTCGGGCTTCCGCCGGTATCCGTACTCGCGCGACTTCGCGAAGAACCCGCTCACCTTCCGGCACATCGCCGACGAGAACCCGCTTCCCGCGAGCCCGCCGCCGGCTTTCGGCGGGACGAATTCCGAGGTCCACAACACGGGCGAGATCTGGGCGTCGATGCTCTGGCAGTGCTACACCGCGCTCGCGGGCGATAGCGGACGGCTCACCTTCTCCCAGGCGCAGGACCGCATGAAGCGCTACCTCGTGGCGGGCTACAAGCTCACTCCCGCCTCGCCGACGCTGCTGGAGGCGCGCGACGCGCTTCTCGCCGCCATGGCGGCGGAAGACACCGCCGACCTCGCGCTCTGCGCCCAGGCGTTCGCGGAGCGCGGCGCGGGTGCGCGTGCCGTGGCGCCCGATCGCTTTTCCTCGACGAACAACGGAGTGGCGGAGAGCTTCGTCACGGGTGGCGACCTGAAGGTGGACGCCATTGCCTTCGACCCGCGCGGCGCCCAGTTCTGCGACGCCGACGGCGCGCTCGACAACGGCGAGGTCGCCCTGGTCGCGGTGACGGTGACGAACGTCGGCAGCGTGACGCTCGCCGGCGCCTCGCTCACGATGTCGTCCACCACGCCGGGCATCTCCTTCCCGGACGGCGTGGCCACGCTGCCCTCGATCGCGCCCTACGCCTCCGCCACCGTGAAGGTGCGCGTGACGCTCGCCGGCGCGGTCCTGGCCGGAGCGGCGACGCTCGACGCCTCGGTGTCGCACCCGTCCTTCGCGCTGCCGACCCCGGCCACCGCCTCCCTCGTGATCCCGATCCAGCTCGACCGCACGCCGGGCGCCTCGGCCACGGACGATGCGGAGTCGGAGTCCTCGCTCTGGGTCACGACCCTGGTGGGCGCGCAGGTCGAGGCGCTCAAGTGGACGCGCGGCGGGGACTTCTCCACCGGACGCTACTACCGGGCTCCCACGGGCAGCGGCGCGGCCGTGACCTGGCTCACGTCGCCGCCGCTCACGGTGGCTGCGCCGGGCACGGTCACCCTGTCGATCACGCACCGCCACGACTTCGAGTTCGACGGCACGGTGTGGGACGGCGGCGTGATCGAGGTGAGCTTCGACAATGGCGGCACCTGGACGGACCTGCAGGCGCTCGTGCCGGGTATCTACAACGGCGTCATCACCGACACCTCCGGGAACCCGCTGGCCCTTCGCGCGGCATTCGCCGGGCAGAGCGCGGGCTATCCGGCATTCAACACCGTCGCGTTCCCGATCCCGGCCACGGCCGGAACGATGCGCGTGCGCTTCGGCGCCGGCACCGACGTCGCCGTCGGCGCCACGGGCTGGGATGTCGACGACATCTCCTTCTCGGGCATCGCCAGCACGCCCTTCGAGCTGGGCGGGCCGCACGCGGGGCTTTGCGCCGTGGTGAGCGCCGCGGCAGGCACACCTCAGGTGTCCGCCATCGGGTCGGCGTTCGGCACCGCCCTCAAGGCGCGGGTCCTCACGCAGGCCGGTTCGCCGGTACCGGGCGCCGCCGTGACCTTCACGGCGCCGGCCTCGGGCGCGGGCGGCACCTTCTCCGGCGGCGGCACGACGTCGTCCGCGACCACGGACGCCTCGGGCTACGCCACGGCGCCGGCCTTCACGGCCAACGCGACGGCGGGCACGTACGCCGTCACGGCCGCCTCCGGGCAGGCTTCCGCGACCTTCATCCTCACCAACGGCGGCCTGTACGCGCTCACGGTGTCGAAGGCCGGCTACGGCCAGGGCACGGTCAATGCGAACGCGCCGGGGATTTCCTGCGGCGGCGACTGCGAGGAGACCTACCCGGCGGGCGCGACGATCGCGCTCACGGCGGTGGCCAGCGTCGGCTCGGTTTTCGAGAGCTGGAGTGGTGCCTGCACCGGCACCGGCGCCTGCGAGGTGTCCATCAACGGCGCGAAGGCGGTCACGGCCAACTTCGGGCTGGAGCCGGCGCTGGACACGGACGGCGACGGCATTCCCAACGGCGTGGAGATCGCCGAGGGCCGCAACCCGCTCACGAAGGACAACGACATCTTCTCCCCGGGGGCGGGGGCCGCGCGGCTCTTCGCGATGCAGCAGTACCGCGACTTCCTCGGCCGCGAGGGCGATGCGGCGGGCGTCCAGGGCTGGACC
>JAABQW010000076.1 GCA_011391275.1 Betaproteobacteria bacterium
CCGCCGCCAGGCGCACGATTTCGGGCGTGAGCCCGTAGCCGAAGCGGAAGCGGTCGGGCACGAGGAACCCGGCGTCGGCGCCCATCGCGCGAAGCGCCCGCAGCGCGACGGCGCAGGCCGTGGCGCCGTCGGCGTCGTAGTCGGCGACCACGAGGATGCGCTGGCTGGCGGCGATCGCGTCGGCGAGGAGCACGGCCGCCTGGCCGACCTGGTCGAGGCGGTCCGGCGGCACGAGGCCGGGCAGGGAGGAGGACACTTCGCGGGCGTCCTGCACGCCTCGCGCCGCGAAGAGCCGAGCCAGGCGCGGCTCCGTTCCGCCCGCGACGAGCCGCCGGCACGCTTCCTCGTCGACGGTGCGCGCGACGATCTCAGGCATGGGAGGCCAGCGGCCGGGCGCGACGCAGCAGCCGCCACCGGGCGCGGGGTACCAGGTCGAAGACGGCGGTGTCGCGATCGCCGGGCAGGACGAGGCGAATGCGCCCGAAGGCGGGCAGCGCGTCGCCGAGATGCGAGAACCAGTCGCGGTCCAGGGCCCGCGCGGCGTCCGCCCACGCGTCGAGTTCGCCGCGCCGCAGCGGCGCGCGCAGCCCGTCGGCCACCGCGAGGCAGTTCGCCGATTCGCGCGAGGGAAGCTGCGCGAGCCCGGCCGGGAGCCCCCGGACCGCGCACCCGCTCGCCAGGGCGAGCGCGCGCGCAAGGGGATCCGCCGCCGCCACGCTCGAGAACGGCCGCGCAAGGCTTGCCGGGAAGGTTCCCCCTCCCCAGAACCACAGGGCGTTCAGCGTCGGGCGCCCCTCGGCCTCGCGGACGGCGTTGAATGGCAGGCGCGCGAGCAGCATCTGCGCCTCGCTGAAGATCGACGGCCAGCGAAGGCGCCCGCCGCCCTCGGGAAGCATGCCGAAGGGGTTCCGGCCCACCGCCTTCTCCAGGGGCGTGGTGCGCGGCAGCTCCTGCGCAGGCACGCGCACGTACCAGCGGTCGGCGGCAGGGGCGACGATCTCCAGCCCGTCGACCGCGAAGAAGCCGTTCAGCTCGGCGAGCGCGGCTTCCACCTCGTCCCGCGCGAGATCCAGCACGGAGGCGTCGTACAGCACGAGTGCGTGGCGGTCCGGGCGCTGGTGGACCGGGTCGGCGCGCAGCCACGCGCCCTCGCGGGGGCCGCCGTCGGCGGCGAGAGTAAGCGCGGCCACCGGCGCGTCCTCGCCCAGGCCCCACTGGCGCAGCATCCAGGCGCTGTCCCCGCCCGGCTCGCGCGAGGCCTCGGCGCGCGCGAGCCATTTCTCGAGCGCGGGAAGGCGCAACTCGCGCATGGCGGCAGGGGCGCCGGCGGGAGGCAGCAGGTCGGGGACGAGGAGAGTGAGCGGCATGGCGGGCAACCATGGATAATAAACGCGGTCAGACCCCCATTCCCGTCCCGGTCCGCTTTCTTGCAGCCATTCGAGCTCTTCGTCGGCCTTCGCTACACCCGCGCCAAGCGCCGCAACCACTTCATCTCGTTCATATCGCTCGTCTCGATGCTCGGGATCGCGCTGGGGATCGCCGCGCTCATCACGGTGATGTCGGTGATGAACGGCTTCGAACGCGAGATCCGCTCGCGCATCCTCGGCGTGGCCGCCCACGTGCAGGTGCTCGCCATCGAGGGCGGGCTCGCGGACTGGCGCAAGGCCGCCGCGGAAGCGAAGTCCAACCCGCAGGTGCTGGCGGCAGCGCCCTTCGTGGCGGCGCAGGGGCTGCTGTCCTCCGGCTCGCAGGTGCGCGGCGTCATCGTCCGCGGCGTGGTCCCGGACCTCGAGGACCAGGTGGCCGACATCGGCTCGCACATGCGCGGGGGGCGCCTGGCGGACCTGCAGCCGGGCGAGTTCGGCATCGTGCTGGGGACGGACCTCGCGCGCGCGCTGCGCGTGCAGCTGGGCGAGCGCGTGACGCTCATCGCGCCGCAGGGCCAGGTCACCCCCGCCGGCCTCATGCCGCGGCTCAAGCAGTTCCGCGTCACGGGCATCTTCTCGGTGGGCCATTACGAGTACGACTCGGGGCTCGCGCTCGTGCGCATGGAGGACGCCCAGGCGCTCTACCGCATGGGCGAGGCGGCCAGCGGCGTGCGCCTGAAGCTCGCCAACCTCTACGAGGCGCCGCGCGTGGCGCGCGAGCTCGCGAAGTCGATTTCCGCCGACGCCTACATCACCGACTGGACGCAGCAGAACGCCAACTACTTCCGCGCCATCCAGATCGAGAAGCGGATGATGTTCATCATCCTCACGCTCATCATCGCCGTGGCGGCCTTCAACCTCGTCTCCACGCTGGTGATGGTGGTCACCGACAAGCTCCCGGACATCGCGATCCTGCGCACGCTGGGGGCCTCGCCCGCGGCGATCATGAAGATCTTCATGGTCCAGGGCACGCTCATCGGCGTGATCGGCACGGCGCTCGGGGTGTTCCTGGGCGTGGTCCTGTCGCTCAACATCGACGTCGTGGTGCCGGCGATCGAGCGCGCCTTCGACTTCCAGATCCTCTCCCGCGAGGTCTACTACATCAGCGAGCTGCCCTCGCAGCTCGACTGGCGCGACGTGTGGACCGTGGCGGGGGTGGCGCTGGCGCTCGCCTTCCTGGCGACCCTCTACCCCAGCTGGCGCGCTGCCCGCGTGAATCCCGCCGAGGCGCTTCGCTATGAGTGAGGAGCAGCCGGTCGTCTTCTGCGCGGGCCTGGCCAAGACCTTCGGGCTGGGCGAGATCGCCGTTCCGGTCCTGAAGGGCATCGACTTCGAAGTGCGGGCCGGCGAGTCGGTCGCCATCGTCGGCGCCTCCGGGTCGGGCAAGAGCACGCTGCTGCACCTGCTGGGCGGGCTGGACCGGCCGAGCGCCGGCACCGTGAGGCTCGCGGGGGAGGACCTCCTTGCGCTCGACGCGCGCCGGCAGGGGGAACTGCGCAATCGCTGCCTGGGGTTCGTCTACCAGTTCCACCACCTGCTGCCGGAGTTCACGGCGCTCGAGAACGTGGCGATGCCGCTCGCCATCCGTCGCCTGGGCGACGCGGAGGCAAAGGCGCGCGCCGCCGGCATGCTGGCGGAGGTGGGCCTCGCCCACCGCCTGGCGCACCGTCCGGGGGAGCTCTCCGGCGGCGAGCGCCAGCGCGTGGCGCTCGCGCGCGCGCTGGTCACGCAGCCGGCCTGCGTGCTGGCCGACGAGCCCACGGGCAACCTCGACCGCGCGACGGCCTCCCAGGTCTTCGACCTCATCGTGAGGCTCAACGAGAAGCACGGCACGGCCTTCGTGATGGTGACCCACGATCCCGAGCTCGCACGGCGCATGGGCCGCCAGATGCGCATCGCGGACGGCCGGCTCGCGCCGGCGCAGGGCTAGGCGCTCGCGCCGATCCACCACCTCTGCACGACCTGGCCGCGCGCCTCGACCCAGGCCTCGGACCCGAGCTGCCCGCCGTTGCGCGCGATCACCGCGGAGGAGGCGGCGTTGTCCTTCGCGCACGTGAGGAGCACGCGGTCCATGCCGCGCCGCGTCGCCTCGACCAGCGTGAGGCGCAGGATCTCGCGCCCCAGCCCCTGGCCGCGGGCGCCGGGGCGGATGCCGTAGCCGATGTGGCCGCCCTCGACGAGGAGCTGGTCGTTCAGCCGGTGGCGCAGGTTGGAGACGCCCACGACCTCGCGGCCCCGGACCAGCCAGAAGGTCGAGTGGGGCACGAACCCCGCCGGGAGGCCGATGCCGCGCTCGCAGCCGGCCAGGTCGGCGAGGAAGGCCGCGAAGTTCTCGTTCGGGAAGGCGAGGGGGAAGGGGATCTTCTCCTCGCCGCGCGCCTCGAGCTCGCTCACGTATGCGCGGTAGGAATCCTTCCAGGCGGCCGACGGGGCCACCAGGCGCGGTCCGCCGGCCAACTCAGTACTCCACCGGCACGGGATCGAGGGAGCGCCACAGGTACCAGGTGGCGACGGTGCGGAACGGCGCCCAGGTCTCGCCGATCCCGGCCAGCGAGGCGCGGTCCAGGCGCGCGCCGTCGTTGTAGTGCTTCTCGACGGCGCGCTGCAGGCCGATGTCCGCGACGGGAAACACGTCCGGGCGCATGAGGTGGAAGATGAGGAACATCTCGACGCTCCAGCGGCCGATGCCCTTCACCCGCACGAGGTCGGCGACGATCGCCTCGTCGTCCATGCGCGACCAGCGCCGCGGCCGCAGCCGCCCGTCGTGGAAGTGCCCGGCGAGGTCCTTGAGGTAGGCGACCTTCATGCGCGACAGGCCCGCGGCGCGCATCGCCTCGTCGCCGAGCCCCGCCACGTGCTGCGGCGCCACGCGTCCGGCAAGCGCCTCGAAGCGCTCCCACACGGCCTGCGCCGCCTTCACCGAGATCTGCTGGCCCACGATGGAGCGCGCGAGCGTCTGGAAGGCGTCGCCGCGCGTGCGCAGGTTGGCGCCGGGGTGCGCGCGGATGATCTTCCGGAGCACCTTGTCGCGGCGCGCGAGGTGCGCGGTGGCCTCGTCCCAGTAGGGCGGCTTCACCGGGCTGCCCTCGCGCGGCGCTCGCGCCGCGTGCGCCAGGCGCGCGTCACGATCACGCGCCAGGCCAGCATCGTGAGGGCATAGCCGCCGAGCGCGAATGCCGTGCACTGGATGGCGAGCCCCACGAACAGCGTGTCGCCCATCGAGGCGATCCACGCGAGGAGGCCCGGGAAGGCGTGCCGGAGCCCCTCCCAGTTCCACGCGAGGTCGGGCGGCATGACGAGCGGCGCGCCGTCACCGGTCACGAGCCGCCCCACGTTGTAGGCGAGGATGTAGAGGGGCACGAAGGTGAAGGGGTTCGTGTAGAGCGTCGTGAAGAGGGCGGCCGGGATGTTCGCGCGCAGCGGTATCGCGATGATCGCGGCCGCGAGCATCTGCACCGGCCCGGGGATGAGGCCGGTCACCAGGCCGATGGCGACCCCGAGTGCGACGGCGCGGCGGTGCAGGTGCCACAGGCGCGGGTGCGAAAGCAGCGGCGCGCACCATTGCAGCCAGCGGTGGCCGCGGATGCTCTCCGGCGAGGGGAATGCCTTCCTGAGCTTGCGTCGGATCATGCCTTGCGGGGGCCTTCGCGCGTCGCCATCGGGGCGGGGCCTTCGATTGTGGGCATTGCCGGGGGCCGTGTCACTTGGGGTGGCTTGTCGGCGAATGCGACGCCGGCGCGTTAATCGGGGTATGCACCGGGCCGCCGCGATGACGCGGTTCGCGGAGGTCCCTTCCCTTGCGCCTCTTTTCCCTCGGTTTCCTCGCGGGCACCGCCTGGTTGCAGCAGGCGGCGACGTTGCCTGACCTGCGCGTCATCGGGCTGGCGGGCGCGCTGCTCCTCGCCGCGCGGCTGGCAGGCCGCTGGGCGCGCGCGGCCCTGGTCGTGGCGGCAGGGCTCGTGGCCGGCCACGACCTCGCGGCCTGGCGTGCGCAGGCGCGCCTCGCGGACGAGCTGCCCGCCGCCTGGGAGGGCCGCGACATCGAGATCGAGGGCGTGGTGGCCGGCCTGCCGCAGGAGGGCCCGCGCGGCACGCGCCTTCTCGTCGTGCCGAGGCTCGTGGCCACGGCGGGCGCGACGGTGCCTTCGCGAATCGCGCTCACCTGGTATGCCGCGCGCGATGCGAGGTCCGGCGCCGGCGAGCCGCCGCCCGCCATCCGCGCCGGCGAGCGGTGGCGTTTCGCGGTCCGGCTCAAGCGTCCGCGCGGGCTGGCCAACCCGCACGCGTTCGACTTCGAGCCCTGGGCGCTCGCGCGCGGCATCCGCGCCACCGGCTACGTGCGCACCGCGCCAGCGCCGCGCAGGGTCGCGGAACTCGAGGCCGGCTGGCCGCAGAGCGTGCATCGCGCGCGCGGCGACGTCCGCGACGCGATGCGCGGCACGCTCGGCGAGGCGCGGCTGGCCGGCGTGCTGGTGGCGCTCGCCATCGGGGACCAGGACTCGATCGACGCCCGGGACTGGGAGACCTTCTGGCGCACCGGCATCGGCCACCTCGTGAGCATCTCGGGGCTGCACGTCACCATGTTCGCCGCGCTCGCGTTCGTCCTGGTGCGCTTCGCGTGGCTGAGGGTGCCGGCGCTCGCCCTGGCCGCTCCGGCGCGCAAGGCCGGGGCCGTCGCGGGGTTCGCGGCGGCGGCGGCCTACACGCTGCTCGCGGGATTCGGCGTCCCCGCGCAGCGCACGCTCGTCATGCTGGGCGTGGCCGCGGCGAGCGTGGTGGCGGACAGGCACGCCTCGCCCTCGCGCGTGCTG
>JAABQW010000088.1 GCA_011391275.1 Betaproteobacteria bacterium
AAAAAGGGTTGCGCTCCCCTTGTCAGTAGATGCTGTCGACGAACCGCTGGCTCGACTTCTTCGGCCGCTTGTAGCCGATGTCGGCCTGCCGCGGCGGCACCTCGATCTCGACCGGGGCCATGTTCTCGTAGGGCACCTGGCGAAGCAGGTGCGCGATGCAGTTCAGGCGCGCCTTCTTCTTGTTGTCGGCGTTCACGACCCACCACGGCGTCCTCTTCCGGTCGGTGGCGGCGAACATGAGGTCCTTGGCGCGCGAGTACTCGACCCAGTGCTTGCGCGACTCGATGTCCATGGGCGAGAGCTTCCAGCGCTTTGTGGGGTTGCGGATGCGCTCCTGGAAGCGCCGCTCCTGCTCCTCGTCGTTCACCGAGAACCAGTACTTGACGAGCACGATGCCGGAACGCACCAGCATCTCCTCGAACAGCGGGCAGGAGCGCAGGAATTCCCCGTACTCGCCCTCGGTGCAGAAGCCCATGACGCGCTCGACGCCGGCGCGGTTGTACCAGCTGCGGTCGAAGAGGACGATCTCGCCCTTGGCGGGCAGGTGCGGCGCGTAGCGCTGGAAGTACCACTGGCCGCGCTCGCGCTCCGTGGGCGTGCCCAGGGCGACGATGCGGCAGATCCGGGGGTTCAGGCTCTCGGCGATGCGCTTGATCACGCCGCCCTTGCCGGCGGCATCCCGCCCCTCGAAGACGACGGCGACCTTCAGGCCCTGCATGCGCACCCATTCCTGCAGCTTGATGAGCTCCACCTGCAGGTGCGCGAGCTCCTCGACGTACTTGTAGTTGGCCGGCGGCTTGCGCGGCTTGATGCGGCCCGCCCGGTGCCAGTACTGCTCGATCTGCGCGAGCTCCCTGGCGTCGGCCAGCACCTCGTTCTCGGCCTTCGCGCGCTTCTTCCGCGGGGCCGCCTCGCCCCTGGCCTGCTTCTTCTTCACCGCCATCACTGTCTCCCCTGCGTCGCGACGCCTCCCGGCCAGAATACCAGCCGGTGAGGCCCGCGGCGGCCCGTCCGGCGGGACTTGCCGTAACATTGAGGGTGAAGGAGACGATGACGCTCCGCGATGAAGGATTGCGTCCCCTTCACCACACGACACGGAACCCCCATGCCCTCCATCAGCCGCCGGTCCGACCAGCTCGGCACCGAAAACGCGTTCGTCGTCCTCGCCGAAGTGGCCAAGCTGCAGGCCGCCGGCAAGGACATCATCTCCTTCTGCATCGGCCAGCCCGACTTCCCCACGCCGGCCAACATCCAGGACGCCGCCGTCGCGGCCATCCGCGGCGGCAAGCACGGCTATACGCCCTCGGCGGGCATCGCCGAGCTGCGCGAAGCCATCGCGAAGTACGTCTCGCGCACGCGCGGCATCGCCGTGGGCGCCGACGACGTGGTGGTGGGCGCGGGGGCGAAGCCCTTCATCGCCTACGCGATCCTCTCGGTCACCGACCACGGCGCGGGCGACGAGGTGATCTATCCCAACCCCGGCTTCCCGATCTACGAGTCGCAGATCCGCGCCATGGGCGCGGTGCCCGTGCCCATCTACCTGCGCG
Organism: Betaproteobacteria bacterium; assembly: GCA_011391275.1. Taxonomy (GTDB): domain Bacteria; phylum Pseudomonadota; class Gammaproteobacteria; order Burkholderiales; family Usitatibacteraceae; genus FEB-7. Next base: position 1,548 of record JAABQW010000088.1, read on the forward strand.
AGTCGCGCGGCTTCAACTTCGACCCCGCCGAGCTCGAGGCGAAGATCACGCCGCGAACCAAGCTCCTCATCCTCAACTCGCCGCAGAACCCCACGGGCGGCATCGTGCCCGCGAAGGACATGGAGGCCATCGCCGCCATCCTCGCGAGGCACCCCGACGTGTGGGTGTACGCCGACGAGATCTACTCGCGCCTGGTCTACGACGGCGCCTTCGCCTCGCTCGCCTCCATCCCCGGCATGCAGGAGCGCACCATCATCAGCGACGGCGCCTCCAAGACCTGGGCCATGACCGGCTGGCGGCTGGGCTACGCGGTCAACAAGGCCCTGGCGCCCGTCTTCACGCGCTGGGTCACCAACACCGAGTCGTGCGCGTCCCAGATCAGCCAGTGGGCCGCGGTGGAGGCGATCAGCGGCCCGCAGGACGCCGCGGAGATGATGCGCGAGAGCTTCCGGCGGCGGCGCGACCTCATCGTGGGGCTGCTCAACCGGGTACCGGGCGTGACCTGCCAGAGCCCGGGCGGGGCCTTCTACGCGTGGCCCAACGTGACCGAGGCGTGCCGGATCGTGGGCGCGAAGGACTCCGAGGAGTTCCGCCTGCGGCTCCTCCACGAGACCGGGGTCGCGGTCCTCGCCGACATCCACTTCGGCCCGCGCGTGCCCGACGAGGGGCAGCACATCCGCTTCAGCTACGCCGCCTCGAACGAGGCCATCGAGAAGGGTGTCGCGCGCATGGCGGATTTCGTGCGGCGCCACGCGAAGTAGCCGCGTGTCCATGCCCGCCTGGGCCTGGGTCGTGCCGGCCGTCGCCACCGGCGTACTCGGCGCGGCCCTCGCCCTTCCCGTCGGCCCGGTGCTCGCCACGGCGAGCGGCGCCATGCTCGTGGCCGCCGTCATCGCGGCCGTGCACCACGCCGAAGTGGTGGCGCACCGGGTGGGCGAGCCATTCGGCACGCTCGTCCTCGCGGTGGCCGTCACGGTGATCGAGGTTTCCCTCATCCTGTCGATGATGCTGGCGGGCGGGCCCGACACGGCCGTCCTGCCGCGCGACACCATCTTCTCGGCCGTCATGATCATCTGCAACGGCGTGGTGGGAATCTGCCTGCTCGTGGGCGGGCTGCACCACCGCGAGCAGTCCTTCCGCGTCGAGGGCGCCGGCCCGGCCCTGGCCGCGCTGGTGGCGCTCGCCACCCTGTCGCTCGTGCTGCCCTCCTTCACGACGACGGCGCCCGGCGGCACCTACAGCGGGTCGCAGCTCGCCTTCGCGGCCGTCGCCTCCGTGGCCCTCTGGGCCGTGTTCGTCTTCGTGCAGACGGTGCGCCACCGCGACTACTTCCTGCCCGTCGCGGACCCGGCCAACGAGGAAGCCCACGCCCAGCCGCCCTCCTGGCCGCAGGCGTGGGCGAGCTTCGGCCTCCTCCTCGTTTCGCTCGTCGTGGTGGTGGGGCTCGCCAAGATGCTCTCGCCGACGATCGAGCGCGCCATTGCCGCCGCCGGCGCGCCACGCACGGTGATCGGGATCACCATCGCGCTCCTCGTGCTGCTGCCGGAGACCTGGGCCGCGGTGCGTGCCGCGCGGGCGGACCGGCTGCAGACCAGCATGAACCTGGCGCTGGGCTCGGCGCTCGCGTCCATCGGCCTCACCATCCCCGTCGTCGCGGTGGCCTCGGTGGCGCTCGACATCCCGCTCACCCTCGGGCTGGATCCGAAGGACCTTGTGCTGCTGTTCCTCACCTTCCTGGTGGGCGCGATCACGCTGGGCACGGGGCGCACGAACCTTATGCAGGGCGCGGTGCACCTCGTGATCTTCGCCGCGTTCCTCTTCCTCGCGCTGGTGCCCTAGCCGCGCGGCCGGCGCGCCAGGCGCCGCTCGCCGATCTCGAAGAGGGCGTGCACGGCCAGCGCCAGTGCCGCCGCCGGGATGGCGCCCGCGAGCAGCAGCCGGTGGTCGTTCACCGCGAGCCCCTGCGCGATGCGCTCGCCGAAGCCGCCGGCGCCCACGAACGCGGCGATCGTCGCGGTGCCCACGTTCACGACGGCCGCCGTCTTCACGCCCGCAAGGATCACGGGCAGCGCCAGCGGCAGCTCGATCCTCGCCAGCGCCTGCCCGGGCGTGAGCCCCAGCGCGAGCGCGGCCGCTCGCAGCCCCGCGGGCACGCCCGCGAGCCCCGCGTGGGTGTTGCGCGCGATGGGCAACAGCGCATAGAGGAAGAGCGCAAGCAGCGCGGGCGCCGCGCCGATCCCCGTGAGCGGGATGAGGAAGGCGAGGAGGGCCAGCGACGGCACCGTCTGCACGACTCCCGCCAGCGCGAGCACGGGTTGCGCGAAAGCGCGAACGCGCGCGGCGAGGACGCCCATCGGCACGCCCAGCGCCACGGCCGCCGCCAGCGAGGCGAACACCAGCGTCGCGTGCTCGAGGGCGAGCCGCGCGAAGTCGGGCGCGAAGACCGCCGACCAGAGGCCGCGCGGCCCGGCCGCAGCCCCTCCGCCGAGGTACTCGGACGCCACGCGGTCGAAGGGAACGAAGTCCAGTTCCGCGCGCGCGTTGAGGCGGATCATCGCGCGCTCGTCGAGCCGCCCCTCGAGCGCCTTCCACGCGGCGAAGGCGGCCGGGTGGCGCGCGGCACTGTCGAGACGGTGCAGGACCACCGCGTCGTAGCGCGGGAAGAAGCCGCGGTCGTCGGCCAGCGCCCGCACGCCGAAGCGCGTGATCTTCGCGTCCGTCGTGTAGAGATCGATCACGTCGACCTGCCCGGCGGCGAGCGCCTCGTAGGCGAGCCCGTGGTCCAGGCCGCGCGGGCTCGCGTGCGGCAGCGCGTACGCGGCCCTCAGCCCCGGCCACCCGTCCTCGCGCCGCAGGAACTCGTGCGAGAGCCCGAGGGCCAGGTCCGCATGGCGCGCGAGGTCCGAGACGGTCGCGATGCCCTTCGCGGCGGCCACGCTCTCGCGCACGCCCAGCGCGTAGCCGTTGGAGAAGCCCATGGGAAGGCTCGCCGCGAGCCCCAGCGGGGCCAACCGGCGGTTGAGGCCGGCGAGGTCGAGGGGCGCGGGTTCCTTGAGGATCTCGCGCGCGATCGTGCCCGTGTACTCGGGGTAGGCGTCGATGGCCCCGCGCGAGAGCGCCTCGAAGAGGATGGCGGTGTTGCCCAGGCCCGGCCTGTGTTCCACGGCGGCGCCCGCGCGCGCTGCCGACTGCACGAGGAGCTCGCCGAGGATGTAGGACTCGGTGAACCGCTTGGAGCCCACGCGCAGCGGCTCGGCGCCCGCGGCCGGCGCCAGGAGGGCGGCGAGCAGGGCGGCAATGCAGGCGAACGATGCCGGGCGGTTGGCCATGGGGCCATCAGCATACCGCCCCTCGCCCCTCGCCCCGCGCGCCCTCAGCCCGGGAAGGCGATGAGGTAGATCCCCAGCCCCAGCATCACGAGCCCGGAGACGAGCTTGAGCACGCGCCCTTCCTTCTCCTGCAGGCGGTGCTGGCTCAGCGTGACCACGCCGATGGTGAGCACCATGACGTCGTCGACCATGTACATGAGGTTGTAGAGCAGCAGGTAGCCGTAGTAGGCCATCGGGTCGAGCTGGCGCTGCGTGAGGATGCGCGTGTAGAGCGCCGGAAGCCCCGAGGTGCAGACGAGCTCGACCACCTGGACCAGCATGCCGAGCACGATGGTGCCGCCGATGGCCATGGCGAGGCTCTGCTCGTTCATGAGGCGGCGGATGCGCTGGTAGATGCCGGGCTTGGCCGAGGCGGGGATCGAGAGCGTGACGCCGCGGCCGAACGCCACGAAGTCCTTCACGTTGATGAGGCCGGCCACGAGGGCGATCACGCCGAGCACGACCTCGGAGGCGCGCGACAGGCCGATCAGGAGGAACAGGTTGAGCCACGCGGCCATGAAGACGAAGTAGGCCACGCCCTGCACGATCACGAAGGTGCCGGCGATGGCCACCATGCGCCGCCGGTCGCCCACGGCGGCGAGCATCGAGATCATCAGGATCAGCACCCACATCGAGCAGGGGTTGAAGCCGTCGAGGAGCCCGATCGCCACCGTGAAGAGGGGAAGCCCCACGTCGTCGAGGCTCACGCGCTTGCCGATCCACGGCAGGTCGATGACGCCGGCCTCGGAACCGGCCGCACCGGCAACCGCGGCGATGAGCGCCCGGATCTTCGGGCCGGTCGTCGCCTCGTCGACGAAGCCGATGAGGAGGCGCCCGTTGGCCTGGAACGCCGGCACTGCCGCGCCGGCGCCGGGCGTGGCCGCCACCAGCGCCTGCAGCCTGTCGAGCGCGGCGGGGTCCCTCCACACGTCGCGAATCGTCACCGCGAGCCGGGGCTCCTGCGCGCGCAGCTTCTCGAGGAAGACCTTGGCATCCGCGCAGTGGGGGCAACCCTCGCGGACGAACACTTCCAGCTCGACGGCGGCGGCAGGCTCCTGTCCTGCGGTCGCGGCAACGGCGGTCGCGGCCGACCAGGACGCGAGAAGCACGACGAGCAAGGCCAGCCCGAGGCGACGCAGCGCACGTGCCGCAGGCAACGTGAAGGACGGGAAGAGCGGAGAATAGGGCATAGGAGCCAATGAACGCCGGGCATTCCTGCGGCGCCATGAATATTGTCAACCTCTCCATCGCCGAGGTTCTGACCAGCCTCAAGACCTCGGAGCGTGGCCTGGCAGGCGGGGAAGCCGCCCGGCGCCTCGCGGAATTCGGCCCCAACCGCATCGAGGAGGTCCGCGGCAAGCCGCTCTGGCTGCGGTTCCTGCGCGAGTTCACCCACTTCTTCGCCCTCATCCTCTGGGTTGCCGCGGCGCTGGCCACGTTCGCCGAGTCGCGCAACCCGGGCGCGGGCATGGGGAGCCTCGCCATCGCGATCCTCGCGGTCATCCTCATCAACGGGGTCTTCTCCTTCTGGCAGGAATATCGCGCCGAGCGCGCCATCGCCGCCCTGAGGCGCCTGCTGCCGCAGGAGGCGAAGGTCCTTCGCGACGGGCAACTGCAGGCGTTGCCCGCGGAGACGCTCGTCCCCGGCGACGTCGTCGTGTTCGAGGAAGGCGACAACATCTGCGCGGATTGCCGGCTCATCGAGGCCTCGCGCGTGCGCGTGAACCTCGCCACCCTGACCGGCGAGTCGCTGGTCAAGTCGAGGACGGCGGAGGGGATCGCCGACGGCCGGGCGCTGGAGGCGAAGAACCTGCTGCTCGCCGGCACCGCGCTCGTGTCGGGCCAGTGCCGCGCGGTGGTGTTCGCCACGGGCATGCGCACGGAATTCGGCCGGATCGCCCACCTCACGCAGACGGTGGAGAAGGAGGGCTCCCCCCTGCAACGCGAGATCGCGCGGCTGTCGCGGCTGGTGGCGATCTTCGCCTCGGGGCTGGGCCTCGCCTTCTTCGGCGTCGGTCTCGCCATCGACCTGCCGTTCTGGGACAACGCCCTCTTCGCCATCGGCATCATCGTGGCCAACGTTCCGGAGGGGCTCCTGCCCACGGTGACCCTGTCGCTCGCGATGGCCACGCAGCGCATGGCCCGGCGCAACGCGCTGGTGCGCCACCTGCCCTCCGTCGAGACGCTGGGATCGACCACGGTCATCTGCAGCGACAAGACCGGCACCCTCACGCAGAACCGCATGTCGGTGAAGCGCGTGTGGACGTGGCGCCTGCCCGGGCCCACGGAGGATCTCGAGGCGGTCGCCGGCGAGCAGCACCTGATGCGCAACGCGCGGCATTGCCACAACCTGAAGCGCGGCCGCAGGGACGGGCACGAGGCCTGGCTCGGCGACGCCATGGAGATCGCCTTCGTCGAGTTCGCCGGCAACGGCGACGACGGCTGCCGGGTCACCGACGAGATCCCCTTCGACAGCGAGCGCCGCCGCATGTCGGTGATCGTCGAATGTGAGGGCGAGCGCTGGCTCTACTGCAAGGGGGCGCCCGAGGTCGTGCTGGGCCTGTGCGACCGCATCGACGACGGGGGCGCGCCCGTCCCCCTCGACGAGCCGGGCCGGCGCCGCGCCGCCGCGGCGCAGGACGCGATGGCCGAGGCGGGCATGCGCGTGCTCGGCTTCGCGTGCCGCCGGCTCGAGGACGGGGAAGCTCCCGAGGAGAGAAACCTCGTGCTCTCGGGGCTGGTCGGGCTGCATGATCCCCCGCGCCCCGAGGTTCCCGAGGCCATCGCCCGCTGCCACTCCGCCGGCATCCGCGTGATCATGATCACCGGCGACTACCCGCACACCGCCGTGGCGATCGCCCGCGAGGTCGGGCTGGTGCGCTCCGCGGCGCCGACTGTCGTGCGCGGCGAGACGCTGCGCACGATGACGCCGGCGCAATTGCAGATCGCGCTCGACAGCCCGGAGATCCTGTTCACCCGCGTCACGGCGGAGCAGAAGATGCTCGTGGTCGAGGGCCTCAAGCGCAAGGGGCACGTGGTGGCGGTCACCGGCGACGGCGTGAACGACGCCCCCGCGCTCAGGACCGCGCACATCGGCATCGCCATGGGGATTGCCGGCACGGACGTGGCGAAGGAGGCGGCGGACATGATCCTCCTCGACGACAACTTCGCGAGCATCGTCAACGCGATCGAGGAAGGGCGCGCGGTCTTCGAGAACATCCGCAAGTTCCTCACCTACATCCTCACCTCGAACATCCCCGAGCTGGTGCCCTACCTCGCCTTCATGCTGTTCCGGATCCCGCTGCCGCTCACCGTGATCCAGATCCTCGCGGTCGACCTCGGCACCGACATGCTGCCGGCGCTGGCGCTCGGCGCGGAGCGCCCGCACGGCCGGATCATGCGGCTCCCGCCGCGGCCGCCCCGCGAACCGCTGGTCACCTGGCCGCTGCTGGCGCGCGCCTACCTGTGGCTGGGGATGCTGCAGGCCGCCGCGTCGATGGCGGTCTTCTTCTTCGTCCTGCAGCACGGCGGCTGGCGGTACGGCGACATGCCGGGCGCGACCGATCCGCTGTACATGCAGGCGACCACCGCGTGCCTCGCCGCCATCGTCATGGCGCAGGTGGTCAACGTCTTCCTCTGCCGTCACCCCGAGGAGTCGTCGCTGCGCTTCCGTCTCTCGGACAACCCGCTGCTGCTCGCGGGGCTGGCCGCGGAGATCGCCCTGATCGTCGCGATCGTCTACACGCCCTTCGGGAACGCGGCATTCGGCACCCGCCCGCTGGCCGCCGAGCCGTGGCTCCTGATGATCGCCCTCGCCCTGGGCATCGGCTTGCTGGAGGAACTGCGCAAGCGCCTGCGGGCCCTCGCCCGCGCGCGGCTCAGCGACCCAGCAGCGTCGCCGTGAGCCCCGCGATCCCCAGCCCCAGCGCCGCCAGCGAGTCGCCCGCGATGAGGCCGCCGCCCACTAGCGAGGTGGTGCTCATGTCCTCGGGCATCGCCTTGTCCCCCGGCTGGGGCTTCTTCTTCGCGACCGTGTTGACGAAGCTGGAGAGGATGCCGCCGGCGCCGAACCACAGCGACGTGGGCAGGTTCACGAAGCCGCCGAAGGACGCGGCGTAGGGCGAGGGCAGGAACACGGCGTCGACCAGGAAGTCTGCCGCGAAGCCGCGCCGCCCGCTCGCCGCGAAGCGCTGCCAGGCGGCATTCGACTTCACGAGCTTCCGCGCGAGCTGGATCGCGAAGCCGATCGCCACCCCCACCCAGATCGCCGTTCTCTGGTGCGGCTGGTCGTCGGTGAGGCTCCTCAGCACGCCCACGAACTTGTAGGTCATGGCCGAGCTCCACCCCGCGGGCTGCTCGCCCGCCTTCATCACCGTCTGGTCCAGGAGCAGCACCGGGTAGGCCTTCATGAAGATCATGGCGAACGCGACCGCCATGATCGCGCCCATGAGCACGCCCACCACCTGGTAGCGGAACTGCAGCACGCGGTTGGTGCCCAGGCGCCAGCCGGTGGAGCGGTCCTGCTGCATGTCGCAGGCGATGCTCGTGGCCACGAGCAGGATCGTGCCCGCCATGAGGCCGACGACCGGGTCGGTGAGGCCGACGGCGGCCATGAGCACCACGCTCACCACGAAGGCCGAGGAGATGGGGTTCGAGTCGCTGATGCCCACCGAGATGCCGTTCACGAGCGCGAAGACGAAGACGAGCGCCACGGCGAAGAGGAGGTAGCCCACGGGCTGGCCGAGGACCAGGTGCCCGGTGAGCACCACGCCCGCGCCCCAGAAGACCACCCACATCACCAGGCGCGTCGTGTTGACGCGCTTCCACTCGGCCTGCGGCGCATCGGGCGGCGCGTTGCCGCGCATGCGCGTGACGGCCTCCCTGAACACCAGCGCGATGTCGATGATCGCCGCGCCCATGATGAGGCCCAGCGCGATGAGGAACGCGATCTTGCGGAAGGGATCCCCCTCGGCGAGCCAGCCGATGGAGACGAAGAACGGGATCAGCGCCCAGAAGACCACCCCCGAGACGATGGCCGGGATGCCGATGCGCGCGCCGACCACCATGCCCACGCCGAGCGTGGAGGTCGACATCTCGATGGCGCCCAGTATCGCCACCTTGCCCGCCGCGATGCCGCCGACGATGCCCGCCGCGATGCCGCTGCCCAGCTTGGCGACCGACTGGCGCAGCAGCACGGGGTCGGTGAGCGCGCGCAGGATGTTGGCCACCGCGTACCCCGACGGGTAGGTGAGCTGCATGCGGTCCACCAGCATCGGCGTGTAGAGCATGCCCACGCCCACCCCGAACATCCCGATGCAGAGCATGTAGGCGACGAGCTGCCACACCGGCGGCTGCGGCAGGCCCATCCACACCATGGCCTGGATGAGCACCCCCATGGCGCTCATGCCGGCCACCGACGCCGCGGCCGTCTGCATGTAGTTGGCGCCGTGCTTGCCCTCGGCGCCGTAGCCGAAGGTGACCGTGGAGCCGAGGATGCCCGCGAGCACCTGCCCGCCCACGAAGAAGCCGAGCGAGAAGTTCATGAACGAGGCCGTGACCCCGCCCAGCGGGCCCAGCACGAAGACGCCCAGGCAGACGAGGAGGGCGTGGTACTTCCAGGTGCCCACGGCGGGCAGCCAGGACCAGCGCGGGGCGGCGGGGACGAGATCGCTCGAATTCATGACGGGGACGCTCCGTTGTCGTGACGGGCGATGGGGCTCGCCTTCGGCCTGCGAAGCACCGGGATCCGGGCGAGCAACGGGATGCAGAGTGCGTAGGCCGCGATTCCCGCCCCGTCGGCAAGGAAGTCGACGAAGGACGCCTCGCGGTGGGGCAGGAAGTGCTGGACCACCTCGATGAAGAGCCCGTAGCCGGCCAGCGCGAACACCTTCGCCGTGCCGAAACCGGCAGCCGGAAAGGAATAGTCCGCCAGGAGCGCGAGGACAGCGAAAGCCACCACGTGGTTGAACTTGTCGGGGAAGCTGAAGACCACCGGGTAGGCCCGGTCGGTGAACGCCAGGTGCGAGACCAGGGCGACGGCCGCCAGGAGTCCGATGCGGGCGAGGGCCGTCAGGGTGCGCGGATTCACGGCACCAAGGGTACAAGAGATCGCCGCCCGGGGGCACGGTGTATCCTCAGGCGTCCTGACGCGCCGCAAGGCGACCCCGATCCCCCCCATGACAATTGGCTTCCGCGCCCCGCTCGCCGGGCTCAAGGTCGTCGAGTTCTGCCAGGTCGCCGCGGGCCCGTTCTGCGGCATGCTGCTCGCCGACTTCGGCGCGCAGGTCGTGAAGGTCGAGCCGCCCGAGGGCGACGCGATGCGCCAGTGGCCCCCGGTGAACGGCGGCTACAGCGAGAACTTCGCTTCCCTGAACCGCGGCAAGCAGTCCGTCGCCCTCGACCTCAAGGAACCCGCCGACCGCGACTTCGCGCGCGCGCTGGTGCTCGAGGCCGACGTGCTGGTCGAGAACAACCGCCCCGGCGTCATGCAGCGCCTGGGCCTGGGCTGGGACTGGTTCGCGCCGAGGAAGCCGGCTCTCGTCTACTGCTCCATCTCCGCGTTCGGCCAGGTCGGGCCGCGCGCGACGGAAGGCGGCTTCGACCTCACCCTGCAGGCCGCCAGCGGCGTGATGAGCGTGACGGGCGAGGAGGGCGGGGCGCCGGTCAAGTGCGGCGTGCCCATCTGCGACTTCACGGCGGGGCTCTACGCGGCCTACGCGATCGCCGCGCGCGTGGCGGCCATCCGCGCAGGAGCTTCCGGCGGCACGATCGACGTGCCGATGTTCGCGACGACCCTCGCCGTGGGCGCGCTGCAGACGAGCGAGTACTTCGGCACGGGCAGGAACCCGCGCAAGCTCGGCTCCGCCCACCCGCGCAACGCCCCCTACCAGGCCTACCGCGCCGCCGACGGCTGGTTCGCCATCGCGGCGGGCAACAACCGGCTGTGGCAGGCGGTGTGCGAGGTGGTGGGCGCACCGCTTTGGTCGGGCGAGGCGCGCTTCGCGACGACCACGCTGCGCGCCGCCAACCAGGCGGTGTTGAAGGAGATGCTGGAGGCGCGCTTCGCAACCGCCCCGGCGGCGCAGTGGCTGGAGCGGTTCCGCGCCGCGGGCGTGCCGTGCGCGCCGATCAACGGCTACGCCGAGGCGCTCGCCGACCCGCAGGCCGCGCACCTGGGCCTCGTGATCCCCGCGACCCTGCCGGGCGGGCACGCCACCCGCACCGTCGGCTGCCCGGTGCGGCTCGACGGCGAGGCGGTTGCCGTGAACGCGACGTTCCCCGCGCTGGGCGAGCACGGCGAGGCGCTGCGCGCGGCCCTGGAGAAGGAGGCGACATGACGAACGACAACGACCGCATCGCGCCGCTGCGCGAGTTCGTGCAGGCGATGACGCGGCTCGCCGAGCGCACCGATGACGAGGCGGCGCTGCTCGCGGGTGCGAGGCCGCTCCTGGCGAGGCTCATCGCGGACGACACGTGGCTGCCCGGGGAGTGCGCCCGGCCCGACCCGCAGTTCTACCGCCAGTACCTGCTGCACTGCGACCCGCTCGAGCGCTTCTGCGTGGTGAGCTTCGTGTGGGGGCCGGGGCAGGCCACCCCCGTGCACGACCACACCGTCTGGGGGCTGGTGGGCATGATGCGCGGCGCGGAACGCTGCCGGCGCTACGAGCGCGGTGCCGACGGCACGGTGCGCCCCGTGGGGGAGGAACAGTTGCTCGAGCCCGGCGGGATCGAGGCCGTCTCGCCCACCGTGGGCGACATCCACACCGTGGCCAATGCGCTGGCGGACCGCCCGTCGATCAGCATCCACGTCTACGGCGCCAACATCGGCGCGGTGCGCCGGCACGTTTTCGACGCGGCCACGGGTGCCGTGAAGGACTTCGCGTCGGGCTATTCGGGCACGACGGTGCCCAACCTCTGGGACCGCTCCGCCACGGTGCGCGCTTCGATCGCATGAACGGCGGGGTGGCCACGGTCTGGCTGGACCGACCGGAGAAGGCCAACGCGCTTTCGGCCGCGTCCGTCGACGCGCTCGCCGCCGCGATCGGTGCCGCCCTCGCCGAGACGGCCACGCACACGCTCGTCATCCGCGGCCGCGGTCGGCACTTCTGCACGGGCTTCGACCTCTCGGATCTCGGAAGCGAAACGGATGCCACCCTGCGCGCGCGCTTCGTGGCCCTCGAACGGTTGCTGCAGGCGGTCTGGCACGCGCCGGTGCGCACCGTGGCCGTGGCCAACGGGCGCGCCTGGGGCGCGGGGGCGGACCTCTTCGCCTCCTGCGACATCCGCGCCTGCACGCCGGAGGCGACGATCCGCTTTCCGGGTACCGCCTTCGGGATCGTCCTCGGCACGCGGCGGCTGGCCGAGCTGGTCGGCTGGGATCGCGCCCGCCCGCTCGTCACCGAGGGCGCCACGCACGATGCAACCGCGGCACTCGCGACGGGGCTCGCCACCGACCTCGTCGAGGACGACATCGACGCCTGGCTGGCTGCGCGATGCGCGCCGCCGGTGGCCGACCGCGAAACGCTGGCATTGGTCCGCCATGCGACCCGCCCCGATCATCGCGCCGCCGACATGGCCGCGCTGGAGGCGAGCGCCTCGCGCCCCGGCCTCGTCGGGCGGATCGATCGTTACCGGGCCGGCCTGAAGAAGTAGCCGGTGCGCGCCGTTCAGGCCGGGCGCCGCGCGATGAAGGTGCGGAAGCGCTTCACCTTGTCGTCGGGGGCCGGAAACTCCTCGACGCAGTCGTCGAGCACCTCCCAGCCCGCGAAGGGCACGGCGATCTCCTCCGGCGCGAAGAGGTAGTACGCGTCGGGGTCGAACATCGCGAGGAGGGTCGTGCCCTCGATCATCGCGTTCACGACGGCCACGCCGCCGGGGCGCACCGCGTCGCGCACGGCTTCCAGCCCCGCCAGCGCATCCTCGCGCGCGAAGAACATGAGGAGCCCGATGCAGTTGACCGCGTCCCAGGTCTCCTCCGGCCGCCAGCCCTTCAGGTCGACGGCGCGCACCCAGATGTCGAGCCCCGAGGCGATCGCGCGATCGGCGAGGTCCTCCACGGCGTTCTCGCAGGCGTCGTAGGCCGTGACGTGCGCGCCGCGCGCGGCGGCGGCGAACGCGAGGTTGCCCAGCCCGCAGCCGAGGTCGAGGACATCGCCCGACAGAAACGGCAGGGCCCGTTCCTCGAAGGGATTGAGCTGGTAGTCGTGGGCGGCGATCTGGCGCTCGAACTGGGCGCCGAAGAACGCGACCGCGCGGGGCTTTTCGGTGGCCATCTCCCGGCGGATTTTACCGGATCGTGAAGCAGGAGAAGCGGCGTCACGCCCGCATCACTTGCCCTTCCGCCTCACGACCCACGCCACCAGGCCGGCGACCGCGATGATCACCAGGATGGGCAGCCAGATACCGCCATATCCGCCCATCCAGCCGAAGCCGCTCATGCCGCCGTTCATCATGTGGCCGCTTTGCGCCGAGGCGACACCGGCGGACAGCAGGGGTGCCAATCCAGCGAGTCCTGTACGCAGCACGTTCATGACTTCTCCTTCGCGTCGTGGTGGAAGTCTCGCTGAAGCTACGCAGGTTACCTGCTGCCGTCCGTTCGCTGGGAGACAAAGCCATCGCTTCATCGTCGCGATCGCGTCGCGGGCACCTTACCGGTTTGTAATGTGCCCGCCACCGGATGGAGGGGGACGGTGCGTTAGGCTGGCCCTCTACCCGACACGGTTCCTGGCGCCGACATGCAGCCCGTCACGCGCAACCGCCCAAGCTCCACCTACGAACAAGGAAGGGCATGAACATGAAAATCCTGACCGCACTTGCAGGTTCGATGATCGCCGCCTCGCTGATGGCCGCACCCGCCGCCTTCGCTGCGGACCCGGCGATGAAGCACGACATGGGGGCCATGAACCAGGACAAGGGCATGATGAAGCACGACATGAACGCCTTCATGAAGTCGTGCGCCATGGATCACGACGGCATGATGTCCAGGGCCGAGATGACGAAGCACATGGAGATGATGTTCGACAGGATGGACACGAAGAAGACGGGCAAGCTCGACAGCAAGCAGACCGAGGCCTTCCTGAAGGACTTCACGAAGCGAAGCGGCGCCTGAGGTACTGCAGGGGACGGGCCTTCGGGACCGTTCCCGCTCACAGCCTGACGCGATTGAGCCGCAGCGCGTTGCAGCCGAACGCGAAAGCGAGGTCTTGCCGGATGTTGCGCATCGTGGCGCGCGCGATCCCGCGCAAGTTGCCCTTCACCGGCGTGAGGAGAACAGGGACTCAGAGCACCCGCTCGATCTTCTCGTACTCGCCGCGGGTCCTGAGCGTGATGGTCGCATCGGCCCCCGACCTGTTCCGCCAGAACCAACCGTGCTTGCCGTCGAACGCGGCCTTGAGCGTGCCCGAGTCCCCGGTCCTGTTCCGGCCCTTGCCGTAGCCATGGTAGAAGTCCTTCGGCGCGTCCACGGGGTCGCCGTGGGCGTCGTAATTCACCGGCACGCCGGCCGTCGACCACTCGTAGCTCACGCTGGCGTCCTTGCGCATGGCGAGCTTGAACTCCGCCGCCTGCCCGTGCTTCAGCGTGACGCTCACCGTGTCCTGCCGCTGCGTGGCCGCGCCCGCCGTCGAGACTGCCGATGGCTGTCCCGCGACGGCCGGCCGCGCGGCGACGGACTCCTCGGTGACGGGCTTCACCGGGCCTGCGCTCGCAGCCGGCGCCACTTCTCCGGCTTTCGCGCTGGCGGCGAGCGAAGCCTTGATCTCCCCCATCTGCGCCAGGCCCAGCGCGCGGCCGATGCCGGTGGGATCGATGCCGAACTCCGCCGGCAGGATGGCGGTCACGAGCAGGACCGCCGCGACCAGCGCGGCGACGACGGTGGAGCGCACGAGCCGGGCGGCGCCCGGCAGTTCGGCTCGGTCGGGAAGGTCGGTGTTGTACATGGGCGAAGGTTCGAGGGGAGTCAGGAAACGGCCAGGCCGGTGAGGTGGTAGCCGATCAGCGTGAAGCCGGCGCCCATCATCGCGACGTTGGCGGTGTAGGCGTGCCTGAGGAAGGCCGCGGTGCGCCGCCAGTAGCCCATGGCGATCAGGATGACGCCGAGGGCCAGCAACTGCCCGATCTCGACGCCGACGTTGAAGGCCAGCAGGTTGGGCAGGAGCCCGTCGCGGGCGATCTCGTACTCCTGGACCTTGGCCGCCAGGCCGAAGCCGTGGAAGAGGCCGAACACGAGCGTGGCAACCCGGGGGTCGGGCTGCACGCCGAACCAGCGCCGGTAGGCGCCGAGGTTGTCGAGCGCCTTGTACACGACCGACAGGCCGATGATCGCGTCGATCAGCCAGGCGTTGACGCTCACCCCGGCGTAGACGCCGTACACCATCGTGACCGAGTGCCCGATCGCGAAGAGGCTCACGTAGAGCGCGATGTCCTTCAGCCGGTAGAGGAAGAAGATCACGCCGGCGAGGAACAGCAGGTGGTCGTAGCCGGTGACCATGTGCTTGGCGCCGAGATAGGCGAAAGGCACCAGGTGGGTGCCCGAGATTTCCTGGATGTAGCCCTTGTCGCCCTCGGCCACGCCATGGGCATGGGCGGCGGCGCTGAAGAGCGCCCAGAGCAGCGCGCCCGCGAGAACGCGCACTTTTCGCCCGCCTACTTCGCCGCGTCGATCGAGGTGACGACGTAGGCCCCCGCCTTTTCCTCGGCGGTGAACTTCACCTTGTCGCCGGCCTTCACCTTGTCGAGGAACGCGCGGTCCTTCACCTGGAAGACCATCGTCATGGGCGGCATGTCCAGGCTCTTGATCGGGCCGTGCTTGAGCGTGATCTTGCCGGCGTCCTTGTCGACCTTGCGCACCTCGCCGTCGGCGAGCGTCGCCGCGCTTGCCTGGGCCAGGGTGGCGGGCGCGGAGGAGTGGTCGTGATGAGGCGTCTGCGCGAACGCAGGGACGGCAGCGAGGGCGGCGGCGAGGGCGGCGGCGAGGGCGATGGCTTTCATGGGAACTTCTCCTGGAATGGATGGGGTATCGGGAAGGCGGCGCCTATTTCGCGGCGACGATGACGCGGCCGATCATCCCGGCCTCGAGGTGGCCGGGAAGCAGGCAGCCGTAGTGGAACTCGCCGGCCTTCGTGAACGTCCAGACGATTTCCTGCGTCTTCCCGGGCGGGACGTGCGCCATGTAGGGCTCGTCGTGCTCCATGTTGGGAAATTTCTTCATCAGCTCGCCGTGCGCCTTCAGCTCCGCGAGGTTGCCGAGCACCATCTCGTGCATGACCTTGCCGCCGTTCTTCGCCACGAAGCGGATGGTCTCGCCCTGCTTGACGCGCACTTCCGACGGGCTGAAGCGCATGGCGTCGCTCATGTCGACGGTCACCGTTCGCGATACCTTCTTCGGATCCCCCTGCCGGCCGAAGGAGTGCTCTTCGGTCGAGATGGCCTTCGATGCGCCGGCCTTGCCGTGCACTTCGGGTCCGTGGGCCAGGGCGGCCTGGGGCAGGAATGCCAGCGCGACGGCGGCGGCGAACAGTTTCCTCAAAGCGGTTCTCCTCTTGCGGGTTCAGTGGTTTCCGTGGCCCTGGGGCTTGCGCACCCGGACCTCGGTGGCGGGGGACTTGCCGGAGGCCGGCATCGACTGCCCGCCCTCGGACTTGAAGCGCGCCGGCTCGGCGATCGGGCCTGTCCATTCGTAAGCCTGCGTGCCCGGCGGCTGCCTGTACCAGCCCGGGTCCTTGTAGTCGCCGGGCTTCTGGTCGCGGCGCACCTTGAAGACGGTGAACATGCCGCCCATCTCGACCGGCCCGTAGGGACCGGTGCCGGTCATCATCGGCAGCGTGTTGTCCGGCAGCGGCATCTCCATCTCGCCCATGTCGGCCATACCGCGCTCGCCCATCACCATGTATTCCGGGATGAGCGAGGTGATGGTCTTCACGACCTCGCGGTGGTCCACGCCGATCATCGTCGGCACGCCGTGGCCCATGGCGTTCATCGTGTGGTGCGACTTGTGGCAGTGGAAGGCCCAGTCGCCCTCCTCGTCGGCCACGAGCTCGACCTGGCGCATCTGCCCCACGGCCACGTCGGTCGTCACCTCGTGCCAGCGCGTGGACCTGGGCGTGGGCCCCCCGTCGGTGCCCGTCACCAGGAACTCGTGGCCGTGCAGGTGGATCGGGTGGTTGGTCATGGTGAGGTTGCCGATGCGGATCCTCACCTTGTCGTTCAGGCGCACGTTGAGCGAGTCGATGCCCGGGAAGGCGCGGCTGTTCCAGGTCCAGAGGTTGAAGTCGAGCATCGTGTTGACGCGCGGCGTGAAGCTGCCCGGGTCGATGTCGTAGGCGTTGAGCAGGAAGCAGAAGTCGCGGTCCACGGGGTCGATGAGAGGGTGGCGTCCCTTGGGGTGCGTGACCCAGAAGCCCATCATGCCCATGGCCATCTGCGTCATCTCGTCGGCGTGCGGGTGGTACATGAAGGTGCCCGGCCGGCGCGCCACGAACTCGTAGACGAAGGTCTTGCCCACCGGGATCTGCTTCTGGTTGAGCCCGCCCACGCCGTCCATGCCGTTGGGGATGCGCTGCCCGTGCCAGTGGATCGTCGTGTGCTCCGGGAGGCGGTTGGTGACGAAGAGGCGCACGCGGTCGCCCTCGACCACCTCGATCGTGGGCCCGGGACTCTGCCCGTTGTAGCCCCACAGGTGCGCCTTCATGCCCGGGGCGATCTCGCGGATCACGGGCTCGGCCACGAGGTGGAACTCCTTCACGCCGTTCACCATGCGCCAGGGCAGGGTCCAGCCGTTGAGCGTCACCACCGGGTTGTAGGGGCGGCCGCTCGCGGGGACGAGCGGCGGCTGCGTCTCGGCCTTCTCCATGATCACGGGCTCGGGGAGTGCGGCGAGCGACACGCGGCTCACGGCGCCCGCGGCGATGGCCGCGCCGGCGAGGCTGGCGTTACGGAAGAAGTCGCGTCGCGATGCCATGGTCTGTCCCTTGTCGCTCAGTGCCCGCCGCCGGATTCGGCCTGCGGCATCGCGGCGCGCGCCCCGGCCGGCGGCGCGGTGCGGCCGATCATCGCCATGCCCAGGTCGGCCTCGGCGATCCAGAAGTCGCGCAGCGCCTCGACGTAGCCGCCCACGCTCGCGATCTGCGCGCGGGCATCCGCCAGCAGGTCGAAGACGCCGATGAGCATGCCGTTGTAGCGCAGCAGGTTCTCCTCGGCGATGCGCTTCCTGAGCGGCACGATCTCGTCGCGGTAGTGCTTCGCGATGTCGTGGCTCAGGCGATAGTGGCGGTAGGCCTCGCGGACCTCGGAACGCGCGTCGATCGCGGCCTGCGCCGCGCGGTCGAGCGATTGGCGGTAGACGGTCTCGGCGCGCGCCACGCGCGCGGTGCCGAAGTCGAAGAGCGGCAGTTCAAGCGCGATCTCGTAGCCGCGCACCCACGGCTCGCCGCGCCCCTCCTGCTCGCGGCTTACGCCGACCTCCAGCACGTTGATGAAGCGGGTCGCGCGCGTGAGGCCGAGGTTGGATGCGACGGCCTGCGTGTCGAGGACGGCCGCGCGCACGTCGAGACGGCGCGCCATCGCCTCGCGCTCGATGTCCGGCCGCTCCTGCGCCGTGGCGGGCAGGTCGGGAAGGCGCTCGGGCAACGCCAGTGCCGCGGCCTGGCTCCCCCACAGCCCGAGGAGCCGGGTGAGCTGCTCGCGCGTGCTGCTCGCGGCCTGTTCGGCGCGCGCGGCGGCCAGCGACGCGTCGGCGTAGAAGCCCTGCTCGCGGGCACGCTCGAGCGTGCTCCAATTCCCCGCCTTGGCCATGCGTGCCGCCAGCTCCGCCCCGGCGTCGGCGGCGAGCCGGACCTGGCGCATGTAGCGAAGCGACTCCTCGGCGGCCACCGCGGCGACCCAGGCTTTGCGCGTGTCCGAAGCCAGACGCAGCACCTCGAGGATGGCGCGCTGCTGCGCCCCGGCGAAGCGCCGCTGCTCCACCTCCGTGGCGAGCGGCATCGTAACCAACGACCAGATGTTGAAGGACAGCGCCTGTTCGAATTTGTAGTGGTGCTCGTCGGGCACGCGGTGCAGCGCGATGCGCGGGTTGGGCAGCCGCCCGGCCTGCACGAGGTCGGCCTCGGCCAGCCCCAGCTCCGCGAGCGACGCCTGCAGGCCGCGGTTGTTGAGGAGCGCCACCTGCACCGCGTCGTCCGCAGAGAGCGGCCCCTTGGCGAGGAGCTGCGCCACGCGGGCGTCGAGCGCCTCGCGGTCGGCGTCGGTTCGCGCCCACGCCACTTCCTTGCCGGTCTGGCTGCGCACGGCCTCGCCCACCGGGCCGAAGCCGCCGTCGGGCGCGAAGGACGCGCAGCCGGCCAGTACCACGGCGCCCAGGGCGGCGGCGGCGATGCGGCGAAGGCGGGAAAGGTTCGGGGCCATCGCCTATTTCGCCTTCGGAAAGCCTGGTTCTTGTGGGGCGGCGGGAGACGGGGCGGCACCGCCCGGGGCGGGCTGCGCCGCCTTCGAGGCCTCGTAGGCCTCGCGCGCATAGGCCTTCCAGCCGCCGATGCGCGCCACCTCGTCGTTCACGCCCCGCCACGATCCGGGGCCGTCGCCGGCGAAGACCCGATACGTCGCGAAAGGAGACCGGTGCACGAGCGGCGGCGCTTCGGCGCGCGGGTCGGCCGGATCGCGGGCGGCGGGTGTTGCCGGGCCCTGGGCCACGGCGCCGGCTGCCGAAAGGCCGGCGGCAAGGGCAAGGGCGGTGCGCAAGCTGGCCAAGCAGGTTCTCCTCGGAGCGGGAACCGAATGATGTTTGCCGGGGGCCGACCCGCGCCTGACCGCGACATTACAATCCCGTCAGGTAGAGACCTTCGCCACGCGCCCGGGGCAGAATACGGGCCTCTCCCCCCGCAAACCGAAGATCCGCCCGATGAAGCTCCTCGTCGTCGAGGACGAAGCGAAGACCGGCGATTACCTCAGGCAGGGTCTCACCGAGGCCGGCTTCGTCGTCGACCTCGCGCGGACCGGGACGGACGGCGCGCACCTCGCCACCACCGACGACTACGACCTCGTGGTCCTCGACGTGATGCTGCCCGGCCTGGACGGCTGGGGGGTGATGCGCCGCATCCGCGAGGCCGGCCGCACGATGCCGGTGCTCTTCCTCACCGCCCGCGGCCAGGTGGACGACCGCGTGAAGGGGCTGGAACTCGGCGCCGACGACTACCTCCTCAAGCCCTTCGCCTTCTCCGAGCTCCTGGCGCGCGTGCGGACGCTCCTGCGGCGCGGACGCGCCAAGGAGCCCGAGGTCCTGCGCGTGGCCGACGTGGAGCTCGACCTCATGCGCCGGCGCGTGGTGCGGGCGGGAAGGCGCATCGACCTCACCGCCAAGGAATTCCTGCTGCTCGAGCTCCTCATGCGCCGCCACGACGAGGTGCTGCCGCGCTCGCTCATCGCCTCCCAGGTCTGGGACATGAACTTCGACAGCGACACCAACGTGATCGAGGTGGCGGTGCGGCGGCTGCGCGCCAAGATCGACGAGGGCTTCGAGCCGCGGCTCATCCACACGGTGCGCGGCATGGGCTACGTGCTGCAGACGCCCGAAGAGGCCTGATGCGGCATCCCTCGCTCACGCTGCGGCTCACGCTCCTCTTCGCGGCGGGTTCCACGGGCGTGCTCCTGCTGCTGGGTTGGCTCGTCGCCCGCTCCGTCGAGGCCCACTTCGTCGAACAGGACCGCATGGAGCTCCTCGGCAAGGTGGAGCTCGTGGGCAACATCCTCTCGCGCACCCGCGCGCCCGACGACCTGGAAGCGGTGTCCAGTCGCCTCGACGATGCGCTCACGGGCCACCACCACCTGTCGCTGCGCCTGGTGGAGGCCGACGGTAGCGTCCCCTACGAGTCGCCGGGGCACCCCTTCCCGGCGGCAAGTTTCCCGCTTCGCGTCGACAAGGTGGGCGTCGGCGCGCCGGAGATCGCCACCTGGCGCGACGGCGACCGGGATTTCCGCGGCACCGTGGCACGGGTGCCGGGGGGACCGGGGGCGCCCGCAATCGTCGTCGCGGTCGCACTCGACATCCAGCACCACGTCGAGTACCTGCGCGCCTTCAACCACAGCCTGTGGATCTCGATCGCGGCCTGTGCGCTGCTCATCGGGTTCCTCGGCTGGGCCGCGGCGCGGCGCGGGCTGGCGCCCGTGCGCGACATGGCGAGCGTGGCGCAGCGCATCAGCGCCAGCCGCCTGGACGACCGCCTTGCCGTCGAGACGCTGCCGCCCGAGCTCACCGAGCTCGCCGTCGCCTTCAACGGGATGCTCGCGCGCCTGGAGGAATCGTTCCGCCGGCTCTCCGACTTCTCCTCCGACCTGGCCCACGAGTTCAAGACGCCGCTCAGCAACCTGATGATGCAGGCCGAGGTGGCACTTTCCCGGTCGCGCTCGCCCGAGGAATACCGCGAGGTCCTCTATTCCAGCCTCGAGGAGTGCGAGCGCCTGGCGCGCACCGTGTCGGACATGCTGTTCCTCGCCAAGGCCGACCACGGCGCGATCATCCCGTCGGTGGAGAAGGTCGACCTCGCCGGCGAGGTGCGGGAGCTCTTCGACTTCTACGACGCCCTGGTCGAGGAGCGCCGCGTCGCGCTGGCGCTCGAGGGAGGGGCGACCGTGGCCGGCGACCGGCTCATGATCCGGCGCGCGCTGGGCAACCTGCTGTCGAACGCCATCGCGCACACCCCGGCGGATGGCCGCGTGACGGTCGCCATCGCCGCGCCGGCCGGCGGCCCCGTCATCATCGCGGTGGAAAACGTCGGCGAGGAGATCCCGGCCGAGCACCTGCCGCGGCTCTTCGACCGCTTCTACCGCGTCGACCCCGCGCGGCAGCGCACGAGCGGCGGCGCGGGCCTGGGGCTCGCCATCACCAGGTCCATCGTCGCCGCCCATGGGGGCGCGATCACGGTCGCCTCCGGCGGCGGGGTCACGCGCTTCGTGGTGACGCTGCCCGCCGCGCCTGCAACCTGAAGTCGCGCCCTCAGCGGTAGGCGCTGCGCAGCTCTTCCTTCACGAGGCCCTGCAGCTCCTCCAGGCCGAAGCGCGGCAAAGGGCGGCCGTTCACGAAGTACTCGGGCGTCTTGGTGACGTTGAGCGCCTGGGCGTCGGCGGTGTCCTTCTCGATCCGCGCGGCGATGTCGGCGGCGTTCATGTCGCGGCGCACGCGCTCCAGGTCAAGCCCGATGCCCTCGAGGAAGGGCCACACCCGCTCGGGGTGGACGCGGTGGTTCACGGTCCAGCGGTCCTGGCTCGCGAACACGGCCTCCAGCGCCTCCCAGTACTTGTCCTGGCCGCGCGCGGCCTCGAGGATGCGCACCACGTGCTCGGAACCCTGGTGGAACGGGACGTGGCGGATCGACAGCCGGATGCGGCCCGGGTTGTCGGCCATCATCTTCTTCACGTGCGGGTAGAAGGCGGCGCAGGTCTCGCAGGCCGGGTCGAGGAACTCGACGATGTGGACCTTCGCGTCCGGCTTGCCCAGCAACGGCGCGTGTGCCGAGGCGAGCTGCGCGGCGTTGCGCGCCGCCGCCTCCTGCACGGCCTGGTCCCTTTCGCTCCTGTAGACCAGCGTTCCCGCGATGAACGCGACGAGGAGGGCGACGCCCGCGGCGATGAAAAGTCCGGCGCGGCTGATGCCGCCGCGCGACGGCGACGGGGGGTCCTGGGGTTTGGGGTTTCTCCTGCTCTTGCGGCTCATCGTTTGCTCCGTAAGTGCGCCGCGACGAGCAGCGCGATCATGGTCGAGAAGGCGAGGAAGGAAAGCAGCGGGATGTTCACGAAGCCCAGCCACTCGATCTGGACCTCCGAGCAGGGCACGCCCTTCGTGCAGGGGCGGATCGCCTCGGGGATCACGCCCGCGACGAGCAGCATCTGGAAGACGGAGATGCCCCAGCCGCCGAGGACGAGGGCAAGCGCGTAGCGGACGATCCGGGGATCGAAGGGAAAGAGCCCGAGCGGCAGCAGGATCACCAGCGGGAACATGAAGATGCGCTGGTACCAGCACAGGACGCAGGGCGGCAGCTCCATCACCTCGCTGAAGAAGAGCGCGCCCAGGGTCGCCAGGGTGGCCACCAGCCAGCACGCGAAGACGAGCAGCCATGCGGCGTCCGAGGTACCACGCGCCCGGCTGCCGGGCGGGAGGGGGGCCGGGGCGCTCACTTCGGCCGCACCTCGAGCACGGCCATCATCCCCGCGTCCTCGTGCTCGAGGATGTGGCAGTGGACCATGCGCTTGCCGGGAAGGTCCTGGCGCACGCGGATCGTCGCCGTGGTGCCCGCGGGCACGTCCACGGTGTCGAGCCACGCCGCGTAGGGCGCCGGGGTCGCGACGCCGCGCGATTCGCGGCCGGCGAGATGGAACTGCGTGCCGTGGATGTGGATGGGGTGGTCCATCATCGTGTCGTTCACGATGTCCCAGCGCTCCACCTCGCCCACGGAGGAGGCGATGTCCACGCGGTTCATGTCGAAGGTGCGGCCGTTGATCCCGAACCCGCCCATCATCCCCATGCCGGACTGGGTCAGCACGAGGCGCTTCGTGGCCACCGCCGGACCCGGATCCGGGAGGGGGCGAAGCGTGGCCGGGAGGGCCAGCGCGGCGGCAGGCGCCTCGGTCGTGGTCGCCACCGTGAGGAGGTCCTCGGCGGCATAGGCTCCGATGCCCATCGCGTCGATCGCGTGGCGCTGCGCCCGCAGCGTGAAGCGGGCGCCCGGCGTGGTGCTCGCCGTGACCAGGACCTCGACGCGCTGGGCCGGCGCCACGAGGATCTCCGAAAGCGGGCCCACGGGGGCGGCCAGCAGCCCGCCGTCGGTGCCCACCAGCGTGAGCGCGTGGCCGTCGAGGGCGAGGCGCAGGTAGCGCGCGCTGGTGGCGTTGAGGATGCGCCAGCGCTGCGTGGCGCCCGGCCGCATCGCGTGCACCGGCAGCCGCCCGCCGTTCACGAGCAGCTGATCGCCCTGCCTGCCCGCGGTGAAATCCATCGGTCCGTTGGGCGAGACCTGGCCGTTCGCATCGAGCCGGATGCCGGTGACCAGCATCGTGACCTCGGGAACGTGCGCGAGCGGGTCCTGGGCCGCGCGCACGATGAACGGTGCGGCGAGCCCCATCGACACCTGCTCGGCCGTTGTGCCGTGCGCGTGCGGGTGGTACCAGTAGGTGCCCGCCGAACCGGCGGGAATGTCGAACTCGTAGACGCGCGTGGCGCCGGGCCGCACGGGGTCCATCGGGTTGCCGTCCTGGTCCGCGGGGACGGGGAGGCCGTGCCAGTGCGCGGTGGTGTCGAGCGCGAGGCGGTTCTCCAGCGCGATGCGCACGCGGTCGCCCTCGCGCACGTCCACGAGCGGCCCCGGGAAGAGGCCGTTGTAGAGCCAGAGCGCGGTGGACCGGCCCTCGACGAGGCCCACGCTCGCGGGCCCGGCAACGAGGGTGGCGGCAAGGCGCCCGGGGTCGACCGCCGTGTTGGCGAGCGGGACGAGCGAGCGCAGCGGTTGCCCCTGGGCGAGTGCCGCGGCACCGGGTCCGGGAGGGCCGCCCATCATGGGCCCGCCGCCACCGCCGCCACCGCAGGCCGGCAGGAGCGAACCCATGCCGGCCAGCGTGATGCCGAGGAATTCGCGTCGTTTCATGGAGGTCCTTTCCGTGGCGGCATCGCCGGCGGCCTTCGCCTACTTCGCCTTCTCGATGGCGGTCACGACGTAGTCGCCCTTGATCTCCTCGACGCGGAACTTCACCTTGTCGCCGGCGACGACCTTGTCGAGGAGCGCCGGGGATTTCACGTCGAACATCATGGTCATGGGCCCCATGTTCACGCTCCTGATCTCGCCGTGCTTGATGATGACCTTGCCGGCGGCCTTGTCCACCTTGCGGACCTCGCCCTCGGCGAAATCCGTCGAGGCAGCCTGCGCGGCCGGCGTGGTCGCGGGCGCGTGGTGCTGGTGTTGCGCAGCCGCAACCGCGGCAACCGTGGAAAGGAGGAGGGCGGTGAAGGTTCGTTTCATGGGTGAAGCTCCTGTCGGCTAGGGATGGGAAACCTGTTTCGCGGCGGCGGCGGCCAGCGCCCGCGCCTCGCGCTTGCGCAGCAGCAGCCACGCGGCGGGCACGACGAACATGGAGATGAGCGGGGCGGTCACCATGCCGCCCACCATCGGCGCGGCGATGCGGCTCATGATCTCGGAGCCCGTGCCCGTCTCCCACAGGATCGGGGCGAGCCCGATCACCGTGGTGGCCACGGTCATCGCCTTGGGGCGAACGCGCAGCACCGCGCCCTCGCGGATGGCCTCGATGAGCGACAGCTCGCTGCCGCGGCCGGCGGCGACGCGCTCCTCCCAGGCCTGCTTGAGGTAGACCAGCATCACGATGCCGAACTCCGCCGTCACGCCCGCCAGGCCGATGAAGCCCACGGAGGTGGCCACCGACACTTCGTGCCCGAGCGCGTAGAGAAGCCACACGCCGCCCACCAGGGAGAACGGGAGAGTCGCCATGATGAGGAGCGCCTCGTCCAGCCGCCGGAACGTGAGGTAGAGCATGACGAAGATGATCATGAGCATCGCCGGCACCACGACGGCCAGGCGCTTCTGGGCGCGCTCGAGGTACTCGAACTGCCCGGACCACGCGATCGAGTAGCCCGGCGGCAGGTTCACCTGCTCGCCCACCGCGCGCTGCATGTCGTGCACCACCGAGCGCAGGTCGCGCCCGCGGATGTCCACGTACACCCAGCCCGAGGGGCGCGCGTTCTCGCTCCTGATCATGGGCGCGCCGTCGGTGACGCGCACTTGCGCCACGTCGGAGAGCCGGATCTGCGCGCCGCGGTCGGTGAGCACCGGGAGGTTGCGCAGGCCCTCCAGCGAGTCGCGCATCTCGCGCGGGTAGCGCACGTTGATCGGGAAGCGCTGCAGCCCCTCGATCGTCTCGCCGATGTTCTCGCCGCCGATGGCCGCCGACACGAGCGACTGCACGTCGACCACGCTGAGGCCGTAGCGCGCCGCCCGGTCGCGGTCGATGTCGATGTCGATGTAGCGCCCGCCCGTGAGCCGCTCGGCGAGAGCCGAGCTCACGCCCGGCAGCTCCTTCACGGCGCGCTCGATCTCGCCCGCGATGCGCTCGATCTCGGCCAGGTCCTGCCCCGAGACCTTCACGCCCACCGGGCTCTTGATGCCGGTGGCGAGCATGTCGATGCGGTTGCGGATGGGCGGCACCCAGATGTTGGCGAGTCCCGGCACCTTCACGGTGCGGTCGAGTTCCTCGATGATCTTCTCCATCGTCATGCCCGGGCGCCACTCGCTCCTCGGCTTGAACTGGATGGTGGTCTCGAACATCTCCAGCGGCGCCGGGTCGGTCGCGGTTTCCGCGCGCCCTGCCTTGCCGAAGACGCGCGCGACTTCCGGCACGCTCTTGATGAGGCGGTCGGTCTGCTGCAGCACTTCGGCCGCCTTGCCGGCGGAGAGCCCCGGCAGCGCCGAGGGCATGTAGAGGAGGTCGCCCTCGTCCAGCGGCGGCAGGAACTCGCCGCCCAGGCGCGAGGCCGGCCACAGCGTCACCGCGGCCGCGAGGAAGGCCCCGACGATGGTGAGGACCGGGCGGCGCACGACGAACTCCAGCCCCGGCCGGTAGACGGAGATCAGGAAGCGGTTGATGGGGTTGCCTTCCTCCGTCGGGATGCGGCCGCGGATGAAGTAGCCCATGAGCACCGGCACCAGCGTCACCGCCAGCGCGGCGGCCGCGGCCATGGCGTAGGACTTGGTGAACGCGAGCGGCGCGAAGAGGCGCCCTTCCTGGCTCTGCAGCGCGAAGACCGGGATGA
Source organism: Betaproteobacteria bacterium (assembly GCA_011391275.1). Lineage (GTDB taxonomy): Bacteria > Pseudomonadota > Gammaproteobacteria > Burkholderiales > Usitatibacteraceae > FEB-7. The sequence continues at coordinate 27,714 of JAABQW010000088.1, forward strand.
ACGAGATGGTCACGATGAGGAGCGAGGAGAAGAGCGCCGGGCCCACTTCCACCGAGGCTTCCCCGATGAGCTTCCAGCGCTCCTCGTTGCCGATCTCCTTGCCCGGGTTGTCCACCTGCCACTTCTCGAGCTTGCGGTGCGCGTTCTCCACCATCACCACCGCCGCGTCGACCATCTCGCCGATGGCGATGGCGATGCCGCCCAGGGAGACGATGTTGGCCGTGATGCCCTGGTAGTGCATGACGATGAAGGCGGTGGTCACGCCCAGCGGCAGCGAGATGATCGAGACGAGCGCCGAGCGCCAGTGGAAGAGGAACACGATGCAGATGATCGCCACGACGGCGAACTGCTCCGCGAGCGTGTTGCCCACCGTGGCCACCGAGCGCTTGATGAGGTCGGAGCGGTCGTACACCGGCACGATCTCCACCCCCGGCGGGAGGCTGCGCTTGAGGCTCTCGAGCTTCTCCTTCACCGCCGCGATCGTCTCCAGCGCGTTCTTGCCCGAGCGCATCACGATGATGCCGCCGGCCACCTCGCCCTCGCCGTCGAGCTCCGAGATGCCGCGGCGCATCTCCGGGCCCACCTGGATGCGCGCGACGTCCTCCAGGTGCACCACCACGCCGGCCTCGGTCGTCGCAAGCGGGATGCGCCGGAAGTCCTCGATCGACTTGAGGTAGCCCGAGGAGCGCACCATGTACTCGGCCTCGCCCATCTCGAGGACCGACCCGCCCACCTCCTGGTTGGCGCCGCGGATCGCCTCGATCACCTTCGCGTGCGTGATGTTGAGCGCGCGCAGGCGGTCGGGGTCCAGCACGATCTGGTACTGGCGCACCATGCCGCCCACGGTGGCCACCTCGGCCACGTTGGGCACGCTCTTCAGCTCGAACTTGAGGAGCCAGTCCTGGATGGCGCGCATCTGCGCGAGGTCGGTCTTGCCGGTGCGGTCCACGAGCGCGTACTGGTAGACCCAGCCCACGCCGGTCGCATCCGGGCCGATGGCCGAGCGCGCTCCGGGCGGGAGCCTGCCCTGCACCTGGTTCAGGTACTCGAGCACGCGCGAGCGCGCCCAGTAGAGGTCGGTGCCGTCCTCGAAGATGATGTAGACGAAGGAGTCCCCGAAGAAGGAGAAGCCGCGGACCACCTTGGCCCCGGGCACCGACATCATCGTGGTGGTGAGCGGGTAGGTGACCTGGTTCTCGACGATCTGCGGCGCCTGCCCCGGGTAGGTGGTGCGGATGATCACCTGGGTGTCGGAGAGGTCGGGGATCGCGTCCAGCGGCGCGTGGAGGGTCGCCCACACGCCCCAGGCCGCCAGCCCCAGCGAGGCGAGCAGCACCAGGAAGCGGTTGGCGATCGACCAGAGGATCAGCCTCGCGATCATTTACCCGCTCCCTTCGGGGCGACCTTGGTGACCACGGGCATGCCGTCCTTGTCGAGCGTGAAGAAGAGGCGCACCTCCTGGCCCGGTTTCGCACCGGGCGGCACGCCTTCCTTCATGGGCATGAATTCCATCGTCATCGGGCCCCACTTGAGCTCGGGAACCGGGCCGTGGGTGATGGTCCAGGTGTCCTTGCCGAATTTCTCGAGCTTCGCGTCGGCCTGGTATTCCTTGCCTTCCGGCGCGTCCCCCATGCGCGTGGTGGTCGCCTTCAGGCTCGCTTCCGAGTCGATGAGGAACTGGCCGGACACGACGACGCGCGCGCCGGCGTCGAGACCCTTGAGGATCTCCATGCGCCCGCCCTGCTCGCGGCCGGTCTCGACCTCCACCGGCTCGAACTTGCTGTCGCCGCGGTCGACCACGATGACCGTGCGCCGGCCCGTCGGGATGACGGCCTCGCTGGGCACCAGCACCGCCTCGCGCGACGACACGGGCGCGATCGCGAGCGTCACGTACATCCCGGGCTTGAGCTTCGCGCCGGGGTTGGCGAGCTCGACGCGCGCGCGCACCGTGCGGCTCGCGGCGGCGACGTCCGGCAGCACCGCGCTGATGCGGCCGTTGAACTTCTGGCCGGGATAGGCGGGCACGGTCGCCACGATGGGGGCGCCGGGCACCACGGCCGCGGCCTGCGCCTCGGGGATGTCCACG
>JAABQW010000078.1 GCA_011391275.1 Betaproteobacteria bacterium
GTACCTGAAGGAGTTCAAGCAGGAGCCCATCCCGGGCCTCGGCGAGTACGACTGCGCCGGCCTCTACGGGTCCGGCACCTGCGGGACGCCGCTGCCCGAGTGGCGCCACAAGATGCGCGCCACCTGGACGACCCCGTGGAACGTCGACGTCGCCCTCACCTGGCGCTACATCTCCGAGGTCAAGTTCGAGCGCACCAGCAGCGACCCGCTCCTCGCCGGGAACTTCAACTCCGTGGACGAGAAGCTGAAGGCGCAGAACTACATCGACCTGGCCGGCTCCTGGAACATCAACAAGCAGTTCACGCTGCGCGGCGGCATCAACAACCTGTTCGACGAGGATCCGCCCCTCAGCTCCCAGGTCGGCGCCGGCTTCGGCAACGGCAACACCTACCCGCAGGTCTACGACGCGCTGGGTCGCAGGATCTTCGTTAGCGTCACCGCGAAGTTCTGACCGGTCCGGTCGGAAGTCCTCAGGAAACGGCGAGCTTCGGCTCGCCGTTTTTTTTGCCCCCGGAAAGAGCGTGAAGGCGGGATATCGTTCAGGCGGGCGCGGTCAGTCGCGTTCGCACACCAGCATCCACGCCGCCGGCTCCCCGCCTTCGGGGCCGACGCGCAGTTCCTCCCGGGCAAGCACCGAAAGCCCCCTGGCCTCGCACTGCGCAGCCGCCCGGGCGAGCCCGTCCCCGTCCATGGCCGCCCCGAGCGCGGCTTCCATGCGGCCCGAGTACGCCTCGATCTCGCGCGCCATGAGATCGACCCACGCCGCCACGTCCGCCGGATCGTAGGCCGCGAGCCGTCCGAACATGTGGGCGAGGTCCTGGTAGAGCCGCTGCACCGTCCCGCCGGCGACCCGGGTTCCGAATTCCGCCAGGACGCCCTCGATCTGCCTCACTGCAACCGCCAGCCGGGCATCGGCTGCGCGGAAGGCGGCGCGGCTACCCTGCCCGCGCGAGGCGGCCGCGCCGCGCCTGAAGGCTTCCCTGGCGGCCGGCAGGATGCCCGAGGCTGCGACGCGCGCCATGGCGGCGGCATTCCCGGCGCATTCGCGATGGATGGCCCCGCCCGTCCGGTGGATCACCGCGGCGAGAAGCCCGCCCGGGGCCGTCACGCGCGCCGCCTCGCCGAACGCCGCCTCGCCCGCATACTCGATGCCGAACTGGCTCGCGACGAGGTCGAAGCACCGGTCCGCGAACGGCAGCCGGCGGGCATCGCCCGCCACACCCTTCCCCGTGGGGAACCGGGCCCGGTAGGCTCGAACGGCCTCCTCCGCCCGGTCGATCCCGAACAGCCCCGCTGCGCCCGCGACTGCCGTGCCGGTGCCGACCGCAGCCGCGGTCACCGCGCCGTTGCCGCACGCGATGTCGAGAAGCCGCGAGCCTGCCGACAGGGGGCGCCCCAGGACGCGCTGCCAGAACCGCGCGAGGACCTCGTCGAGAGGCCCGCCCCCCTTGAGCGCAGACGTCTCCCGCGACAGGCGCCAGTACTCGTCCCAGGCGCCCGGCACCGCGCCACCGCCGGCCGGGGGCACCGCTAGATTTCCCACGCGGGGCGCTCGCCGCTGCCCGCGTCGATCGCCTCGAACATCGCCGTGACGAGCGCGCGCTCCTCCTCGCTCAGCTCCGGGCGCCAGACCTCGAAGAGCAGGATCACCCGGGTCTGCGGGCTTGCGTTCCAGGCCTCGTGCTCGATGGTGTCGTCGAAGGCCCACGCCCGGCCCTCCTCCCACTCGCGGGTCTCGTTGCCGACGCGGAAACGGCACTGCCCCGGCACGACCAGCGGCAGGTGGCATATGAGGCGGGTGTTCACGAGCCCGCAATGGGGCGGAATGCGCGCCCCGGCCTTGAGTTGCGAGAAAAGGATCGACGGCGAGCGGTTCGGAATCCGGGGGACCGGCACCCCGGCGAAGGCCTCGAGCGTGCGCGGGAAGCGTGCCGCGTTCTCCGGGACGATGTCCCCGTTCTTCCAGAGGTAGAGCGCGCTCCAGTCGGGGTTGTCGAGGAGGCCGTCCTGCTCCTTGCGCGGCCGCCGCGGGTCGCTCTGCACGTAGGGCGTGAAGGCCGAATCCCCCTTCCCCATCACCCCTGCCAGTTCCGCACGTATGTCCGCCGTCGCGGCCTCGAGGCCATCCATCCACGGGAACAGCGCGCGGTCGAAGAACTGGATCTGCGGCAGGCCCGGGAAAAAGTAGTAGCGCGGCTGCTGGAAGTAGGGCTGCCTGTGCCCGAAGAGGATGTCGAGCGATTGCGCGAACCGGCCGGAGGCCTTTTCATCCAGGAGCCCCCGGCCCCGGAGACGGGCGCGAACGCCTTCCTCGAGTTGCCCCGCGAACCGCTCGCAGAGCGCGCGCGCTCGCTCGACCTCCGGGCGCAGGTCGGCGGGGACCTCTCCCATCGCGCGCGCCTGGTTGGCGACGGCCAGGTAGAACGACGAGGCGGCCCGCACATCGCCGAGGCTGGCGAGAAGGTCGCCCTTGAGGATCAGGGCGCGCAGGTTGCGCGGCTCGCGGCCCAGGGCGCGATCCACGGCTGCCAGGGCCGAGTCGATGTCGCCCTGGGTCCGGCAGGCGAGGCCCAGCGCCACGCAGGCCGAGGCATCGTCGACTCCGGCCGCCACCAGCCGCTCGAAAGTGCCGCGGGCCGACCGGGCATCGCCCCGGCGAAGCGCGTCCATTCCCGCCCGGGCAAGCGTGCGGGCCTCCTCCAGCGGCATCCGGTTTTCCAACGCGTTCTCCCATCGGGCAGGCAGTCCCCCCGCAGCCCGGAAGGTTACCCACAAATGACAAGGCTGGAAATCGCCGGCGTAGTCGCTTAAAATGCCGGATTTCCGAAACGGTCCCTTCCCCGGGCAGGATGCGGGAAGGGGATGGATTCCCGTGTGTCCCGGAGCTGGCACGCGGCCTGCATAACGGGCGGCCGCAGGGGCCGCCGTGACCGAGTGGCGCCTACGCGCGCCGAAGGGGTGGAGGATGGTTTCATGAAGAACTACAGGGAGACCCAGCGAAGCCCGGCCAAGCACCTGCCGAGCATCGTGATGGTCGGCATCCTGCACGTGGCCGTGGGCTACGCGCTCGTGTCCGGTCTCGCCCGCAAGGTGGTCGAAGTCATCAAGGCCCCCCTCGAGACGAAGATCATCGAGGAGATAAAGAAGCCCATCGAGGACACGCCGCCCCCGCCGCCGCCGAAGCTCGCCGCGCCGCCGCCGCCGTTCATCCCGCCGCCCGAAGTGAACATCCAGGTCCCCGTCCAGGCCCAGCAGGCCCCGACGATCACGACCGTCACCACGACGAAGCCCCCGCCCGGCCCGCCCCCCAAGGCGGCCCCCGCGCCCGCCGCGCCGCCCGCGCCCCCGGGTCCGGTCGTTCGCAAGAACGTGAAGCCCGTGGGCGAGATCGTGCGCCCCGTGTTCCCGCGCCAGGCGATCCGCGACGGCATCCAGAGCGGCAACGTCGTCGCGCACCTCGTCATCCGCCCCGACGGCACCGTGTCGGAGGTCAGGATCATCCGGGCGAGGCCGCCGCGCATCTTCGACCGCGAGGTCATCCGCGCGCTGTCGCAGTGGCGTTTCGCGCCGGAGGCCGTCGGCTTCATCGGCGAAGTGGACATCGATTTCAAGCTGTCGGACTGACGCTCCGGCCGCCCCCATTCACCCGCAGCACGTCACCAGGAAATTTGGAGGAATACACATGCACCTGATTCGCCGACTGCCCGCGCTGCTTGCGGCCATCATCCTCGCCTTCGCGCCGGCAGCGCCGCTGGTGTTCTCCACCGCGGCCCACGCGCAGGCGCCCGCCGCCGACGCGGCCAAGCCCGCCGACGCGGCCGCGCCCGCCGAAGCCCCCAAGCCCGCGCCGCCGCCGCCCGTTGCGAAGGAAAAGGAGACGATCGAGAACCCCTACGGCCTCGAGGCCCTCTGGAAGCAGGGCGACTTCGTGTCCAAGGGCACGCTGATCATCCTCGTCATCATGTCGATGGGCTCCTGGTACATCATGTTCGTGAAGGTCTACGAGCAGTACAAGCTCTTCAAGGAAGCCGCCGCCGTGAAGGCAACCTTCTGGACTTCCGGCTCGGTGACCGACGGCGCGTCCTCCCTGAAGGAAGGCAGCCCCTTCCGGTTCATCGCCGAATCCGCCCTCGAAGCCAAGAAGCACCACGAGGGCAAGCTCTCCGAGACGGTCGACTACAACGAGTGGGTCACGATGGCCATCCAGCGTTCCGTCGAGAACGTCGGCAGCCGCCTGCAGGACGGCCTCGCGTTCCTCGCGACGGTCGGCTCCACCGCCCCGTTCGTGGGCCTCTTCGGCACGGTGTGGGGCATCTACCACGCGCTCACCGCCATCGGCATCGCCGGCCAGGCGTCCATCGACAAGGTGGCGGGCCCGGTGGGCGAGGCGCTGATCATGACGGCCTTCGGCCTCGCGGTCGCGGTCCCGGCGGTGCTGGCCTACAACTGGCTCGTTCGCCGCAACAAGGTGGCGATGGAGCACCTGCGCGGCTACGCCGCGGACCTGCACCTGGTCATGGTGGCCGGCGCGTCGAAGAAGGCGAAGGCGTAACGCCATGGCCATGTCCGCCGGCCCCGCCGAGGAGGGCGACCAGGAGGTGATGGCTGCCATCAACACCACGCCGCTCGTCGACGTGATGCTGGTGCTGCTCATCATCTTCCTGATCACCATCCCGGTCGTGATCCAGCAGGTTCCGATGGAGCTGCCGAAGGAGCGAAACGTCCCGACGCAGACGAAGCCGGAGAACATCACGATCTCCATCAACAAGGACGGCGACCTGTTCTGGGGGATGGAGCACGTGCCCAGCACGAAGGCCCTGTTCGAGAAGCTGAAGGTGGTCGCGGTGCAGAACCCGCAGCCGGAGGTGCACGTGCGCGCCGACGAGGACACGCGCTACGAGTTCGTCGGCCGCGTCGTCGCCACCTGCCAGCGCGCCTCGATCCTCAAGATCGGCTTCATCACCGAGCCCCCCGCCCGCGCGCTCTGAGCGCCCGCCACCGAAAGGAACCCCCATGGGAATGCAAGTCGGCTCCGGCGGCAGCAGCGACCCGGAAGTGATGGTGGACATCAACACCACGCCGCTCATCGACGTGATGCTGGTGCTGCTCATCATGCTGATCATCACCATCCCGATCCAGACGCACGCCGTGAAGCTCAACATGCCGGTGGGCAACCCGCCCCCGCCGGTGGTGCCGCCGGAGGTCATCCTCGTCGAAGTGGACTTCGACGGGACGGTCATCTGGAGCGGCGACACGGTGCCCGACCGCCCGACGCTCGACGCGAAGTTCATCAGCGCGGCGGCGCAGCCGGTGCAGCCCGAGTTCCACCTCAGGCCCAACAAGATCGTGAGCTACAAGCACGTCGCGGGCGTCATGGCTTCGGCACAGAGCCACGGCATCACCAAGATCGGCCTCGTCGGGGCCGAGCAGTACGTCGACTGACGCAGCGGACCCCGGGGCCGCGCCCTGCCGGCGCGGCCCCGGCCATTTCCGGAACCAGGAGAAAAGCACGATGATCGGCCTCAACCTCCTTCGCGCCGGCGCCCTTGCCGTCGCCCTCCTCCTCGCCCAGGCCGCGCCCGCGCTGGCCCAGAACACGGTCCGGCCCGAGGTCGGCAAGCCCCTGCAGGCGGCCGACTCGCTCTTCAAGGCGAGGAAGTACCGCGAGGCGCTCGCCAAGGTGGCGGAAGCGGAGGCCGCTTCCGGCAAGACACCCTACGAGACCTACGTCATCCAGCGCACCCGCGGCAGCATCGCCGCCGCCGCCGGCGACCACGCCTCGGCCGCCCGGGATTTCGAGGCGGTGATCGCCTCGGGGCGAAACACCGGCGCCGAGCAGCTCAAGCTGATCCAGGCAGTGGCGGGGCTTCACTACCACGCCAGGGACTACGCCAAGGCCGCCCAGTGGTCCGCGCGCTACCAGAAGGAAGGCGGCACCGACCCGGCGATGCAGACCCTGCTCGTCCAGTCCCACTTCCTGCTCAACGACTGCGCGGCGGTCGCGCGCGCCGTCGGCGAAGGCAACAACCGCAAGCCCGCGGAGCAGGAACTTCAGATGCTCGCCAACTGCTACAACAAGCAGAAGGACAGCACCGGGTACGTCTCCGCCATCGAGCGGCTGGTGACGTACTACCCGAAGAAGGAGTACTGGACCGACCTCCTCAACCGCGTCCAGAAGAAGAACGGGTTCTCCGACCGGCTCTCCCTCGACGTCTTCCGGCC
>JAABQW010000079.1 GCA_011391275.1 Betaproteobacteria bacterium
CCCTTGGGAGATAGGGAGACGCTGCTCCCCTCTCCCTTGGGAGATAGGGAGACGCTGCTCCCCTCTCCCTTGGGAGAGGGGTCGGGGGTGAGGGTAAGTCGCCGATGTCAGTCGACGCGCACGCCCGGCTCGCCCGAGACGATGTCGCCGATCACGGCGGCGTGCCCGAAGCCGTCGGCGGCGAAGATCCGCAGGACTTCATCCACGCTGTCCGGCGCGCAGGAGACGAGGAGCCCGCCGCTCGTCTGCGGATCGGTGAGCAGGGCCTTGCCGCCCTCGTCGATGGAAGGTGCCAGCGCGATCCGGTCGCCATAGCCCGCGAAATTCCGCTTCGAGGCGCCCGTGGTGAAGCCTTCGCGCGCGAGGTCCAGCGCGCCGGGCAGGACCGGCAGCTTGTCCCAGTCGAGGTGCGCGGCGACCCGCGAGCCCTTGCAGATCTCGAGGAGGTGGCCCAGCAGCCCGAAGCCGGTGACGTCGGTGAGCGCGTGGACGCCCGGGAGCAGGCCCAGCTTCGGGCCGGGCGTATTGAGCTTGGTCGTGCTCTCGATCATCGCCGCGTAGCCTTCCTTGCCCAGGCGCCCGGTCTTGAGCGCGGCGCTGAAGATGCCCACGCCCAGGGGCTTGCCGAGCACGAGCTTGTCGCCGGCCTTCGCGCCCGCGTTGCGCTTGAGGTTGCGCGGATCGACGAGGCCGATGGCGACGAGTCCGTAGATCGGCTCGACGGAGTCGATGGTGTGGCCGCCGGCGATGGGGATCCCGGCGCGCGCGCACACCGACTCGCCGCCTTCGAGGATGCGGCGGATCGTCTCCACGGGGAGCTTGTCCACGGGCATGCCCACGAGGGCGAGGGCGAAGAGCGGGTGGCCGCCCATCGCGTAGACGTCGGATATCGCGTTGGTGGCCGCGATGGCGCCGAAGTCGAAGGGGTCGTCGACGATGGGCATGAAGAAGTCCGTCGTGGCGACGATCGCCTGCGTGTCGTTGATCTGGTAGACGGCGGCGTCGTCGGCCGTCTCGATGCCGACGAGGAGCTGCTTCGGCACCAGCCCGGGGACGGTCTTGGCGAGGATCTTCTCCAGCACGCCCGGCGCGATCTTGCAGCCGCAGCCGCCGCCGTGGCTGAATTGGGTGAGTCGGACCTGCATGTCCATCGTCGTTCGCTCCGGGGATGTGTTCGTTCGTGGGATTCTAGCGCCTGTCGCCGCCCAGCAGGCCGAGGACGAGGCGGCGAAGGGCCTGGCGCTCGCGGCCCGGCGCGAAGAGCTTGCGCCTCTCGCCGCACGCCTTGCGCAGCGCGCGAAGTGGCTCCGGGTCGTGAACCAGGTTCTCCAGGAGGCGCGCCAGGCCCACTGCATCACCGACCTCGAAATAGCCGGGATAGTTCCGCCCCAGCATGCCGACGTTTCCGGAAACGCGGCTCGCGACGACGGGCGTGCCTGCGGTTATCGCCTCCACGATGACGTTGGCGCCGCCTTCCATCGTCGAGGGGTGGACGAGGAGGTCCGCGTCGCGGATCGCGCTCCGCGCAAGGCCGTGCGGCAGGGGGCCGTTCCACCGGTAGCGCCGGTCGGACGCCATCAGCTCGCGTGCCTGCCTTCCCAGCCCGGGATCGAGCGCGGCGCCGATGTGGCGCACGCGGACCGGCAGCCGCGGATCGAGGAGTCCCAGGGCGCGCCAGAGCGTGCCGGGGTCCTTCTCCTCGCGGAGGTGCCCGACGGCCACGCAGTCGAGGCGACCGGCGGGCTTGCGCGCGGGCGCGAGGCTCGAGGACGACTGGTAGATCACCTCGCACTTGCCGAGGTGGGCGGGCGGCACGTGGGCCAGCGCGTCCTCCTGGAGGGCCACGATGCGGTCGGCGAGTTCCAGGGAGCGCCTTGCCTCCGGGGAGACGGGCAGGTCGCGGTACAGGTCCGTTCCCGAGAGCACGAGGACGAGGGGGACTTCGGGGCGCACGCTGCGCAGGCGCTCGATGGAGGCGGCGCTGCGCCGCGCGTGCAGGGCGATGGCGACATCGGCCGGCTCGCCATTCCACTCGCTCTGTACAATCGGCTTCGCGACCCCGGCGAGGAAACCCGCCCAGCGCCGGGCGGTGCGCCAGTTGCCGTTGTTGGCCTCTCGCGTGCCGGGCGTCACGATGAACGCCACGGGCCGGGACCGGGAAGACCTCGCCATGCTGAACGATATCGACGCGCTTGCGTCCGCCTTGCGGGAGAGCCGCGATTATACCCTCTCGATGTACGGCCACCTCGAGGGCGCGCAGTGGCAGTTCCCGCTCCTTGAGATCGTGAATCCGCCGATCTGGGAGCTCGCCCACATCGGCTTCTTCCAGGAATTCTTCTGCCGGCGCTGGCGGCCCGACGATCCCGCGGGCGCGCGGGTGCCCTCGCACCTGCCCGGGGCCGATGCGCTCTTCGATTCGCGCACCGTGGCCCACGACTCGCGCTGGACGCTGGACTACCCGCCGCTGCAGGCGGTGTTCGGTTACCTCGAGGAGACGCTCGGGCAGACGCTGGAGGACCTCGCCGCGAGCCGCGACGACGACCGCCATCGGTTTCGCCTGGCGCTCTACCACGAGGACATGCACGGCGAGGCGCTCCTCATGACGTTGCACACGCTGGGGCTCGCGCCGCCGCGGCGGGCCCATCAGCCGATGCCGGAGCACTCTCCCGGCCCGGCCCGCGACGTGCGATTCGCGGGAGGCGAATTCCTGCAGGGCGCGCGCCGCGACGACGGCGAGCACGCGTTCGACAACGAGAAGTGGGCGCATCCGGTGCGCATCGCGCCGTTCTCGATGGCATCCCGCCCCGTGACGAATCGCGAGTACCTCGCGTTCGTGGAGGAGGGCGGCTACGGTCGCGACGAGTACTGGACCGGGGAGGGACGGCGTTGGCGCGAGGCCGCGGGCGCAATGGCACCGCGCAACTGGGTGCGCGAGGACGGCGATTGGGCGATGCGCTGGTTCGACTCGCAAGCGCCATTGCGCGGGGAGGAGCCTGTCGTGCAGGTCTGCCGTCACGAGGCCGAGGCCTGGTGCCGCTGGGCGGGCCGAAGGCTTCCCACGGAATCGGAATGGGAGTTCGCGGCGCGAAACGGCGGCCGCGAGGACCGCTATCCCTGGGGCGATGCGGTGCCGTTGCGGGCGCCCGGACTGGACTACCGGCTCGAGCGGCCGGCGTGCGCGCCCGACCCGGCACCGGCGCCAAGCGGGCTCGAAATGATGATCGGCGGCGTGTGGGAGTGGACAGCCTCGGGCTTCGCGCCGTACCCGGGGTTCGAGCAGGACGCCTACGCGGAGTACTCGGAGCCGTGGTTCCACTCGCACGCAGTGCTCCGGGGCGGATGCTTCGCCACGCGCTCGCGACTCGTCCACAGCCGCTGGCGGAACTTCTACCTTCCCAATCGCAACGACGTGTTCGCCGGATTTCGCAGCTGCGCGCTCGCCGCGTAGTCGATATGCGATAATCCGTTCCGGCGGGCCTCCCCGCATTGAAGGGCGGCGAACCTGGTCAGGTCGGGAACGAAGCAGCCATAGTCGATTCCTTCAAGTGCCGGGGGTCAGGCTCGCCTTTCCCTATTCAATCGGCCGCGCTGGCGCGGCCGTTCCGCTGGACGATTCCATGACGTACCAGGTGCTCGCGCGCAAGTGGCGCCCCAAGGCGTTCGACCAGCTGGTCGGGCAGCCGCACGTGGTCACCGCGCTCGCCAACGCCCTGGACACCGGCCGCCTGCACCACGCGTACCTCTTCACCGGCACGCGCGGGGTCGGCAAGACCACGCTGGCGCGCATCCTGGCCAAGGCGATCAACTGCGAGACGGGCGTGTCTTCGCGCCCCTGCGGCAAGTGCCGCGCGTGCACGGATATCGACTCCGGCCGGTTCGTGGACATGCTCGAGGTGGACGCGGCGACCAACACCAAGGTCGACGAGATGCGCGAGCTCCTGGACACCGCGCAGTACATGCCGGTGTCGGGGCGCTACAAGGTCTACATCATCGACGAGGTGCACATGCTCTCGCGGCATGCGTTCAACTCGATGCTGAAGACGCTCGAGGAGCCGCCCGAGCACGTGAAGTTCATCCTCGCGACGACCGACCCGCAGCGCCTGCCCGTGACGGTGCTGTCGCGCTGCCTGCAGTTCAACCTGAAGGCGCTTCCTCCCCTGGCGCTCGCCGGCCACCTGAAGCGCGTGCTCGACGCGGAGGGCATCCCCTTCGAGGACGCCGCGCTGGCGATGCTCGCGCGCGCGGCGGCGGGCAGCGTGCGCGACAGCCTGAGCCTCACGGACCAGGCCATCGCCTTCGGCTCCGGCAAGGTGATGGCTTCCCAGGTCGCCGACATGCTCGGCGCCGTCGGGGGCGACCTCGTCTGGCCGCTCCTCGAGGCCATCGCGTCGGCCGACGGGCCGGGCGCGCTGGCGGAAGCCGAGCGCATTTCCGAGCGCGGCCTGTCGTGCGACCAGGCCCTGCAGGACATCGCGGGCATCCTGCATCGCGTGGCGATGGCCCAGCACGGCGCGCAGCTCGCGCCCGACGAACCCGACACGGCGCGCATCGCGGCGCTGGCTTCCCGTCTCGATGCCGGGCGCGTCCAGGTGATGTACCAGGTGGCGGTCCTCGGGCGGCGCGACCTGCCGCTTGCACCGGACGAGATCGCCGGGTTCGGCATGGCGGTGATGCGCATGCTTTCCTTTGGCACGGCCTCCCCCGGCGAGTTGCTGCCGGCGCGCGCCGCGCCGTCGGTTTCGGCGCCGCGAGGCGAGGCAGGCCCGGCGCCTTCGGTGGCCCGGGATCCCGCACCTGTTGCCCGCGAGCCGGCCCCGGTCGCCCGCGAGCCGGCCCCGGTCGCCCGCGAGGCCGCTCCGGTCGCGGAAAGCGCGCCACCTGCAGCGGCCGCCATAGCCTTCGACGGCGACTGGACGGCCTTCGTGGACCGCGCGAACTTCAGCGGCATGGCGGGGTTGCTCGCGCGTTACGGGGAACTGGATTCGTTCGAGGGCAACCACCTCCACCTCGCCGTCCCCGAGGCGCACCGCATGTATGCGGAGAAGTCGTACCAGGACAAGCTCAAGGCGGAGCTGGCCCCGCGGTTCGGCGCCGGCTTCCGGCTTTCGGTGCGGGTGGGGCCGACGAGCGGGAAAAGCGTGGCGGCAGTGCGCGGGGTCGAGGCGCAGAAGCGGCTCGACGGCGCGACGGCCGCGCTCGAGTCCGACCCGTTCGTGCGCGACCTGGTGGAAGGCATGGGCGCGCAGGTCGTGCCGTCCTCCATCCGGCCCGCGGGCGACAGGGAACCCGAGTCGAACGAGAACAGGAGAGGCAAACCATGATGAAGGGCGGGCTGGGCGCGCTGATGAAGCAGGCGCAGCAGATGCAGGAGAACATGCGCAAGGTCCAGGAGAGCCTCGATTCCGTCGAGGTCGAGGGCCAGTCGGGCGCGGGGCTCGTGAAGGTGGTGATGACCTGCAAGCACGCGGTGAAGCGGGTGACGATCGACCCGAGCCTGCTGGGCGAGGACAAGGACATGCTGGAGGACCTCGTGGCCGCCGCCTTCAACGACGCGGCGCGCAAGGCCGAGGCCACGACCCAGGAGAAGATGGCCGGCTTCTCCGCCGGGCTCAACCTGCCGCCCGGGATGAAGCTGCCGTTCTGAGGCGCGCCAAGCGATGCGAACGCCCGACTCGCTGGACGAGCTGATCCAGGCACTCCGGTGCCTGCCGGGCGTGGGCCCCAAGTCCGCGACGCGCATGGCCTACCACCTTCTGCAGCGCGACCATGCCGGCGCCGGACGCCTGGCCGCCGCGCTCGGCGAATCGCTGCAGCGGATCCGCCACTGCGCGCGCTGCAACACCTTCACGGAGGCGGAGACCTGCGAGATCTGCCTGTCGACCCGGCGCGATGTCTCGCTGCTTTGCGTGGTGGAGACCCCGGGCGACCTCCTGATGATGGAGCAGACCCAGAGCTACGGCGGGCTGTACTTCGTCCTGATGGGGCGGCTTTCGCCCCTGGACGGCATAGGGCCGCGCGAGATCCACCTCGACCGGCTCCTCAGGCGCGCATGCGACGGGGTCGTGAAGGAAGTGATCCTCGCCACCAACTTCACGGTGGAGGGCGAGGCGACGGCCCACTACGTGTCGGAGATGCTCGCGGGGAAGGGGCTCG